>CAZTII010000062.1:0-10344 GCA_964613305.1 uncultured Erysipelotrichaceae bacterium
CGTGTTTTAAACATTATGTTGCTTGGAGATGAAACTGCTAAAACATTAGGAACAGATTTAAACAAAGAACGAAAACGATTCCTTATTTTATCATCGATTATGGTAGCGTTCTCTGTTTACAGCAGTGGCATGATCGGTTTTGTAGGTCTAATTATTCCTCATCTAGTTCGCTTATTCACTGGCAGCGATCATCGCAAAACATTACCATTAAGCGCATTACTCGGTTCTTTATTTTTATTATGGTCCGATATTTTCTGTCGCATAATTATACCGAATGCTGAGCTACCAATTGGTATTTTAATCTCTATTATTGGGGCACCAACATTCTTATTTTTACTCACAAGAAACGAGCAATCATTTAAGGAAAGAGGATAATATGAGTATTCGATCAGACAATTTACAATTTTCTATTGATGATTATCCTATTTTAAAAGGTATTACTCTATCCTTTAACGAAAAGAAAATGATAGGTATCATTGGTAGTAATGGTTGTGGTAAAAGCACTTTATTAAAATGCATTTATCGTATTTACGAGCCTACATTTGGCGCTATCTATTTAGATAATAAACCATTAAAAACATATCCTTTAAAAGAAAGTGCTAAAAAGATGGCAGTATTAAGTCAACACAACCAATTTAATTTCGATTTCACATGCGAAGAAATGGTATTAATGGGAAGAAACCCCCATAAGAAAACATTGGACGATGATACAAAAGAAGATTATGACCTAGTAAAAGAAGCAATGGAAAAAGTAGGTTTAAGCGATTATCTTTATCGTTTTTATTCCACATTATCTGGAGGCGAACAACAGCGAGTTATGTTAGCTAGAGCCTTAGTACAACAAAGTCCAATTTATTTATTGGATGAGCCAACCAATCATTTAGACATAAAATATCAATTAGAGTTATTAAAAATTATTAAAGACTTAAACTGTTTAGTCGTTTCCGCATTCCATGACTTAAATTTAGCAGCACACGTATGCGATGAATTAATTGCTTTAAAAGATGGAAAAGTAATTACTCAAGGAACACCGGAAACAGTACTTACAAGCGAATTAATCAAACAATGTTTTGATGTCGATGCCATTGTCACTAAGGATAGTTTTAATCGCTTGTTAGTACAATATACACCATTATAAGGAGAAGAAATCATGTTAAAAAAACTACTATTACCACTACTAGCATTATCACTACTTGGATGTGCCAGCAAACCACAAGAAGCACCTAAAGAAGAAAAAAAAGTAATTACAACCCTAGATTTTAATGGAAATACCATCGAAACAACATACAGCGAAGTTCCTTCCAAAGTACTGGCGGTCTATCAAGGTTCAGTAGAAACAATGTTAGCTTTAGGCTTAAGTGATAAATTAGTAGCTGCTGCAGGTCTTGATAATGCGGTACCTGAAACTGTTCAAGCTGATTTTGACAAAGTAAATTACCTATCAACATTTACCCCACCAAAAGAAGATGTTTTAAACTTAGAACCAGACTTAATCCTTAGTTGGGGAAGCTACTTTAGTGAAAAAAACTTAGGTGACGTACAATTTTGGGTCAATAAAGGAGTGAATGTTTACGTAAACTCAAACACCGTTAAAAACGGTAAACCAAGAACACTAGAAAGTGAATACAACGATATTATCAACATCGGTAAAATATTTAACGTTGAAGATAAAGCACAAAGCATTGTTAATCACATGAAAGAAACAATCGATGAAGCAACAAAAAAAGTTGATACAACTAAACCAGTCACAACCGTTATTTTAGAACCAATTAAAGGTCAACTTACAAATTATGGTAAAAACTCATTAGCAGGAGATATGGTTACATCATTAAAAGCAACCTTATCATTACCAGATGCGCCAAACGTCAATAAGGAAGCACTTATTGAAGCCAATCCAGATGTTATCTTTGTTGTTTATATGGCATATTCAGGTGATAACGAAGAAGCGGTTAAAAAAGCTCAATTAGAAACAATTATTAGTGATCCTGCTTTAGCAAGTTTAGATGCGATTAAAAACAATCGCGTTCATCTTATTATGTTAAGTGAAATGTATGCCGCAGCTACACGTTGTCAACAAGGCATTGAAACATTCGCTAAAGGATTATACCAATAAACAATACAACTATCAGTATCCTCAAACCATGATATAATAATTAAAACAAAAAGGAGTGTTTTTATGAATTTAATTAATCATGGTATAAGCGACGTTAAAGTTATTGAACCCGATTGCTTCGGTGATCATCGTGGATGGTTTATGGAAGTATATAATGAAACAAAATATAAAGAGCTTGGAATTAGTGAACAATTTGTTCAAGACAATATTTCCTTCACTAAAAATAAAGGAACTTTTCGAGGATTACACTTTCAAAATAATCCAGCTAGCCAAGCAAAATTAGTTTTTTGTATTCAAGGTTCAGTTTTAGATATCTGTGTTGATTTAAGAAAAAATAGTCCATCGTATTTACAGTACGAAGTATTAGAGTTAAGTAATGAAAATAAACGACAATTTTTCATACCTGAAGGATTTGCTCATGGTTTTATCACATTAACTGATGATGTGCTCTTTGTCTATAAAGTAACACATCCTTATAACAAAGAGCTCGATCGGTCTATTCGCTATGATGACCCGACAATCAACATCGATTGGGAAACAATCATGCCCCATTTTAAACCAATCCTAAGTGAAAAAGACTTAAATGCACCTTATTTAGAACAATCTGATTGTAACTTTATGTATGGTGATCATCAATGAAAATCATCGTTACTGGTGTTAAAGGTCAACTAGGTTACGATATTGTAAAAGCCTTAGAAAACGATCATGATGTCATAGGAATTGACTATCAACAATTAGATTTATGTGATAACGAAAAAACAACGACGTTTATCCTTAACCATCAGCCACAAGTAGTGATTCACTGTGCTGCTTATACAGCGGTTGATCTAGCCGAAGAACAACAAAAAAAATGCTTTTCTATCAATGTGGATGCGAGTAAAACCATCGCCAATGCCTGTAAAAAAATTAATGCTACAATGATATACTTTAGTACTGATTATGTTTTTAGTGGCGAAGGAACTTGTTTTTATAAAGAAGATGATGTAAAACAACCAATAAACGTCTACGGTCATAGTAAATTTCTTGGTGAATTAGCAGTAAGTAACACACTAGATAAATATTTTATATTTCGTATTTCTTGGGTTTTTGGTATTAACGGCAATAACTTCGTCAAAACGATGTTAAAATTAGCAAAAACAAACAATACGTTAACTATCATCAATGATCAAATTGGTTCACCAACGTACACTGTCGATGTCGCTACCATGATGAAAGAGATAATTAATAGTAATCACTATGGTACATATCACTTAACAAATGAAGGAACATGTAGTTGGTATGAGTTTGCCCAAACAATTTTTAAATTAAGCAATATCAATATCGTTCTTGTTCCCATCTTAACCAAAAACTATCCAACCAAAGCCAAAAGACCTTTAAACTCACGTTTAGACAAAACAAAATTAAGTGAAAATGGTTTTAATCGTTTACCATCGTGGAAAAATGCTTTAGAAAGATATATCCTTGAGCTTAACAATGCACAAAACTAATTTTAATATCGTGCGCCTTAGTGGCGCTTTTATGGTTTTGTCGGTCATCATTTTGTCTTATTAAACAAAACACCTTTCTATTTTTTAAATGCACCCATCCATGCTTGGGGTATTCGAACTCTATTTATTATTAGTGGTTATCTCATAAGTCAAAGTTGGCTTAAAGAGCCAACCATCATAATGTTTTTTAAAAAAAGAATAGTAAGAATTTTTCCTTCCTTATTTATCTTTACGATCATTACCACATGTATTGTTGGACCGCTTCTTACCACATTATCTTTAAATCACTATTTTACTAATCCCCTTACGCTAAAATATGGTACGAATATCTTTCTAAACACCAATTATGAACTACCTGGTGTCTTTACCAATAATTTATATCCCAAAGTAATCAATGGATCACTTTGGAGTCTACGCCTAGAAGTTATCTTTTTTGTTATTACCGTTATTATATGGTCATTTAATAAAAAAATGGTCACTATCACATGTATACTAACCCTTATCCTTCAATTATTCATTAATTATATCCCAAATACCTTCATGCAATCAGTTGTTGGCTTATTACCTTATTATTTTATTGGTTGCATGTATGTTTTTAAACCACTACAAAAGGTTTTAAACATCAACCTATCCATACTATGTTTAATGATCCTTTCCTTCATTACAATACATCATCCAATTAAAGAAATAATCATTGTGATTGTTTATGCTAATGTCATCTTTTCTTTTGTATTTCATCAAAAAAATAATTTTCATCACTTCGCTAAAAAGACTGAATTATCATTAGGAATATACATATATGGCTTTCTTATGCAACAATTAACCATTCATTATTTTATAAAATGGAAGTTGCCTATTCATTTTTTAACTACCTTTGTGATTAGTTTAAGTTTAACAGTAATCAGCTCTTATGTGTCCTATCATTTAGTCGAAAAAAACAATTCAATCTTTATTAAATTTTGTACCAAGCATATACACTTTATGAATTAAAACACCAATCCATTTTGGCCAATACATCAATAATATTTTTAAATCTTCTTGTTGGCGCGTATTATCCTCAATAAATTTTGTTGTATGTGATTCCTGATGAATCCGATGTCCCATGAGTGGTTTTGGTATATAAATAAATTCACCTTCCATATAAGCTATCTTAGTCCATGTCATATAGTCACAACTACACTTAAATTCGGTATCATACGGATTTTCATGTAATAATTCCTTATTTAAGGTTACAGTTGGGCAGCTAATCGCGTTACCAAACGACAAAACACGACGTCTTACCCATTTTTTACTCCAACTTTTAGGCAGTAACATAGGAATATTTAACAGTCGTTTTATCGTTAATAAGACATTCACCACTTGTTTTTTATTATTACGAATCTCATAGTAATCGGTATAAATAACTAATGGTTTCTTCCCTTTATTGGCATAGGCTAACACTTCTTTACTAAAATCAGGGTCATAAATATCATCTTGATGCGCAATTGTCACAAGGGCTGTTTGCGCATGATTAAAACCATAATTCCAATCATTAGCGCAACCAGCTAGACCATGATTTACTACTATCTTTAATTGATACTTTTCAGCTATACCAACAATATACTCATTTAAAGTAGATGTTGAGATTAAGATAGTCGTTTTAACCGTTTGTTGAAGCAATGATTGAATACAATCTTCTAAATGCGGTGTTTCTTTATAAGCACTTACTACAAAAGTATGATCACTGTTTTTATACATACTTGTCTCCTTATTTTAAAATCTTAAAATGGTATAAATAATAAATAACGTGATAAAAAAGAGATGGACTTTTTGACAACAACAACGCAAAAAGTGTTTCCTTTACATGATGTTGCCCAATTAAAGCTTTACATTCTTGTTGAATAGCTGACTGTTGTAAATAGTTAAAAAACAACTCTTTTTTTCGATAGCGCGCAATTTCTTTAGCGATAAAACATTTAGTGATAACGGGAATATATCGTTTAAAAACATCAATGTGTTCATAGTCATATTTTTCAAAATAAGCTAATGCTTTTTCTGGCACTAATAATATGCTTAACAAATCCCAAGAAGCATCTGAGGTAACTGAATCACTATGCCTTCGATACCAATATAATGCCATATCAATCATTATGCCATCTTTAATATGCGTTATATACTGATAAAAAAACAATAAATCTTCCCCTAGATGCATTGTTTCATCAAAGGATAGTTCAAAGCGATCGATAATTTCTTTCCTATATAAGAAGTTGACAAATAAACAAGGTTTCTTTTTATACATAAAACAATTTAAAATATCCACATTATAACCAAAAGTAATTTTTCGCTTGCCCCTATCTAATTTTTTAACATCATATGTTAAATATCCACCTACAATATCCACATCAATCATCGGTTCAACTAAATATTCAATACAATGATCGCTGTAACAATCATCACTATCTAAAAAAGCAATATATTTCCCCCTCGCCACTTTTAACCCTACATTACGAGAATAACTTACACCATGATTTTCTTGATTGATGATGATAACATTAAACCGAGATTTTTTTTGATACTCATACAGTATGTTTAATGTTTTATCGTTTGAGCCATCATTGACACAAACAACTTCAATAGCACAATACGTTTGTCTTTCAATGGAAGCTAACGTATCATTAATGTGTTTTTCGCTATTATAACACGGAATAATTATGGAAACTAATTCATTCATACCCTCTCCTCATTAATACTTTTTCATCGCTAATAGTGACCAATTATCTGAAGTATAAATCTTGTCAGTATCATTTCGCAAACGATAAGAAATAGGTGCAAAAAATCCTCCATTATCATAATAACTGACTTTTTCCGATAAAATAATTAATTCTGGATTTAAATCAACTAACGTTTTTATTATCTCCATACTATTGAAATCCGGATTTTTTTCATAAACTGATTCATTATAAAACGCATACGGATAAAAATAGACGTGTCGATCGTTAGGATGTTTATAGCTTTCACCTTCGCGAATTTCACTAATAGGTGGCTCAACAATAATGTTCGCTAAATAGCCCTTAATAGCGCTACTTTGACTGATAATGATACAATCATCTTTCCCTTTTAATTGTTCATAAACTTTTTCATACAATTGCACCTCATCATCCATAATACGATATTCAGTATTAAATCCTTCAGGAGCAATAAAGATTTTATTGTAAGGAGTTTTAACATTGTAACCAATCAAACCTATGCACATGATGATTAAGAGCGGATAAAGTACCTTCGTTTTATGATGATATAAAGCTGCTGCCGCAATACTTAAAACAAATGGATTCGTTATTAATTCAAATGTTCGATTATACACTTCATTCGTAAAAAATCTTACGATAAAAGGACACACTATAGGGTTAATAAAGAAAAGTAATATAATGAACAGAAATTGAATAAATGAATCTTTTCTCTGACGAATAAACATCGTCATCATCAATACCCAAAATGGTATATTACGTAAATAGTCATTTATACCCACAAAACGGAAACGATCAAGGGTCATATCATAGGTACTATGATCCTTAAAGAAAAAAATATAATTGTATTTCTCGTTTTGAACAAAATAAGATCCAACAATAAAAACAAAAAGTAAAAGATAAAACACATACTTTAAGTTTTTAAGCAGTTTATCACATAAATATAAACCAACTAAATAAACAACAATAAATACTAACGCAATAATTGGATGAAAAGTAATCCAGAAATATTGAAAGAAAAATACTACAATCGGTATCATGCTTAAAACAAGTTTATTTAATTGTTTTTCTTTACATGTTAAATAAATAAAGAAACTACAAGCTAAAAATAATGATAAAAAAGCTCCAGTAGAACTACACGCAATGAGTGCCGAATTAAGCATAAAAACATTAAAATATCCTTTATCATCAACTATAATTTGATAATAATTTAATAACAACATCGATACAGCTAGTGTTTTTAATGTATTTCCATAAAAAGCTAACTCTACGTTGAAATAATTCGTGTAATTCGCAAAAATAAAGACAATGATCAATAAACCAATATACCACTTCTTTTTACTAAATTTAATGGCCAATGACGTGATATGATAACTTAAATAAAAATAATAAACCATTGATGCCGTCCATATATAAAGTGGAGTTAAAGAAAAAGTTTCAGTAAAAAATTGACGATAGCCTTTTAATATCATCGAATAAAAATGATAAAATCCTTGAAAATCGTAAAAGGATAATGGTATCGAACTAGCTTGACCTGAATAATAATGAACACGGCCTAAATAAGGATTGACACTGTTTTCAATAACCATGGATAGATAATAAACACTATCAAAATATCGTTCTCCTAATGTTCGATTGGATGCTACATATGATAATAAGATTGCCACAAGTAGCGATAGCGTAATTATTGTTCCTTCTTCTTTTGATAGTTTAATATCAATACGATAAACAATAGCCATTATTAAAATTAAAAATAAAAGAAAAAACAATAATAGTACACCTAGTTTTGAAGGTAATTTAAAAAGAACCATGGGATATATCATAAATTCAAAGATTCCCAACAAGCTAAAAAAACCAAACAATAAATCTTGTTGAACTAAAAACCATTTTTTTAATAAACGACCTAAAAGAAAACTAAAGAAAATAATTACGAATGATATAATAATAGAATGAATAATCATTATTTAACTCCTAACTTTTTAATAATAATAGTATAAACATATTGAAATTCTTCACTTTTAAAAAATATAACACAATAACTAATTATGCTTATCATCGCACAAATCACTGTTTTAAGCACTAATTGAACAAACATTGACGATACGACAACATATCGATTCATATAACTTGTGATGAAACATAATGCTATCGTTAATAATCCATAGAAAACATACTTCACAAAATAAGTAGATAGTGGTTGATTAAAAAGTTGTTGATACACTAAGCGTGGCTGATTCCAAAATGGTAACACCAACGTACTTATCGAGGTAGCTACTAAGATTCCAATAATTCCGAATGATTTACCAAAAAAAAGGGAAATGGCTAGTTTAATAACACCTTCAAAAAAAGGCGAATATTTGTCTTCGGTAAAAATACCACCTTTTAATTTAAATAGTAAAACAGCTTGGCGTAAGCCCACAATATAAAAATTAAACAATAATAAAATAAGTATCATATGTTCCAATAAATATGATTTACCCAACCACCATTCAATGAAGTTTTCACTCACATTATATAAAACAATGGTTACTAACGAGTATAGGATAAAGTTAATAAAGTAAATGACGTTAAATATAAAATATCGCTTACTAGTATCATCACTACAAATAAGATTACCAACACTAGCACCTAAACCATTGATCATCGTATCCAATAACAAATTAAAATTCGTTGTTAATAATGTATAATTAGTAAAAATTCCAGCTTTTGCTAAACCACAAAATAACGTCGTTAAGATTTGATCAGAACCATAAACAAAATATGTACCAACCTTATAAACAAACATCGCTTTAATGTTATCGTTAATTCCTTTTTTTGTTTCAAGTTGAATGTTTATTTTTCTTCTTGTTTTTAAATATGGATATTGTTTATTAACTACAATAACATTAAACATGCTTTGTAACATAAAAACTATTAGTTCCACAAATAAATATATCGCAAAACTTTGGTATACTTTTAAAACAATTATTTTTACAACACTTGATAAAATATTGAAAAACATATTGTTTTTCACTAAAACATATCCTTTTTGATCAGCAGTAATAACAGCCCACTTATGTTCATATAAATACGTTACAACAGTTTTAACAACATATAACAAGTAAATGATTGATAAAGACTGATTTCATTTCCATTGAACCATTTTACAACAAAAGGATATAAAAAAGCACAAATCAACATCACTGTAAACGATAAATAATAGTATGTTTTACGATATAATTGTACTAAAGCAATAATTTCATCTTTTTTATCTTCAGCAATTGGTTTATATAGATGATAAACAATACTAACTCCTACACCACCCTCAACCAACGATAACATCGCAAAAATATTGTTTAAGATACCTAATAAACCTAAATACGTATCACCTAAGCTTTGAATAAAGATCTTCCGGGTTAAAAAACCTAAAACAATAAATAAAATATTGTAGGTTATATTAAAAAAAACGTTTTTAATCGAATTTTCTACTCTCATGTTCTTTTCCTAACTATGTACCATAACATTATAATATGTTTTCATTAAATAAACAAAAAGAATAAGAATGAAAGTATTCATTATTACTTTGGTTTACGATAATTATCTTATTTAACTATTTTAATAAAAAAAACATAACCAACTACAATCCATATTCCAATAATAACTAGACTATAATACCATTTCTTTTCGATTGAAGCAGTTTTTGCTTGTTCTTGGCATTGTTGAAAAACATCATTAGGAATCATCTTTTTAACGATAACGATAAACAATGGCAATAACAATAAATCATCAATATAACCAATTGGGCCTAAAAAATCAGGAATTAAATCAATTGGGGATAAGGCATAACACACCGTAAAAAGAGCGATTGCTTTTGCTAGTAACGGTGTGTTTTTATGTTTAAGACAAAAATATATTGTTGGTATATCTAACTTTAATTGTTTCGCTACCTTTTTTAAGTCCATTTTCATCACCTTTTTCATTATACGCCTATTTTATTTCTTTTGATAGCTTTGTTGACATTATGTCATTATCGTTGTAAAGT
>CAZTII010000063.1:0-10232 GCA_964613305.1 uncultured Erysipelotrichaceae bacterium
CTTTTACCTCAAAAAAGAGAAACTTAACATTAAATGTATATTTATTTTACTTATTTGTATCTTCTATTATTTTTTGTATGTCATTACTATTTTTAGCATCTAAATTAAATGTTGTCATAAAATCTTCTCTATTAAATTTCATGTTTGTTAATTCATGATTATCTACGATTCTAAAAGCGACCATATCGACATTTTCTATTGTAGCAAATAACAATAATGCATTTCGTTTAAATTCATGTTGGTGTTGTTCATTAGAATAATACGATCTAACTTCTGGAGAACTTGAATAAGCAACAAGTAAACCATATGGTTTCATGTCGGTTTTAAGCTCGAAAGACTCATAACTTAATCCATAAGGCGAAGGAATTAAATGAATCAATTTACCAACCTTTGAAGCATCACCAACATATGGAATTTTATTATCGAATAATTTTTCAGGAAGATTATTTTCTAAGATTCTCTGTTCAACAATGTTTTCACCACTTGTAAAAGACTCGTTGTTCACTATCGATAACACATCCTTATTTATTGTATAAACGCCACTATAAGGAACTTCCATAAAGTATTTATTGTCTTTTTCATATAAATACAATGTTCTAAGATTATTGGTATATAAATCAATTTTAATATAGTCATCAACATTCGGTGCATCATTGATTGATTGTATTGATGTCTTTTTGTTATCTTTCAATAGCGTAATCAATCGTTCAATTTTAGTGCGCTTAGTAATCGTATTGGTAGAGGTTTTATGCTCTACTTGAATAAAAGCAATACTTTCCATTTCAGGAAATTGTAGTTGTTCAAACGGTTCTTGTTTCTTATTAAATGAAAAACTAACAATAATACCAAGTATCACAATAACTAACAAACCACTAATCCATGTTTTCATAGTTTTAAACTGAAGAATATTGATAATTCTTTTTTTTGTATTTCCTTCATTAAACGCAAGTGGTGTTTGATGAAACATTCTTTTCGTTTGAACAAAACGTAACAAGGATGATGAATATGCTTTTTTAGTATCATTACCAAGTCTTTTAATAACCATTTCATCACATGACATTTCCATATCGTTACTACTTTCAAAAAAGGCAAACCAAACAAGTGGATTAAACCAATGAATGCATACAGTGAAAAAACTAAGTGCTTTAATGAGTGGATCAAAACGTTTGATATGCATTTGTTCATGAACTAGTATATGTCCTTGTTCCTTTTCATCGAGAAATGATGGTAAATAAATTGTCGGTTTAATTATTCCTACTACAAATGCTGTTTCTATATTGTCACTATAATAAATATTATCTTTATAATAGATAGCATTTTCTAATTTTTTCTTAAGATAATAGAAACTAACTATACTGTGAAGTAATAGCATTACAACACCAATAATCCAAACTATACTAGCGATATACATATAAATTTGTATCGGATTAGTACTTGCGACTTCATTTGCCTGAGTAAGTAATGGATTAGTGGAATCATTGAGTATTCTACTTCCTGTATCCACAGTTGTCATGGTCATTGTTGAAGGAATGGGATTTTCTTTGATAGGAAATAAACTAAATGCACTTTCTATCGAAAATGGAGAAAGTAAGCGAAATAAAACAACCGACCATAAAGCATAAGAATAACTTTTAGGCACTTTTTTTAAAAACAAACGAATCAAAAGAATAAATACAATAACAATACTGCCGTTATAACTCATCTTTAAAACTTGTAATAATAAGTTTTCCATTATTTATCCTTCCTTATGTTCGTCAATAAGACGTTGAATTTCACTAATTTCATCATCATTTAATTTTTTATGTTTACTAAAAGCAGTAATAAACGCAGGTAAAGACCCAGAAAACGCTTCACTTAAAAACTGTTCTCCTTGATAGGCACCAAACTCTGATTTTGTCATTAATACTTTTATCATACCTTTATCATTTTCAAATATTTTTCGATCACACAATCGTTTTAACATAGTATATGTCGTTGTTCTTTTCCATGAAAATTCACTTGCGCAAATTGTCACTAATTCACTACTTTTTAACGGTGCATTACTCCATATAATATCTGCGAACTTTTGTTCCATTTCACCTAATTTATAGTTTTCCATATTTTCTCCTTTATTGACTAATAGCATTAGTCAATTATAGTCTAATGCTATTAGTCAAGGATGTCAATAGAAACATTTCATAGATATTTTTTACACCCATCTAAAGTTTTTTTTCTTCAATGCCAATTGTTAATAATCGTATATCCACTTCTTGGCATAATCCTTTTAATTTTTCATCAATTTCTCTTCCATCGGAAAAAGTTCGATACATAAGCGATACAACCAATAGTGGCATGTAGGCAATCGTATAAGAATATAGTGTATTCAACAATAAAAATACAATCGATAACAGTGATAAATAACGAGCGATGATTAATAGAATAGCGCTTCTTTTGGAAATATCAGTGAACTGACGAATAAACAATAATAGACTGCTTTGTAAATAGAAACCTATTGTAAAACATACAATCACTGCGATTAAAATACTTATTTTAATGATTGGATTTAATGGTATTGAAAAAAAACTGGTTAACAAGGTTAATGATGATATAATCGCTCCTATCATCATGATTGTTTCTGACACTTTATATTTTCTGTAATTCATACTGACTCCTTTCTTCAATTATTATAAATGAAATTAATAATAATTCAGTCAATGTGATACAAATGTAAGGTTAAAGTAACTAAAAAAGATATTGAAGTTAATCAATATCTTGCGATTTTTAATACTACTTTTCTAACAAACGATGATGTTTCATTTTTAAGTTTTGGTGCATGTCCATCTTCTACATCGAAAATAGCGTATTCTCCACTATGTAGCACTAAATTTTCCATTTGTGCATCATGATAAAACATAATATCGCTATCAGCGTTGTATGGTACACTTACTTCTAAGTTTTTAATATCGCTATAACCAATGATTTCAGTACCTTCTACAACGTATTGAATATCGATGTATTTCTTATGAGATTCTAGTTTACTTTCATCTAACGTATTGTATTCTTGCATAAAACCATAAACGCGAGTACCGTCAATATCAATTCTACCGGCACCAACTTTACTTAAATCGGTATTTCTTAAATAATCAATACCATCCATGATGTTCTTACTAAAACTTACTTCATCACTTAGCTTATAGATTTTCATACTTCTTTACAGCCTCAATAATCATATTGCTAGCTTCAGTAACAATTGCCATATCACTTTCTACAAGGTTTGCTAGAGGTTTTCTTACTCCACCTAAATCAATTCCTTTTTGAATTTTAATGATTTCTTTCATTACTGCATATAAATTTCCTTTTGTCGTAACCATTTTATAAATAATACGACAAACATCATTTTGAACCATTAAAGCATTTGCCATATCACCTTTTTTAACTAATTGTTCCATTTTTAAGAATAATGTTGGCATTACTGCATATGTACCACCAATACCACCATCAGCACCCATGGACAATCCAGCGATGAATTGCTCATCTGGTCCATTAAATACCATAAAGTCTTTTTTAACATCTTTAAACATTTGAATGTCTTGAACTGGCATTGATGAATTCTTTACGCCAATAACACGTGGGTTTTTAATCATTTCATTCAATAAAGACATTGTTAAACTAACTCCTGCAAGTTGTGGAATGTTGTAAATGATAAAATCAGTGTTTGGTGCAGCACTAGAAATATCATTCCAATAACTAGCAATCGCATGTTCTGGTAATTTAAAGTAAATTGGTGGAATCGCTGCAATCGCATCAACGCCTAATGATTCAGCGTGTGCTGCAAGTTCCATACTATCTGATGTATTATTGCATGCGACATGGGCAATAATAGTAATTTTTCCTTTTGCTTCGCTCATTACATATTCTAATGTTTTTTTACGATCAGCAACGCTTTGATAAATGCATTCCCCACTTGATCCACCAACGTATAATCCTTTGATTCCCGTTGAAATTAAATAGTTTGTAAATTGTTTTGTCGTAGCTTCGCAAACATTGCCATTTGCATCATACGCTGCGTAGAAAGCTGGAATAACACCTTGGTACTTTTTCATCGTTTAATTTTCTCCTTCATGAAATATACGGCACCTAACAACCCTGCTTGATTTTTCGTACTGGCCGAAACAATCAAACAATTTTCCTTAAATCGTGGCATTGCCATGGAATTTATTTTATCCCTTAAAGGATTCATCAGTGCTTCTTCTTGAACACTTACCGCACCACCAATGACCACAATTTCTGGATTGAACACATGCATTAAAGAAACAATTCCTACTGCTAAATCATTTAACCAATCATCAATTAATTGTTTAATTGTTGGATCTTCTAAATGACTAAATAAGTATAAACCATCCACATCCTTATTTAAAGCTTTTTTTGCTTTACGCACTAGCGCTAACGTGGATGCTTCTCTTTCAAAGCAACCAATATTACCGCAGTTACATTGTTCACCATGACTATTAATGGAAATATGCCCTAATTCTCCAGCAATACCTTGCCTGCCTAATAAAATTTTTCCATCGACTAAAATACCGCCACCAATACCCGTACCTAATGTTAAGCCTAAAACGTGATTATATCCTTTGGCTACACCATTCCACGTTTCCGCTAACAACATACAATTAGCGTCATTTAACACGTATGTAGGAACATGAAATTGTTTTTCAAACACTTCTTTAAAATTAGAACCTTCATAGTTTTTAATGTAACCGTTACTGCCAATTACTTTACCAAGATAACTATCAATTTGACCAGTTGCGGAAATACCAATACCATCAATTGGCTCATCAACAAAATCAATCGATGCTTTTAATACCGTATCAATAATTGGTGTTTCATAGTCATCAAAAGCGACATCCACTGATCCTTCTTTAGTAACAATACCACTATCAGTAACAATGCCCATCTTACAACTAGTTCCACCAATATCTAACCCTAAATAACGCTTTTCCATTATTTTTTCAACGCCTTTATAAAGCGTGATGTAATTTCCTTAGGTCGCGTAATAGCGCCGCCAACAACACATGCAAACACGTTTAAATCCATGATTGCTTTGCATTGTTCTGGGGTATAAATCTTACCTTCAGCGATGACATCAAAACCTGCTTCTACTAATTGTTTGATAAGTTCAAAATTAGGTCCATCGACATTTTTAGAATATGGTGTATATCCAGCTAATGTTGTTCCAATAAAATCAATTCCTAATTCATGCGATACTTGCCCTTCTTCAAAAGTACTTACATCCGCCATAAACAATTGCGTTGGATATTTTTCTTTGATTGCTTTAATAAAGGTCTCTAAATCAATGTTTCCAGGACGCATACGTTTTGTACAATCCAAAGCAATAATATCACAATGCACTTCTACTAATTCATCGACTTCTTTCATTGTTGGCGTAATATAAATATCACTATCATCATAGTCAATTTTAATAATTCCAATAACTGGAACATCCACTGTTTCTTTAATTCGCTTAATATCGCGTACTGAATTAGCACGAATACCAACTGCCCCAGCTTCCACTGCCGCTTTTGCCATTAAATGCATCAATGTCGTATCTTCTTGATAAAGTGGTTCACCTGGTAATGCTTGACATGAAACAATTAATCCTTGTCTTAATTTTTCTTTTATCGACATTTTCTTCCTCCTTTGTACAAAAAATGTGGTTCCAAGTTAGGGCCACATTAAATCGGTTACAAACTAATATTATCCTCAGTATCAATATCAAATATATGACATTTACGCATATCAAAATTAAAAATACGTTCTCCAGATGTTTTAACAACATTATCTGAATCAACATTCATACGACAAATCATTTGCGTATCCTTAATATTGAAATAAATTAATTCCTCATTTCCCATTTGTTCCACTACGAAAATAGTTCCTTTGTATGAAGTTGCATCTTCTTTATTACAAATAGAAATACTTTCAGGACGAATACCGAAACAAATCTTTTTACCAACATGAGATTTAACTTTTTCTGCCTTTTCCTTTGGCAATTGTAATTTCATACCATTAATATTAACAACAAGATTACCATTGTCTTCCTCTAAAAGGGCATCAATTAAATTCATTGTTGGCGAACCAATAAACCCTGCCACAAATTTATTTGCTGGACTATGATAAAGGGTAAGTGGATCAGCAACTTGCATAATTTTACCAAGTTTCATTACCGTAATTCGATCACCCATCGTCATTGCTTCCACCTGATCATGAGTAACATAAATCATTGTCGTCTTTAATTCTTGGTGCAATTGTGTAATTCTAACACGCATTGCTCCGCGTAATTTAGCATCCAAGTTTGATAATGGTTCATCAAATAAAAACACTTGTGGTTCACGAACAATCGCTCTACCTAAGGCAACACGTTGACGTTGGCCACCTGACATTTCTTTCGGTTTACGATCCAATAAGTCAGTGATTTCTAATTTTGCCGCCGCCTCTTTAACACGACGATCAATTTCAGTTTTCGGCATTTTTTTAAGTTCTAAACCAAAAGACATATTTTCATAAACACTCATGTGTGGATATAATGCATAGTTTTGAAAAACCATCGCGATGCCACGATCTTTTGGTGGAATGTTATTAACAACCGTATCACCAATGTATATTTCACCGCCTGTAATTTCTTCAAGACCAGCAATCATTCGTAACGTTGTTGATTTAGCACAACCACTTGGACCGACAAAAACCATAAATTCGCCATCTCTGATATCCAAATCAATACCATGAACAGCTTTAAAACCATTAGGATATTGTTTTTCTACCTTTCGAAGTTTAACCTCAGCCATTTTAATTCTCCTGTCTAAATAATATCATGAATCACGACTGTAAGAATTTACAGTCGTGACTCGTATTTTTCTTTATTTTAAAGCAACTGATGCAGCTGATTCTTTTGCAATAATCGCATTACCTTTTTCAACGTAAGCGTCAAGAGCTTCTTTAGGTGATTTAGCACCTGTAAATACTGCTTGAAGTTCAGGGAATAATGCATTTCTTAATTCTGCGTAACCTGGAGTATTGTTAGAGAAGTTAACGATGTATTGAGCATTTGCTTGGTAAGCTGCTAAGTAAGGAAGTTCGCTAGCTACTGCAGCCGCAACTGATTCTCTTACAGGAACACCATTTTTAGAAGCTTTTACTAATTCAGGGTTAGAACAGAAGAATTTAACAAATTTCTTTGCTGCTGCCATTTTAGCTTCATCACCAGTATTAAATACCATACCACCAGTAACGTAAGTAAATGATGTAGGTTGTTTTTCGCCTGGAATATTCGCTAAACGAACATCAAATTTTGTCATTTTTCCTGCTGCCATATCATTTAAAATGTTTGACAACAAGATACTATTTGTAAAGCTAACCGCAACTTTTTGGTTTTGGAACATTGCATTGATATCATTTGAAGTAAGTGATTCAGCACCTGGAGTAGTTAATCCTTCTTTTCTCAATCCATCAAGGAAAGTAAGAGCCTTAACACCAGCTTCATCATTGATTACTAACTTGCCATCAGCACCAAAGTAAGGTGAACCAAATGCACGTAAGTAACCTAAGTTCCAAGTATCACCTTGGTTATTTTTAGCATATAAACCTAATGGAGCAACATCTTTTAATTCTTTTTTCAATGTTTTTAAGATTGTTTCATAGTCTTCTAATGACCAAGTGATGATGTCATGTTCGCCACCAATGTATTTTTCAAGACCAGCTTGTTTGAATAAATCAGCGTTATACACTAATGTACCTGGGTTATTAGAGAATGGGAAGAAATAAGCTTTTCCACCAATTGTTACGTTATCCCATAATGTAGAAGGAATATCTTTTCTATCGTTGTCATCAATGATGTCATCAAGTGGAGCTAATACACCCATATGAGCATATTGAGTCATCGCAAATGTTGATTCAAAGAAAGCATCTGGAAGTGATTTAGTTTGAATCGCAACGCTTAATTTATCAGAACGTTGATCACTTGGAATAACTTGTACTTTCACTGTTACATTTGGATTTTCTTTTTTAAATTCTTCAGCTGCTTTTTTCAAGAAACTGTCAAAATCAGCACCTTCTTCTTTTTGGCTATAAACACCCTTCCATTGTGGTGAAAGCCAGATTTCGATTTCAACTGGTTTTTCTTCTTTTGGTGCTTCTTTAGAAGCTGTCGTGTTTCCTGTACACCCTACTAGCGATAAGCCTAGGATTAGGGTTAAAAGGATAAGCATTAATTTTTTTAACATAGATTCTCCTCTTTCTTTTTTAAAACTGTAACCCATAAAACAAAATGCCAGTTGTATCCCTCCTTATTCCTTCACAGCCCCCGCTGTGATTCCCTTTGTAAAGTATTGTTGGAATAAAACAAAGATGATTAACATCGGTAGTGCCCCTACGGCAGCCCCAGCTACTTTTAAGCCAAGATTAGGATTTAAATCCTGCATTAGACCAGCGATACCTACAGGAAGAGTATTCATTAACTTATCCTGGGTCATCAATAATTGCCATAAGTAGTCATTCCAAACAGTTACAAAGTTAAGGATGAACAACGCCCCAATACCTGGTTTAGCAATCGGCAACATCAAGCGCACAAAGATTTTCCATTCGGAAGCACCATCGATTTTAGCCGATTCACGAATGGAATCAGGAATTTGTTCAAAGAAACCTTTCAACATAAATACCCCAAAACCAGTCGCCAGATTTGGAACTATTAATGCTGCATATTGACCGACAATATTTTTTAGCCAGTTAAAATGCACAATAATATTAAATAAAGGTACAATAAATGTTTCTTTTGGAATCATTAATGATCCAACAAATAGATAGAATATAAAATTACTACCTTTAAATTTTAATTTAGCAAAAGCATACGCTGCAAGTGATGAAAATAATACCGTTAATGCCGTTGTTGTAAATGAAATGATGAAACTATTCATTGTCCAACGAAGTGCTGGTTGATTTTGAAATAATTCCACAAAATTACCAAAATATAAATATTTTGGAATCCAATCAGGTGGCATTTTATAAATATCTGGTGATGTTTTTACCGAGTTAGTAATTAACCATAATAATGGTGATAATGATGCTAGCGCTAAAATAAAGACGATTACATTCGATACTACATCGTAAAAACCCATTCGTTTACAACGACTAATTAAGTTCTTCATATCAATTTCCCCCTAAGCCTTTGAACCATACGTTTTAAATTGTGGTATTGATAATAAGATTGCAAAGATAAACATTAATACACCTACTGCTGCAGCAACACCAGTGTTGTTATAAACAAAGGCATTTTGATATAAGTAATACATCATGGTCACTGAAGCATTATTAGGACCGCCACCAGTTAATAATTGAATAACAACGAAGATTTTTAACACGGCAATAATATTGATAACCGTTAAATACAATGTTGTTGGTTTTACTAATGGAATTAAAATACGACGAATACGAACTAATCGCGTTGCGCCATCAATTTCGGCCGCTTCAAAATAATCCGCAGGAATACCAATCATCGCTGCAATGTATAAAATAATCGCTTGACCAACATTTCCTACAAAAGTAACAAAGATAATCGCAAACATAACAATCTTTGAATCACCTAAAATATTAATCTGCCCTAAACCCATCTCTTTAAACAAATAACTAATTAAACCATTGGCTGGATTTAATAAAAAGTTCCACACCATCGACATGACAACCATCGAGACCATTACTGGCAAATAATAACTTCCGCGGATAAAGGAAATATACTTTGGATTTTTGTCGTACACGGTTGTAGCCACAAACAACCCAAAAGCAATTGTTAAGAAGACAATGCCGACAACAAAGATTAATGTATTGCCCATCGACTTAATAAATACTTCATCCGTTAATAAGGTTTTGTAGTTTTCAAAGCCAATGAATTCTTTTCCCGTATATGTAAATCGATACATACTCATACGGAATCCTTCTAATACAGGATAAACAATAAAAATTAAAAACAACAATAGCTGTGGTGCAATGAACAAGTAACCCACAAATGGATTTTCAATGCCATTGTATTTTTTTATGACCTTTTTTTCACTCATAGTTTTCCCCCATAACTAAGTAAGACACCTGTAATTTGTAGTATAGACCAAAATGTAAGCCATTTCAACATAAACTTAGAAAAAGTTTTTGTAAAAAAAATGAAAACTATTCATTTTCATTTTCACTAAGTATGTGATGACTTCCTAATGACT
>CAZTII010000064.1:0-9707 GCA_964613305.1 uncultured Erysipelotrichaceae bacterium
TCCAATTAGCTGATTTATTATACCACATCCCACTGTAAGTTCAACTTCAATTTTTCTATTCCAAACTCACTTCAATTTCAACATCTTTCCCAACAAGCTCACCCTCTTGAATACTTTGGCTAACAACATGGCCATTTCCTTTAATTGTAAAACCATTTCGGGTGATAGACCACAATGACCCAACATCTTTTTTAGTCCAACCAAGTAAGGATGGCATAACCCAACTTGACGTATCCGTTTGTAAAAAGATTTTTTCATTTGTTTTTACTGGATCATTATAATGAGGAAATTGATCAATGACTGTTTTTCCTTGTCCTAATACGATAATATTATTGCTGATTGATGATAACTTGTTGACACTATAGTCCAATGAATGATTCACTAAATTAGGCATAGAATACGTCGAAATAGTGCCATTTTCTAATACGCCATCTTTTTCTATTACATTAGGAAGCAAATCGCTATGATGATCTAAGTTATACGTCATTGCGACTTTACGAAGTAACATTTTAATTGGTTCCGTTTTATAGTGAGCATTACGGTCATACTTTGCTTGAAAGGCATAATAAACCATGTATTTTGGATTATCAGCCGGTAGTGCTGCCATTAGTGAAATAATCGTAACACCGGATTTATAACTACCACCTACCGCTAATTGGGTTGTTCCGGTTTTAGCCATAATATCCGTTTCTGGAATACGATAATGTTTCGCCGTTCCATCGTCTTGCATCGCTACTTTCCATAAAATTTCTTGTAATTGTTTCGCTGTATCACTAGTGATTGGTGTACCAACTACTTCACGGTTATTTTGAACAATAACATTGCTTGGATTGTATGGATCACGCACACTTTCCACAACGTATGGTTTTACCATTTCACCATTTCCAAACACCGCTGAATATGCCTGCATTAGCTGTAACATCGTTACTGTAGAACCTTGACCATATGATAACGCTAATTTTTCAATTGGCCACGTATAGTTTTTCTTTCCAACTTCTTCTTTCATTCCTTCTGTATTAACTTTTTGGAAAAAATGAAAACGATTTAAATAATCTTCATATATTTCTGGAGTAATCAGTTCGGTGATAACTGAAGAAGCAATCGCATTCGATGAATAAATAAGACCATAATCATAACCAATATCACCCCAATTTTTATATCCAGAGTTGGTTATACATCCTAAACCGCCACTAGCCACTCGATAAGGATCGCGATTATTCGCACTATAACAAAAAGGCCCTGAATATACGGTTTGATTTCCATCATATTTTCCTTCATTGATTGCCGCAGCCCATGCGAATGTTTTCATCGTTGATCCTGGTTCATAAGGAAGTTGTGAACCATAATTATTATAATCGGTAATGATAAGTTCATTTGGATCAAATGAAGGAGATTGTCCCCATGCAAGTATTTTCCCACTGGAAATTTCCATCACTGAACCCCACACTCGCTCTGCACCAAAGATACTCACTGTTTGTTTAAATGATTGTTCCATTGTCTCTTGAATACCACGATCTAGGGTTAAATACACATCATTGCCATTAATACTGCTCGTTTCTTCCACTTTCATGCCCGATAAAATATTACCTTTTTGGTCCGCTTGATACCATCGATATCCATCTGTCCCACGTAAATACTCATCTAAATCTTTTTCTAATCCCATTTTACCAACAACGCTAAGGTGAGATTTTTTATCATTATCGACAGATTCTTCCGCTTGCGCATAACCAATTAAATTCGATGAAAAAACACCCATCGGATAACTTCTTTTAATCGATGAGGTAAATTCTATCCCTGATAATCGACGTGTTGGATTAGGATTTTCATCAGTAGGTTTTGTATCATTATCTTTAATACGAATACTCTCTATTTCTTCTTTTGTTGCTTTTGATAAGTTTCTTCCAACATTTCCAAGTTCAGTCTGAACATTTGGAATCTTTTCTCCTTTGTCATTTACTTGCTTTTTATTCAACAATTGAAAAATCGTTTCTTCATCGCCCTTTAAAATAGGCGCTAATAAAGAAGCATACAATCGTGGATCATCCACATATGCTTTTCTATTCTTCGAAGCCGAACGATTTTCGTCTAAATAACAAATAATATTGTATGTTTTATTATCTTGTACAATCACATTGCCGTTTTTATCAAAAATATTACCACGTGTCGCTTGTATTATTTCTGTTTTAATGTTTGCCTGATCTGCATATTGTTCTAAATCTTTTTGCGACAACAAATGAACTTTTAATATTGTCACGTAAAAAACATTAATCGCTACCACGACTAAAAACAACAACGACACGATAAAAACAATAAAAACACGTATGTTGTTTTTCTTCATAGCTATTGTCCGTTTGAAATGGTTACGATATTTCCTTGATTTAATGATAATCCCGCATCATTTGCGATCGCTACAACACGATCTTGTGTACTTAACTTATTAATTCTACTTTGCATATCTTCATTATCAAGTTTAAGCACACTAATTTTCTTTTCAACATCGTTGTATGCTACAGCTAATGAATTGTTAAATGTTCTTAAAAATAAACTCGTTGAAAGCCAAACGATGCTAGCCATCATAAAAATTAGTAGTGATAATACTTCTAAACGTAATCTTCTAACCTTTTTTACTTTGCGATATCGAACCATTATTCTTTTATCCTTTCCAATATACGTAATTTAGCGCTCTTAGAGCGACTATTTATTGTGCATTCTTCGTCACTTGCCACAATTGGCTTATTATTTACTAAGCGATAACTCGGTGTTGGTAATTGATGAGGTAATAAAGGAATACGCTTATCCACTATTTCCACGCTACTCGCTTTTTTAAACACATCTTTTACAATTCTATCTTCCAAAGAATGAAAGGTAATAATACAAAATCTTCCATCTACTGAAAACATTGACACAACTTCTTCAAGACACTGTTTTAATGCTTCTAATTCTTGATTCACTTCGATACGAATCGCTTGAAATGTTTGTTTAGACGGATGTCCTTTTTTAGAAAGTTCCTTACTAGGCATCGATCGTTTTATAATATCCACTAATTCAAACGTTGTTTCAATCGGTTTTATACTTCTCTGTTTTTCAATATTACGAACAATTGATTTAGCAAACTTTTCTTCACCATAATCAAAGATAACTTTCACTAACTGTTCATACGAATAATTATTAACTACTTCATATGCACTTATTGGAGAACTGCGGTCCATACGCATATCAAGTCGAGAATCAAAACGATAACTAAAACCACGATCACCATCATCAAATTGTGGTGATGAAACTCCTAAATCCAACAACATACCATCAATGTGACAAATATTATTTTTATCTAAATATTGTTTCACATTGCGAAAATCATCATGAACTAACGTTACTTTATCCAAATAATCGTGTAATACTACCATCGATTCTTTTATCGCTATATCATCTTTATCAAAACTATACAAGTGACCATTTTTTAATCGTTTCGCAATTTCTAAACTATGACCACCACGACCACATGTTCCATCAATATAAATTCCATCTTCTTTAATGTTTAAGCCATCAATACATTCCTTCAACAATACACTTATATGACTCATAAATATTCCGTTACTGATTCAATGAACGTTTCAAATCCTTCATTGATCATTTCATCCATTTCTTCCCAACGCTCTTTTGACCAAATTTCAACGATATCATTAGCCCCAACAACAACACATTCTTTTTCAAGATTTCCTTCTTGTAATAAGAATGGAGGTAATTGAATACGACCTTGACTATCAATTTGACATTCTGTCGCTTTAGATGTAAAGCCACGAATATAATTTCTTACTTCTCTTTTTGTTTTTGGAGCAGCTTCTAGTTTTGCAAGGAATTTATTCCATCCATGTTGAGTATAAACACTTAAACAACCATCAAGTCCTTTGGTCACAATAAAAGTATCTCCCAACTCTTCACGAAACTTAGCAGGAACGATTAATCGATTCTTAGAATCTAAGTTATGCCAATATGTACCCATGAACATAACAATTCCCCCACTTTCCACCACTTCAAACCACTTTATACCACCAATTATACGTTTTTATACGATTTTTGCAACATATTTTTGAATATTGTCACAACAATCGTTTTTTTATAGAAATTACATAAAAAAAAGAAGATTTTTCTTCTTTAATTGACTAATTCTCCTGAAATAATTCGATACGTTATATTACCTTCATCCTTTAAAACATAGCGCCACTTTTCAATCGACTCTTTAAAGTCATCAACTGTACTTAAAGTCGAAACTTTGTTGTTTCCTTTTCTATCGTATATAAAACTAGCTTCACTATCATTGTACAATTCATCAAATCGACGTGCTTCCACAATAATATTTCCGTTTTTTTCACTAACTGAATCAATTAGTAGTACACCAAACTTTCTACCTGCATTCATTCCATCATCACGCAAGCTTTTTAATGTTGAAACATTTCCATCATAGTTTAATTGAAACGATGAATTTTCACTGTTTTTCATACTATCACCTCGATTCAATAAACTTCTCATCATCTTATTCCATTGAAAAGTAGTGATGATACGATTATCTACTTTTTTATTAACATAAATGACGTTGTGATCATCGTCATAATGATTTTCTTTCTCATCACTATTTTCAAATAATAACGAAGTTATAGCTAAAGAAATCATCATGTCATCATTTAATATTAACTCATTCACCGAAGAAAACGATTGTTTACTCATTGTCATCAACAATAAACTATTCGATAATTTATCATCATACGTTACATTTTGAATTACTCGTTGTTTTTCTTTCTTTTCAGATTGAAAAACCATACAATCTTCCATTGTTTTACTTATCTGGTACGTAATAAAAAAAGTATCAATCCATCGTTCCACTGTTTTTAGTGATTTACTATCTTCTAATGCTTTATTATAAATTTGCGATTGTTTCTTTGCAATCGCTTGAATTAACTCTTGTTCTAACTCAACTTTAGTTGAATTTCGTTATAAAACGATAATTCATTATTCTCCGCAACAATATAATGTGAAGAAAACGATCCTTTTTCCGTTGAAAGAAGTTCACCAACAATTTCGTCATTTTTACTATTAATTTGATAATTAGCTTCTTTATCCAATCCATTATGATGATAAGCAATTGGATAGTTACCGGTATAATTATATCGCACCCAACTATTATCTAATGCTTTTTCAACGCTACTACGATTACTATTTACAACATAAAAATTATTTTGAACAAAAAAATCATCTATCTCACTAGTTAATTCACTTTTATGTTTCTTATAATATTCTTGAAATTGTTGTTCAATTGTCATTTCTTTTTCTACTGAATCTTGTTTCTTCATGTTATTTTCTTGCATTGTACAACTACAAAGAAATATACTCATTAAAACTACTATTATTTTTTTCATAATATACCTCATCAAGTTTGTATCAAATAAATCAGTAAAAATTCTTACACAATTGAAAGATAAAAAAAAGTGATTTTACTCACTCTTCTTCTGCTTTAAAGTTTTTTAATATCGATAGACGAGGATCTCCTTCTTTTTGTTGGTCATAGTCCCCTTCTTTAAAAATACGCCAACCATCTCCTTGAGGATATTCTTCTAATCCTTCATCCACAACTTTTAAAGGAGCTTCATTTAATATAAGTTCTCTTATTAGTGGTTCTAAATCAAGTTGTTCACCTTTAATGATGATTGTTTCTTCATCATCAACTTCATCAAATGAAAACATATATTCTTCACTAATATTACAATCTACTTCCACATCAACGTTACTGATAGCGCATGGACAAACATACACCCCTTCAATATGAAGACGACATAAAAAACTATGGGTATGAACAACTGGTATAAAACTGCCACGAACAACCATTTCTTCACATGATTTTAAATAACTCAACGTAATACTATCACTATCAATAATCAATTCATCTTCCCAATCCATTTGACCATCCAAATGAATAAGTTCACTTTTATCCCATTTCATCATTGTTCTTTTTCCTTACTATTTTCTAATAACCACACATACACATCATTATAAACAAGAGAATGTTTATGTTCATTTAATATTTCATGACGCATATCAGGATAAACGATCGATTCTATGGATGTATATCCTTGTTTCTCTAAATGATGAATTGTATCGTTTAACCCTTTTGTTCCACCGGTACATGGATCATCTTCGCCACTCAACAACAAAATACTGATTTCTTTATTTGTTTTTTTACTTCGTTTGCTACGACAACTATCACGCATTCCCCAAAATAAATCATAATAGCCACGGCTTGTAAATGTAAAACCGCACAACGGATCGGCTTCAAATTCCATCACATTGTCAGCATTATAACTTAACCAATCATTATCACATGTTGGTTTTTCAATACCTTTATTGAAAGAACCAGTAGATAATTGACGCAATAGTTTACTGCGATATTTATCCCCTTTAAAGAAACAAATAAGTTTAGCTAGTAGTAATGCTAGTGGAATTAAAGGATTGTAGTTTGGTGGTCCACTTAAAATAACACCATCAATCTCATCATCGAAACGTTTCAACATAGAACGTGCTACTAAAGAGCCCATGCTATGGCCAAATAAAATAAATGGTACACTTGGTGGATATTCGTTTTTTATGCTTTCCATAATATAACGTGCATCTTCTACTACTTTTAGCCAACCATCTTTTTCATCAAAATAACCTAATTCACCACCACCGTGTCCGCGATGATTATACGTTACAACGACATATCCATTTTGACATAAAAACCTCGCAAAATTATCATATCGTTGACTATGCTCACTCATACCATGGAGAATTAAAATAATGCCTTTAGCATAGTCTACTGGTCGATATATGTTGCAAGCAATGTTAAATTCACTCATACATTTCCTCCATTTATACTATAATACCACGAAAAGTTTTTTTTGTACCTTCTTTATGATAAAATGATTGCGGTGATACATATGAAAGTAACTGGAATTATTGTAGAATACAATCCATTTCACAATGGACATGCGCTTCATATTCAAAAAACACGAGAAATCACAAATTGTGATGTTTTAATTGCGGTCATGTCAGGAAATTACGTTCAACGTGGTGAAATGGCTATCTTAGATAAATGGACACGAAGCAAACACGCCATCATGCAAGGAGTTGATATAGTCCTTGAATTACCCTACATTGTTGCAACACAAAGCGCTAATCAATTTGCACAAGGAGCAATGGATATTCTTCATTTAGCTAAAGCAGATAGCTTTGTTTTTGGTAGTGAATCCAATAATTTAGACAATTTAAAAGAATTATCGACATTACCACTATCCGTCGATAATTTAAAAGAATCATTAAAGACAGGCAATAGTTTTCCTAAGTCTTACGGTTATTTAGAAAAAGAAATACCACCAAATGATATATTAGGAATTGCTTATTTAAAAGCAAATAAAAACTTAACCCCTTATACCATCCAAAGGAATGTCAGTTATCACGATGATTGTTTATATGAGTCCATATCAAGTGCTACTGCCATAAGAAAAGCTGTTTTTTCTAATCAAACAATCACATCTACAAGCATGAAAAAAGAGCTATTAGAAGGTCCTTGTCAATCATGGAGTTTATACTACCCTCTACTTAGACATTTACTATTAACGCTACCAAAAGAAACAGTACAAGGAATATTTTTAGTAAGTGAAGGTATTGAAAATCATTTATATAACGTAGCGATGGAAGCAGATAATTTTGCGACATTTATTAATAAAGCAACGACTCGACGCTACACTTCCAGTAGAATTCAACGAGTTTGTTTACAAATCATCAACCATGTTACAAAACAAGAAGTAAAACAATTACCACCATATGATACGTTGCGTGTTTTAGCAAGCAATCAAATCGGAATAAACTATTTAAAACACTTAAAACAACAAGAAGTTAAAATTGCGAGTAAATTCTCACAACTACCACAAGCGTATCGTGACTTAGAATTTAGAACAACATTAACCTACGCTAGTGTTTTAGAAAGTGAACAACGAAAGAAACTCATTCAACAAGAAATAAGTGGACCAATTATAGTAAAAGAGAATTGAAAATCAATTCTCTTTTACTAATAACAGCAATTCTCTTTCACCTTCAATATCTTGTTTATATGGATAGTTTTTCGCAACTTTTTCAAATTGTACCAATGTTTTATTCGCTAAATCACTATTTTTATCTTTAATTGTATATAAAGCATACTGCATTCGTATCATCGACGGAAATGTTTTCATCGCTTTAGCAAACTTTTTAAAATCATCCGTTAATAATGGTTCAATCAATGCCAACTCCTTATTTTCAATTATTTCACAAAAAATACGTTCAGCAATTAATAAATTACGATGAAAACCAATCATTTT
The DNA here is from genome assembly GCA_964613305.1 of uncultured Erysipelotrichaceae bacterium. Lineage (GTDB taxonomy): Bacteria > Bacillota_I > Bacilli_A > Erysipelotrichales > Erysipelotrichaceae > CAZTII01. The sequence continues at coordinate 8,385 of CAZTII010000064.1, forward strand.
GCGATCTTTTTCTATAAGTTTATCCATCAATTCAATCGCTTGTACAATCTCTTTTTTATCTAGTAGATAGATAACAGAAGCATAGTTAATCGCTGCTTCAATACCGTTATTGGATTCAACAATATCAACGTTAAACCATTCTTGCGGCATATCTTTTAAACGAACTCCTTCTTGCGTTTTTTCTTGAATAAGCAATTGAACTAAAAAACAGTCTCTTGTTCTTTCACTTTTATGCAGTTGTTGAATTGTATAACCATCATTTTCAATCATCGCTAATTTCAAAGGAAGACCATTAAGAAGTGCAGTAACAAATCCCATCGCAATAAATTGAAAATTAAACAGCGATAAAATAGGATTATCGCTGTTTAACAATAACGCTACCAATGAAAACAAAACATTAAAAAGAACTCCACCTAATAAATACAATGTATAAGGAATCGGTTGTTTAGAAGGTGGAATCATTAAACATTGACCAGCCGTTTGCGGAATATGATACTTTTTTAACGATAAGGAATTGTTGTTGGATAGTATCGCTATATTTCCAATTCTAAACGATGAAAAGCGATAACCACTTAATTTACCAAACACAAAATGTCCTACTTCATGAATAACAACGTGAATAAAAAACGATATGATTAAAAAACAAAACGACAATAGAAGAGTTAACAATGAAATTTCTTTATCCTTAGAAATTTTTTCACCGAAAGCAACCATCGCAATACCTACGATTACGCCTAAAACAACTTGTACTAAATTTGCGATTGTCAGAAATTTTTTAATTTTATTTTTCAATTTATTTCTCCTTTTAATTCTAACCATTGTATCACATTAAGTAATTACGCATGAATCATAAAAAGCGGTAAAATGAGCTAAATTTTGTTATTTTTTAGTGGTTTATGTAAAATTTGCGTCTTGTTTTTACGGTGGTGGTAATGTAGTATTTAAATACCGAAGCAAATGCTTGACAGGTCTACAAGGAGTACTGATTGAAATGATTAAGCGTACTGTAAGTACGTCAGCTCCTTGGAAAATAGAGGGAAACCTCTATTTTTTTTGTGGAAATTTTCGATATAACCATAGCCAAGATATTCTGTTTTTTAGTCCGTCAGGAAAATTTGATGAATTAATCAGTTCTTTTCTTACAGTCCCAGCTATGATATCAGAAGCTTGGATTACTGTATTTTTTTTTGAATCTAAATAATGAATATTCAAATTTAATTCTCTATTAAGAATAGGTTTTGTTTTATAGCCATAATTAAAATTTTCTATTCCATGTATTAATTCTTCATACAAACCATCTCTCAACGAATAGTAGCCGTTTGT
>CAZTII010000065.1:0-9432 GCA_964613305.1 uncultured Erysipelotrichaceae bacterium
ATTTTTGATATGGTATGATTAGTACTAGGAGTTGAATGATAAAATGAAAAGATTGAGTTCGATGATGGATGAAACTACGATTGATAATGATATTTTGGAGTCGATTAGTGTTGTTAGTGCAACATACAATGAAGCTTTAGAAGCATTGACATTATCATGTTATGCGGAAGAAATGTTGTTGTTTAAAACATATGAAGAAATTGTTACTTATTTTAATAGACGTTTTTCAGTGTCGACGACACTGAATGTAGAATATGATGATCCAATGATAGATAGTAATGAACTAAGTAAATATTACGACTATTTTGCTAGAAACAGTCAAAACAAGGCGTTTTTAGATGGTTTACTTAAAGTTGAATCATCTGTTGTTTCATTGATGTTTTCTAATGATGAGTTAATGAAAGAAGCATTAGTGGATAAAATGAGTTTGTTGACTTATTTAAATGCGATTGGTTGTGGTATTGAAAGTGTTGTTTTTCATGTTCTTGATGGTGAATTTGAAGAAAGCAATGTTGTAGTGGAAAAGATTGTTGTTGAAAAACCAATGACATTGAAACAAGCAAATCGTAGTTTTAAACGGGCCGATATTGATTTAAAAGATGTTGAAATGGAAATGGAAAATGTTTCCTTTGAAGCAACTATTTTTGATATTGAAACCAAAATGACAAAAACAGATCGAATGTTTCAACTTATTTCAGTTCATGATGATGGTGGTGCTCTTACCTTAAAACGTTTTGAGGGAAGAAGTTTATCAAAAGAAAAAATGAGTGAATTGTGTGTTGGTGATCGTGTTTTAGTTGTGGGTGATATTGTGTATGATACATATGATCGAGAACTTGTTTGCTCACGCATAAAGTCAATTGAAAAAACGGCTAAAAAAGTTGTTGTTGATGATGCAAGTACTAAACGAATTGAACTTCATTCCCACAGCAACATGAGTGAAATGGATGCGGTGTGTTCTGTGGAACAGCTTATTGATGTGGCGTTTGAGTGGGGTCATAGTGGCTTAGCTATTACTGACCATATGTCAGTTCAATCTTTTCCTAAAGCGTACAATCACGTGAAAAAATTATTAAAAAAAGCACCGGAAAGAGACTTTAAAATGGTGTATGGTGTTGAGATGAACATGGTGGATGAACATTTAAAAATTGTTCGTAATCCACAAGATATACTGATTGATGATGCTGAATATATTGTGTTTGACTTAGAAACAACGGGATTATCGGCATATTATGATCACATTATTGAATTTGGTGGTGTTTTAGTTCGTCATGGTTCCATTGTAGAACGTAAACAATATTTTATTAAACCACCAGTGGCAATTCCTAGCTTTATTCAAGAAAAAACTGGAATTACTGATGCGATGGTGGCAGATGCGCCAAGCTTTAGTGATGTTGTGGATGATTTATTAGAATGGATGGCAAATCGTGTTCTAGTTGCTCATAATGCAGTATTTGATAGTAGCTTTTTTAATGAAGAATTGCGTAAATTGGCAAAACCAGCATTGACGAATACCATTGTTGATACTCTTGATTTTGCTAGGGTGTTGCATAGTGATCGTCGTACGTATCGATTAGGTAATATTGCTCGTTTGTATAAAATTTCTTACGATGAAGATATTGCCCATCGTGCTGATTATGATGCGGATGTCTTAGCGAATATTTTTATGATCATGATTCAACATGCGAAAAACAGAGGTGCACAAACAGTATATGATTTTCAACGACTTGAAAATGAACAATCGTTTGCGAAAGTTCGTTCGCAACATGTGTGTGTTTTAGCAAAAAATCAAAAAGGATTGAAAGATTTATATAAATTGGTAACGATTTCTAATACTGATAATTTAGCGGTGTTTAAAAGTAGTGGTGAAGAATCTTTAGCGGAACCACGTATTTTTAGGGAAAACATTCAAAAATATCGTGAACATCTTTTATTAGGTTCTGCGTGTATCAATGGTGAAGTGTTTGAAATGGCATGCAATCGTAGTCAAGAAGACTTAAGAAAAGCGATTGACTTTTACGATTACATTGAAGTTCAACCACTGGAAAACATGCGTCATTTAATTGAAAACAACGTAATTCCTTCCGTTGAACGTCTTCAAAAAGTTGTTCGTCGTATTATTGATACGGCCTATGAATTAAAGAAGATTGTTGTTGCGACAGGTGATGTTCATTATGCTTATAGCGACCAAAAAATACTTCGTGATATTTATATTCAAGCACAAGGAGTAGGTGGTGTACGTCATCCACTATATCGCTATAATGCTGAACAGCGTCGTTTTCTTAAAAATCCCAACCAAGGTTTTTTAACGACAGATCAAATGCTGAGGGAATTTAGTTGGCTTAATGATGATAAGTTAGTACAGGAAATTGTTGTTTCAGCACCAAATGCTTTATGTAAAACAATTGATCATGTTCAACCAGTTCCTAGTGGGTTGTATCCGCCAAGCATTGATGGATGTGACGATAAATTGCGTGATATATGTTATTCTACGGCTAAACGAGTGTATGGTGATGTATTGCCTAGTATCGTTGAAGAACGTCTAGAACGTGAGTTAAAGAGCATTATCGGTAATGGGTATGCCGTTATTTATTACATATCGCATTTACTTGTGAAAAAGAGTAATGACGATGGTTATTTAGTAGGATCACGTGGTTCCGTCGGTTCTTCCTTTGTAGCGACAATGAGCGGAATTACTGAAGTTAATCCACTTGCGCCTCATTACATTTGTCGTCATTGCCAGTATAGTGACTTTAATATCGATGCATCGATTTCTTCAGGTTTTGATTTAGAAGATAAACTTTGTCCAAACTGTCAAACACCATTAAAAGGTGAAGGCCAAAACATTCCATTTGAAACATTCTTAGGATTTGAAGGAGATAAAGTTCCTGATATTGATTTAAACTTTAGTGGTCAATATCAAGAAGTTGCGCATAATTTTACCAAAGAAGTGTTTGGAGAAGACTATGTGTATCGTGCTGGAACAATTGGTACGGTTGCGAATAAAACAGCGTTTGGCTATGTTAGTGGCTACATTGAAGAAATGGGTCTTGATTCAATGCGCTCCGTCATGAAAAAATGGTTAGCGATGGGTTGTGAAGGGGTAAAACGGACATCAGGACAACATCCTGGTGGTATTATCGTTATTCCAAGTGATATGGATGTGACAGATTTTACACCGGTACAATTTCCAGCCAATGATCCAAAATCATCATGGAAAACAACGCATTTTGACTTTCATGATATTCACGATAATGTGTTAAAGTTAGATATTTTAGGACACGTTGACCCTACGGCAATGCGTTTATTGCATACTATTTCGGGCATTGATCCTTTAACCATTCCCATGAATGATGAAAAAGTGATGTCGTTATTTTCTAGTAGTGAAGCATTGTGTGCCAATCAAAAAGAATACCAAGAACCTACTGGTGCCTTAGGTCTTCCTGAATTTGGTACGGTGTTTGTTCGTAAAATGTTGGAAGCGACAAAACCACGTAACTTTAGTGATTTAGTCATTATTTCGGGATTATCTCACGGAACGGATGTTTGGGTAAATAATGCCAGTGATTTAGTGGATAGTGGTATTTTACTACAAGATGTGATTGGATGTCGTGATGATATCATGACGTATTTGCAATCAAAAGGACTATCGGATAAAGTAGCATTTACCATTATGGAAAGTGTGCGTAAAGGTAAAGGATTAAAAGCAGAATGGATTGATGATATGAAGGAGCACGATGTACCTGATTGGTACATCGATAGTTGCCTTAAAATAAAATACATGTTCCCTAAAGCTCATGCGGTGGCGTATGTTATTATGGCGGTTCGTATTGCTTGGTTTAAAGTGTATCATCCTCATTATTATTACATTTCTTATTTTTCACTTCGTTGTAACGCCTACGAAATTGAAACGATGTGTCTTGGAATGGCAGCCGTAGTACGGCGCATGTCAGCGTTAGAATTAAAGAAAAGGGATAAATCTGCTTCATCGAAAGAAATCGCTCTGTACGATACATTAGAAGTGTGTAAAGAGATGTATGCTCGTGGATATCGTATGAGCAATGTTGATTTGTATAAATCACTCGCAACAGAATTTAGTGTTGATAGCGACGATAGTAAATGCATTATTCCGCCATTTACGACAATTGATGGCTTAGGTGACGGGGTAGCGATGTCAATTGTAAGTGCCCGAAATGATGGTGAATTTTTATCAAAAGAAGATATTATTGCGAGAACACAAGTTTCTTCTAGTATGATTAAGAAATTTGAACAGATGAAAATTATTAATGGATTACAAGAAAGAAACCAAATGTCATTGTTTGATTAAGATGTAGAAATACATCTTTTTGTTTATAAAAAATAGGAACTATTAAAGCTAATTTTATAATAATTCCTCCTAAATAATCGCAACCATAATGAATTAGCTATGATGGAGATGATTGCAGGATATGTTAATGCGAGATTAGAGAAGTATTTAAAGATTATTTAAGGTGTTGAGTGTTTATACTGATTCGAAGGAAAACACATCGATTTAGTTAAAACGGTTGAATTTTATTTAAAAATAATGTATTATAAATGCAACAGGAGTGGGAAACCACTCCTTATATTATGAAAAAAGGAGAAAATATGGATCAAATAGCCCGAATCAGCGAGATAATTCAACCGATTTTAGATGAATTAAGTGTACATCTTGTTGATTGTTGTTGGACAAGAGACAAACAAAACAAAATTTTACAAATTGCCATTTGTAAAGGCGATGGTAGCATGGACTTAGAAACGTGCTGCACCGTTTCAGAGCGAATTTCGCTACTTTTGGATGAAAGTGAATTGAAAGATGAAGCTTATTTTTTAGAGGTGTGCTCACCAGGAGCCGAGCGTCCAATTAAAAAATTATCGGATTTAGCGCTCTATGTAGGAAAACACGTTCTTGTTCGCTTCAAAAGGCCTATTAAAAATTTACCTGAGGTTCAAGGTGAAGTGATCAAATGTTCTGATGTAGAAGTTTGTATTGGATATAAAGATAAAGCAGTGACACGAAAATTAAATATTCCGTTTGATGAGATTGAAAGTGCTCGTCTAGCGGTAAAATTATAGAATGAGGAGAAGGTTCAATGAATTTTAAAGATTTACTCAAAGCTATGCAACTTATCGAAACAGATCGCAAAATTTCAAAAGAAATCGTTATTGAAGCATTAAAAGAAGCGTTGACAAAAGCATATCGTAAACACATTGATATTCCTGATGTACTTGTAAAAGTGGAAGTTGATGAAAAAAGTGGTCGTATTCAAGTGTATCAACAATATACCGTTGTGGAAGAATGTGAAGATGAAGAACTTGAAATTGCATTAGATGATGCGAAAAAATTAAATAGCGAGATTCAATTAGGTGAATTAATTGATCGAGAAGTATCAATTGAACATTTAGGTCGAGCAGCGGCATTGCTTGCGAAAAACGTGATGAAACAAAAGATTCGTGAAGCGGAAAAAATGACCGTATATGAAGAATATATTGATCAATTGGATGAAATGGTTCTTGGTATCGTTGAAACAGTGGAAGAAAAGTTTACTTTAATTCATTTAGGTAAAACCTTAGCGTTAATGCCTAAAGGTGCTCAAATACCAGGGGAACGCTATTATGAAGGTCAAAAATTACGTGTTCTTATCACGGAAGTAAACAAGGATACAAAAGGATCTCAAGTATTAGTTTCTCGTAGTGATGCTAAATTAGTACGTCGCTTATTTGAAAAAGAAGTTCCGGAAATTTATCAAGGAGTTGTTGAAATCAAAGCATTAGCGCGTGAAGCTGGTGAACGTTGTAAAATGGCTGTTTATTCAAAAAATCCAAGTGTTGATGCGATTGGTGCATGTATTGGTCCACGTGGTATGCGTGTTCAAGAAATCATCGAAGAATTAAAAGGTGAAAAAATTGATATTTTCGAATGGAGTGAAGATATTGATGTTCTTGTTAAAAATGCTTTAGCTCCAGCTACGGTTGTAGCGGTACTACCAACAGAAGAAAAACGTTCGTTGTTGGTTGTGGTGGATGATGATCAATTATCACTAGCAATCGGTAAAAAAGGTAAAAATGCAAAATTAGCGGTTAAGCTGACAAACATGAAAATTGATATTAAAACTAGAAGCGAAATGATTGAAACTGGTGTTGATGTTGATGCGATTGTTGCGGCTAAAAAAGCGGAAGAAGCAGCAAAAGTAGCTAACGTTGTGATTGAAGAAGAAATTATTGAAGAAGTAGTAGAAGAAGTGATTGAAATAGTTGACGAAGTTGAAGACATTGTTGAAGGGGAAATGACTGAAGAAGTGGTTGAAGAAATGGTTAAAGTGGAAGAGCCTAAAGTAGTTGAAAAACCTAAGAAGGTTAAACGTGAAGTTCGTGAACGAACAGAATATGTTTCTGAATTTGAAAAATTAGCAGAAGGTGGTAATCGTCCTAAGGTTGAGAAGAAGGATGATCGTAAACGTAAGAAAAAAGAAGAAGAAGAGAGAAAATTACGTTCAATTGATATTAAAAAAGATAAAGATTATGAAATTAAACCAGTATATTCTGAGGAAGAATTAGAGGAAATCCGTCTTCGTGAAGAACAAGAACAATTAGCTCAATACAGTGATGAAGTTGACTATGATGACTTTGAAGACTACTATGATGAAATGTAGGTGGTAGCGTGAAAAAAATTCCAATGCGCAAATGTGTCGTTAGCCAAGAACAGCTTCCTAAAAAGGAATTGTTACGTATTGTTAAGACAGTTGATGGTAGTGTTTGTGTTGATTTAAGTGGCAAGATGAATGGTCGTGGCGCTTATATTAAAAAAGATGAAGAAGTATTGAAAGTAGCAATGAAAAAAGGTTCATTGGCGAAATCACTTGAAACATCGATTAGTGATGACGTATATGAGAAGATTTTAGAGGTAATTCGTGGATAGAGAAGTATATGGGCTACTTGGTATCGCAATGGTATCGAATAATCTCTGTTATGGTGAAAAAGCGATGAAGGCCATTACTAGCGGTAGTGCTCAGTTAGTTGTCTTAGCGCAAGATAGCTCTAGCAATTCACAGAAAAAAATTACCGATAAATGTCGAACATATGGTGTGAAGGTACTTCTTGTTGAGAAAAGTAGCGATTTATCGATGGCCATCGGTAAAGGAAATATCATCATGGTCGCAGTAATGAATGGTAAATTAGCAAAAAGTATCCAAGAAAAAATGAAATGAGGTGGAAAAATGGCAGTTAAGGCAAAAAAAGGTAACAATAAGAAAAGACCAAGTAATCGTAACCAAAAGACATTTGTTCCGAAGAAGGGAAATGTTGTTACTGAAATTAAGTACACGGAAGGAATTACGGTAGGTGAATTAGCGGAAAAGTGTAATCGCAATGCCAGTGATATTATTAAACTACTATTTATGTTATCGAAGATGGTAACGATCAATAGTTCTCTTGATGATGAAACAGTTCAATTAGTATGTTTGGAATTTCAAATTGAGTGTAGTAAAGAACTGATTGTTGATGAAGATAGTTTAGAAGATTTAATCGAAGATGATATTGAATCATTACGTGAGCGTCCAGCGATTGTTACTATCATGGGACATGTTGACCATGGTAAAACAACATTATTGGACTCGATTCGTAAGACAAGAGTTGTTGATGGTGAAGCTGGTGGTATTACGCAAAACATTGGTGCTTATCAAGTAGTCATCAATGGCAAAAAACTAACGTTTTTAGATACTCCGGGTCATGAGGCATTTACTGCAATGCGTGCTCGTGGTGCGAAAGTAACGGATGTGGCTATTATTGTGGTTGCTTCTGATGATGGGGTTATGCCACAAACAAAAGAAGCAATTGACCATGCAAAGGCAGCTGATGTTCCTATTATTGTCGCAATCAATAAAATGGATAAGCCAGGAGCAAATCCAGACCGTATTAAAAATGAAATGAGCGATTTAGGACTTGTAACGGAAGAGTGGGGAGGCGATACAATTTTTGTTGAGTGTAGCGCTAAAACTGGAGCGGGAATTCACGATATTTTAGAAACGATTTTAGTTGTTTCCGAAGTGAGAAATTTTGTCGCAAATCCAAAACGTTTGGCTTCAGGAACAGTAATTGAAGCAAAACTTGATCGAGGACGAGGACCAGTAACGACGTTACTTGTTCAAAATGGTACGCTTAAAACAGGTGATCCAATTGTTGTTGGTGCATGTTTTGGCCGTGTTCGAAAAATGGTGGATGATCGCGGTCGTGAAATAAAAGAAGCACTTCCATCGATGCCAGTAGAAGTAATCGGTTTAAATGATGTTCCAGTAGCTGGCGATATCTTTAAAGCGTTTGCGAATGAAAAGGCAGCTCGTGCTATTGCTGAGCGCCGTAGCCAAGCAAAGATTGAACAAGAAAGAAAATCAACGTCAGCAATGACACTTGATGATTTAGCTGCTCATATTCAAGCTGGTGATGTCAAGGAAATCCCTTTAATTGTTAAAGCGGACTTACAAGGTTCAGCAGAGGCAGTCAAAGCATCGCTTGAAAGAATTGATGTGGAAGGCGTTAAAGTTAACGTTATTCGCTCTACGGCAGGAGCTATTAGTGAATCAGATGTTATGTTAGCGAGTGCTTCAAAAGCGATTATTTATGGTTTTAACGTTCGTCCTGATGCGAATGTTCGTCGTAAAGCGCTTGAAGAAGGCGTAGAAATCCGTCTTCATAACATTATTTATAAAGCATTAGAAGAAATGGAAGCAGTCATGAAAGGTATGCTTGCCCCTATATTTGAAGAAGTTGTGGTTGGTCAAGCTGAAGTTCGTCAAACCTTTAAAGTATCCAAGGTTGGCACGATTGCTGGATGTATGGTTACTGATGGTAAATTGATTCGTGAATGTGGTGTTCGTGTTATTCGTGATGGTGTTGTTGTCTATGAAGGCAAACTTGGTTCTTTAAAACGATTCCAAAATGAAGCAAAAGAAGTATCACAAGGATATGAATGTGGATTAACAGTTGAAAACTTCAATGATTTAAAAGAAGGTGATATCATTGAAGGATTCCAAGAGAAAGAAGTTAAACCGGTATAGTTATGTCGATTAAAATGGAACGATTGAACCAAATCGTATTAAAAGAAATTAGTGACATTGTTCAATTTTCTTTAAAGGATCCACAAATTGGCTTTATTACTATCACCGAAGTTAAAGTAACAAGCGACTATTCTTTCGCAACGGTGTATGTTTCTTTCTTAGGAAAACAAGAAAGAAACGAAGCCGGTTTAAAAGCTTTGAATCGTTCAAAAGGATTTATTCGTAGTGAATTGTCGAAACGATTAACGATTCGTAAAATTCCTGATTTAATTTTTAAATTGGATGAAACATTAAATCAAAGTCGTAAAATTGATTCGATTTTAATGTCCATCAAGAAAGATGAAAAATAACCGCAAATAAA
>CAZTII010000066.1:0-9374 GCA_964613305.1 uncultured Erysipelotrichaceae bacterium
TATTTAGGTCAAAATGTTGATTAAAATAAAGTGACGTTTGATAGTTGGTATAAAGCGGTGTTTAACAATTAGGTGAAATTAATAAAATTCGCCAATTGAATGATTATATAGATACTAATTTAATGGTGATTGAACAACAAATAAGAACATTAGAAAATGATTCAACCAAGTCAACGGAACAATTAAATGAACTATTTTTATCAATACTTACTACATAAAAAAATAATCTTAAATAAGGTTATTTTTTATGTAACTTTTACATTCTTTTTCTTTATGTTTTTTGATCATTGTACGAAATTGACTAACAGAAACTCCGAGTGATTTACTTGCTGTTTCAAGAGTATATTCCTTTGATAACCATTTAGTATACACCTCATAAAAATTATTCGGTATAGGGCTTGGAAAACGCCCTAAGTGCTTTCCTTTGGCTCTTGCAATCGCTATTCCTTCTGCTTGTCGTATCTTTATGTTTTCTCTTTCTGCATGCGCTACATACGATAATAGCTGTAGTACAATATCTGAAATAAGAGTACCAATTAAATCTTTATTAACTCTTGTATCAAGAATCGGCATATCTAAAATAACGATATCGGCTTTTTTCTGTTTTACGATTTGATGCCACTCTTCTTGAATATCATTATAATTTCTACCTAAGCGATCAAGACTTTTTACTACTAATATATCTCCTTCTTTTAATTTTTCACGTAATCTTAAATACTGTGGGCGATTAAAGTCTTTTCCGGATAATTTATCACAAAAAATATTATTTTCTTCAATTCCCCATTTTAAGAGATCAATTTTTTGTCGTTCTATATTTTGCTCAAGCGATGAAACACGCATATATCCATAGTTAAAATTCATTAATCCTACTACTTTCAAATGTCGTCTTGAACAAGTAGAAAAGTGATATAAGTTAATTGTTAAAAAGGGACACCTTTTTAGCAATGATAAAGTATAAAAAAAGATGCATAGCTCAACTAATATTTAACTACATTTTTAACGAAAAATCAATAAAATATGATAACTAATTTATTTATTCTGTTTGCGGATAAGATGTACCTTAATGATTATTTTAAAATGAAAAAGAACTATTGTTAGAGGAGGGAAATCATGGATTACAATCATGAAGATGTTGATATTATATTAAATCATCTAGATAGCATTATTAATAATCAAACAATCAATCGTGAAAAGAAATGTTTTTCTCCTTCGATGATTGACATTCAAGAAGCTGTAGACAAAGTTTCCTTGTATATTAAACAATTAAAGACTTATCAAACTGAAGAAAAATTAGGTGTTGATGTATCCGTTGATACATTAAACGAATGTGAAATAACAAAAAACAATTCACAAATTATATCAAGTGATTTCTTTAAAAGTATCATTGAAAGTTTAAGTGATAGCATTATGGTGTTAGATTCATCGATGAAAGAAATTGTCTATAGCAATCATAGTGGTAAAAAAATGTTGTTTGATAGTGATGAACCGACTAAAAAATGTAGTGAAACTGCAGTGCTGATTCAACATTTAAAACGAAGTGTTTTACAAAAAGGATTGAATAATTATTTCGAATTAGGCTATTCCTTTAATAATAAACTCGTTGATATCAGTGTTTATCGTCTTGAAATTGATTATATGTCTGTCTATGTTGTACAGCTTGTTAATGGAATGTACGATAAACAATACCAAGATTACATTGAAAAAATAATATACAAAGATGAACTGACTGGTTTGTACAATCGTCGTTATTTTATGATGAAATTGAACGAATTGTTAAGAACTAAAAAAATGTTTACGTTGTGTATGGTTGATATCGATGAATTAAAATACGCAAATGATCATTTTGGTCATGATTCAGGAGATAAGTATCTTACCATTGTAGCTGAAGAGGTAGTAAATGGTGTTCGTTGTACTGATGTTGTCTGTCGTTATGGCGGTGATGAAATTATGATTATTTTTCATCGATTCTCAAAAGAAATGGTGTTGCAAAAGATGGAGTTCATCAATGAAAATATTCAAAGCAAATCCGAACAATTTCCGATGTCAATAAGTTATGGTGTGGTAGAATCTACAAATGATGCAACGTGTGTACAATTATTGTCCGATGTCGATAAAATGATGTATATTAATAAAATGAGAAAAAATTACGAATAAGTTTGTTAATCATATTATACACTAAGATAGTAAAAGAAGATATTTTGATGAAAAAAAACATTACAGATGAATTTAAGTTGTAATGTTTTTTATTTTTTTATTTGCGATATAATTTCTTTTCAAATTCTTCAATACTGATCGGTTTGGAATAGTAATAACCTTGGACTTCATCACATTTCAAGTCAGTTAAGCACTCTAGCTGTTCGATGGTTTCTACTCCTTCAGCATTCACGCGCACATTCCATTGGCGCATTAATTTTATAATGGTTTCAACGATGTTTCTTGTTTTAATATTTTCTGTAATATCTGTGACAAAGGAGCGGTCTAGTTTTAATGTATGAACGTTTATATCTTTTAATAGGCCAATGGAGGAGAAACCTACTCCAAAATCATCCATAATCACTTTAAAGTGTTTACTATTTAATTTAGCGACAAAGTTTTGAATTAAACTGTCATTTTCTATAAACGCTGATTCAGTAAGTTCTAAAGAAATATAACTAGGATCAATTCCAACTTCTTTTATGATGGATTCATATGTATCTGCTAAATTATTGACTGCGATATTTTTACGCGATAAGTTACAAGAAATAGGAACTATAGTATATCCTTTATCAATCCATTTTTTAATGTCTAAACAAACTTGCTTAAATACATATTCATCTAATTGAATAATGAAACCGTTGTCTTCAAATAGTGGAATAAAAGCGTATGGCATTAAAAGTGAGCCATCTTTTTGACGCCAACGAATCAATGCTTCAGCACCACACACTGTTTGTTTTATAGTATCGTATTTTGGTTGATAGTTAATAATAAATTCATGATTGAGTAGAGCTTCATTCATTTTATTTTCTAGCTCTCGTTCAAATAGGATTTGTTTTCTATTGCTTTCATCATAGAATCCATATGATGCAGTTTTATTCGTTTTTACTTTTTTCATTGGAATACCAGCACGATCTTTCATTGCATCGATATCGGTATCTCCATCAGTAATTTCATATACACCGATGGCAACAGAAATATTATAATAGGAATTATTAGGTCTACTATGTTCTTCAAACTGTTGCAATAAATTATCAAGACGATTGCATAATTGCATACGATCAGTGAAATGTGCTAATAGTACAAAGTCATCTGCGGAAACATGAGCAGTAATTTCGTTTTGACGACAATTATTTCTTAAAACAGAGTCAATATAACGAATTAAATTATCTCCTTCACTATAACCAAACATATCATTAATGTATTTAAATTTATCGATGTCGAAGGTGATAATAGCAAATTGAAGAGTAGGATTATTTAATAAGATTGACTGGCTATCTTGTTTAAATTTTTGGTATGACATATGTCCTGTAACTTCATTGGTATAAACGATATTTTCTAATTCTGCTTTTGATTTCTTAAGATTGAACACTAAAATTAATAAAATTGTTCCAGTAATAATTACGATAATACAAGCAAGAATAAAGGTAGAAGATAACGTTTCAATCATTCGATTATTCAAGGCAGCAATTGGCACTGCGGTCACTAAATACCAATCATTAACGTTAAGAGGTGTGTGATAGAAATACATGTTTTCAGGTGTTGAATTTGATGGTGAATTATACAATTGACAATAACCTGTTTCATTTTCAGAAATATTTTTTTTGAATTGTTCGATTTCAATTGTTGAATTTTTAGAGAATGAAAGTAAATGTTCAAATAAGTTTGGTGATTTACTATCTATAATTGCTGAACAAGAAGAAGATACTACTGTTCCACATTGTTTAATGATAAAGGAACAACCACGTGAATTAAAAATATCGATTGATAAATTCTTTTGATATTCGTTGATAGAAAATGTTCCAAATAAAACAGCTTTAACACTTGTCCAATTATGGTCATAAATAGGAGCTCCATATACTATAATTGGATTACCATCCGCAATATCGATTAATGGATCAGAAACATAAACAATGCCCTGGTATGCATCTTTAATGTATTTTCTATCAGGTAACTTAGTAAAGGCATTATCAGTACACATTACGGAATAATCTTCATGAATAATACCCATTCGTAAATAATGATTGTCTATAGTAATCTTATTAAGGGCATGTAAGTAATCATCGGTATTTAATCGTTCATTAGAAATCGCTAAGGCGACGTTTTGAACGGTTGTTTTATCACTAGATATTTTTTCTTCTAAAGCAGTGGCTGTATGTTTTGTTGTCTCTGATAATAAGGTAATAATCTCTGATTGTAGGTTTTGATAAACAGCAAATGCGTACGATGAAAAAATCATCACGATACAAAGCAATATAAGTAATGCTAGTTTTATAGGATCAGTAAAGAACTGGTTATTTTTTTTTCTCACGCACATCCCACCTCTCATTAATTATTCAAATATTAACATATTTAATTCGTCTAATCAACAAATTGATAAACTTAATTAATAGGTTGTAATTATGTTTTAAAATATTATTAAAACTATATTGTCACAATAACAAAAGAAGTGAAAATTTCACTTCTTTTGTTATAATTTATTCATTTTTTTCTCAAAATTTTGTTTATCGACTGGTTTAGAATAATAATAACCTTGAATTTCATCACAGTTTAATTGTGTTAAACAAGTGAGTTGTTCGATGGTTTCAACACCTTCAGCATTTACACGAACATTCCATTGTTTCATTAGTTTTATAATGGTTTCAACAATATTCCTGGTTTTAATATTTTCAGTAATGTCAATGACAAAGGAACGATCTAGTTTTAAAGTATGTACATTAATATCTTTTAATAGACCGATGGAAGAGAATCCTACGCCAAAATCATCCATAATAACTTTGAAATTTTTATTGTTTAATTTATCTACAAAGTTTTTTATTAATGCATCATTTTCAATAAAAGCTGATTCTGTTAATTCTAAAGAAACATAAGTTGGATTAATACCTACTTCATTGATGACTGCTTCATAGGTATCAGCTAGATTGGTGATAGCGATGTTTTTACGGGATAAATTACATGAAATAGGGACAATACTATATCCTTTATCTATCCATTCTTTAATGTCTAAACAAACTTGTTTAAATACATATTCATCCAATTGAACAATAAAACCGTTCTCTTCAAAAAGCGGAATAAATGAATATGGTGACAATAGTGTGCCGTCTTTACATTGCCAACGAACTAGCGCTTCACCACCACATAATGTTTGATTGATAGTATCATATTTAGGTTGGTAATAAACGATAAAATCATGGTTTAGTAGTGCGTCATGCATTTTATTTTCTAATTCACGTTCAAATAATATTTCTTTTCGACTGTTTTCATCATAAAATGCATAAGATTTCGTATTATTCTTTTTTACTTGTTTCATTGGAATGCCAGCACGATCTCGCATTGCATCAATATTAAATTCATTTGGTGTTATTTCATAGACACCAATCGCAACTTTAATGTTATAGTATGAATTTGTTGGACGAACGTACGTTTCAAATTGCTCTAATAACTGATCAAGAAGAGTACATAATTCTTTTCTAGAATTCTTTTGGGTCAATAGAACAAATTCATCCGCAATAACATGGGCTGTAATTTCATGTTGACGACAATTTTTTCTTAATATAGAATCAATAAAACAAATTAATCGATCACCTTCATCATATCCAAACATATCATTAATGTATTTAAATTTTTCAATATCGAACGTGATGAGATAAAATTGACTGTCAGAATTTGATTTAAGAATGGTTACACAATCTTCTTTAAATTTTTGATACGACATTTGACCAGTTACTTCACTTGTGTATACAATATTTTCCAACATTGTTTTTGATTTTCTAAGATTGCGAATAAGTGTCATTAAGATAGCACCAGTAATCAGTACAATTGTGCAGGCAAGAATGAAGGTGGATGTTAAGGTATTTAGCATTTTTGTATTGAGTGTTTTTGTAGGAACACAAGTTACTAAATACCAATCGTTAACATTAAGTGGTGCATAATAGAAATACATCTTTTCTTCTTTTTCATCATTAGTGAGGTTATATAGTTCCATATAACCTTCTTGATTTGCGTAAATTGTATATTTTAGCCCATCGACAGTTGCTTCATTGTTATGCGTGAGTGATTTTAATTGTTCATATAAATTGTTATAGTTATTTTTGATTGGAGTGGTGTATGATGAACTAGATACAATCGTACCACACTGCTTAATAACAAAGGAAGAACCATGTAAATTATTTATATCAATCGTTAATTCTTTTTGATAATCAAAGATTGAAAAAGTACCAAATAACACCGATTTAATTTTACTATAATTGTAGCTATAAATAGGAGCGCCATAAACAATAATTGGTTTACCATCCGCCACATCCATTAATGGGTCAGAAATAGATACTTCTCCTTTAAAAGCTTTAATCATATATTCTCTTTCAGGAAGTTTATTAAATGCTTCATCGGTACTATAAGCACTATAATCTTCATTAATAATTCCCATTCTTAAATAGTTATTTGCTGCTGTAATTTTACGAAGAATAGCAAGTGCTTCTTCATTATCAAAGCGATCTGTTGATAATGCGGTAGCGACATTGTTCATGGTCGTTTTATCACTATTAATACGCTCTTCTAAAGCAGTTGCGGTATGTTTTGTAACTTCACCTAAGGAGTTTATTATTTCAAGTTTTAAGTTATTATAAACGATGGAAGAGTAAAAGGAAAAAATACACACTATAGAAAGTACAATTAAAAATGCTACTTTTATTGGATTTGTAAAAAAATTGATTATAGATTTTTTCATGTTCTTCCTCTTTCAAATTTATCACCATTTTATCATTAAAGGTATGTACAAGCAATAAAAGTTTAAAAAAAGGCAAACTAATTTTGCCTCTTAACGTACAATTACATTACTAAAACCTTTATGTTTTGCATAGTTTGCATATTGTTGCATTTCTTCATTAGATGGTGAAGATGCAGTGGACAATTCACCAAGAACACCATGATTTCTAAATGCGATTAATTTAAGGGGAATACTATGAAAATGAGTAGGAATTGTTTGTACAATACCATCAATACATGCTGTGACATCGACAAATGGTTGCAAACAAACTATTCTGACTTCTTCCAACTTATTGTTTTCACTTAAATAAACTAAATTATTGATTAAACTATCATTTTTAGTAGCACCAGTAAGCTTTTTAAATACTGTTGTATCCCACGCTTTTATATCGAGAAGAACACCATCAGTAACAGCCATTAATGCAGGATATAAACTACAATCAATGGTACCATTTGTATCAATTAAACATGTTTTATTGTTATTTTTAACTAGAGTAAATAGTTCATGAAGAAACTCTGGATGCAACATGCATTCACCACCAGATACTGTAATGCCACGAGTATAAACGAAGAAAGGCTTAATAGCATCAACTAATTGTTGACTACTATAATAAGTACACATCGACAGGCTTTGTGCGTCCATTTGTATTGTTTCTGGGTTATGGCAATACAGGCAATGAATGTTACAACCTTGGGTAAATATCGCAACTCTTGCACCTTTACCATCAACCGTGCTAAGTGGAATAATCTTATTGATGTATATTTTATTCATTATACCAATCGAATTTTTCTTTCAGCAAGGCGGTTATCTTTATAATTAGGTGCGCCTAGTTGTGTCGTATTTTGAAGGACGACTTCTTTATTATCCCATTTTTCCATTTCACTTCGTTTAACTAAGTAACCGGTGATTCTTACTAAATCACTATCAGCGCTATAAAAACTCATATAGTGAACCCCTTGTTGAAATGCTCCTTTAACGACATCGGCTAAAGCGGCAGTATTTTGTTGTACATTGCTAGCGATAGGGAAGATGTCGCCAACGCCAGATGGAAAGAATTTATGGTAACGTGCAGAATGATTTAGATGGTCAATAAAATCTTCAGGTTCACTACCAACAGGAATTCTAACACCAGAAGTAACACCGATATCACTATCTAAACCGACTTGAGCGTGAAGTACAAATCGATTGTTACTTAGAGGACTATAATGTGCTTCACAGCTTTGAATGAATTCATCGATTTTTTGTAGTATTGTTTCAGCTAATTTGTTTGCTTCTTCATCCTTACCATAAATAAGTCCTTTATCTTTTAAAAGGGTATTAATACCTTCGGCCATACCAGTTACACCAAACATTGCGACAAAGCGATCTTTCGATAATAATCCTTCTTTCACTAAAAAGTTGGATTCAAAGAAACCAGATTTTTCTACTTGAAAATCAATTCGTTCATTAAGATAATCGGCAATGCAACCTAATGCATCAGGGAGAAGTTGTTCTAAGAAATGTTGTACCGATTGTGCTTCTTTCGCTAAATGAGTAAGGGTTAATCGTGTTAATGAATAAGCACCACCTTGAATTGGTAAAATATTGTAACAACTAGAAATACCATAACTTTCACCATACGTTGAACGATTTGCTTGATGATTGCAAAGGGCAGGATTACTACATTTTAAGGATGAAGCGATGCTTTGTTCTAGTAATGTATCACTTGTTACAGATGAATCGTATTTTAAAGTGAAGTTAGGAATGGCATTAGTAAGTGTTTCTTCAACTTTTAAAATTAATAATCCTGCTCTAGTTTCTAGTGGTCCAATGTTGGCATGGCAAAAAGAATCAGTAATTGTTCTATCTAAATACGTAAAAAATAACCTTAGTTTTTCCATTACTTCTTCATCACTTAAATCAGTGATAAATGGATCAATCATCGTATCTAAGTTACCTAAATAAACGGGAAAATTAGTAATAGAAGGAACATGGCGATAAAGAATCATGAGTGAAAAAATCAATTCATCAAATGTCTTAGGCGGATCTATTTTTAAAAAGGCACTTCCTTGCTTAATAAACTTTTGATAATCAGGCATGATATATCGTGGTCGATACGGTGCTGCTCCTTCAAATAAATCGTTAATAATTCCTTTTTCAAAATAAATTTTTGTCTTTTCGGGAATGTTTAAAACGGATAAGCCATTTTCACTACATTTTGCTAGTCCCATTAGTTTTTGTTCATGAGTCAATTGTTGTGAACATAAAATTGAATACGCTAACTCTTCATTAAACATAAGTAAGCTCCTTTACGTAGAATATAATTCTATTATACCTTATACCATTATAATTTCAAACATAATGCATCAATCATGTTTTATGGGCTCAAGTAAATAGTTAAGTTCACGTTTTTATTGTCGATTTTTCAAAAGTGAAG
>CAZTII010000067.1:0-9348 GCA_964613305.1 uncultured Erysipelotrichaceae bacterium
TTTCTGATAACTTTAAATACTCTAAATTATCTAGTAATTGTTCATGCAATGTACTTATGGTTTGTATCGTTCTTGTATGATATTAACCGCAATAACAGCAGTAATAGGTATGATATTTCATGGTTGGTCGTTTTTTGTTAAATCGTTTAGTGAAAGTTTTGAAGAGGTTGAACCGGGAACAATTGAAGCACTGAAGGCGAGTGGTGCTAGTTGGCTACAAATTGTAAATGAAGCAGTTATACCATCTTGTACAAGTAGAATGATTAGCTGGTTAGCGATGAGAAGTGAAATTAATTTTGCGGTAGCAGTTGTAATAGGACCAATTGTAGGAGTTCCTGGATAAATCGGTAGTGCTGTCAATTCTTTTTCAAGAGGTAATCAATTTCCACAATTAGGTTTTACTATTTTGTGTATTTTTATTACAGCCTATGCACTAGAATTACTTGTCAATAAAGTTAGACAAAAAGAACTTTCATAAAGTTTATACTATAGTATGTACGATAGTCTCTACATGATGGGGACTATTTTTTATTTGTATACTAGTGAAAAAATCTATATAAATTTTAAAATTAATATTTAGCAAAAAGAGTAATCTACTATGGATATAATGAATTGTTTTAAATATAATAAAGGCTGTAGAAATGAATTGTATAGTGATCAACTAAGCCAATAGATTATTATGTAATTTAAAATGGAGGAAAATATGCAAGAAATTATTGACTATTTAACGTATAAATATAAACCTTTGGCCATTATTGTTTATGGTTCTTTTATTGATGGTTCTAATGGTGAAAATAGTGATTTTGACGCACTAATCATAGCTGATATACAACAGCAGCAACACGATAGAAGTATAATTTCTAGTATAGAACTGGATGTTTTTATTTATCCAATGAATGTATTTAAGGATGTGGTTAATTGGCAAAACTTCACACAAATTAATGGTGGGAACATAGTGTTTGATACGGATAAAATAGCTTTTAATATCTTAAGTAATGTTCAGAATTACATTAATTCTTTACCAAAGAAAACTAAAGAAGAGAATAATTTGAATATCGAATGGTGTGAAAAAATGGTAAGGCGTGTTCAAAGAAATGATGCTGAAGGTTATTATAGATGGCATTGGTTGTTAGTGGATAGCTTAGAAATATACTGTGATTTGATTGGACAATTTTATTTTGGTCCTAAGAAAAGTATTAAATTGTTAGAAGAAATGGATAAAGAAGGATTTGAATTATATAAAAAGGCTTTAAGTACTTTAAACTATGATACTTTATTGAACTGGATAGCTTATTTAAGAAAGAAATTTAATCAGCAATATTGATGTTATTTTTCATTTATTGATACGAACGATATTAATGTTGTTTGTTACAAGAAACCCCCCATATTTTTGTGTTGGGATGAATTGTGACAATAGTATTAAATCCATTTATGCTTATCCTTGGTTATGCACTGTAATTGCATTTTTATCTATGTCAATGGGAATTGTAGGAAAACCGATTGCAGCGTAGAGTAACAATGATAATGTTTTATGTGAATGGTAATGAATATGTTCTAAATCATCAAGCAATAATATAGCTGTTTGATGTAAAAACTTATACTGACATTTTCCACTTAATGAGTGGAAAATTGAAAGCGTTTTAGTTTTTCATATTCTAGCACTACGTTTATGGTAGAGAATAATAAAATGTACAATGGCATTAGGTGCTATTTCAGTTATTTAACGAGTCGCATAAGCTAGAAAAACAACCAATATAGTTGTTAATCAATACGTTATCAATAATGATAATATGATTACATTCACTGAATTGTATGTTAAAATTATGGCACAGAATAGGAGATTTTTTATGCAAGCAAATAAATTAATTGATCATACATTATTAAAGGCCGAATCGACAAAAGAGCAAATTATTAAGTTATGTAACGAGGCGCTTATGTATGATTTCGCATCGGTTTGTGTTAACAGTTGTTGGGTTAGTTTGTGTAGTGAATTATTAAAGGATAGCACTGTTAAAGTATGTACAGTTGTTGGATTTCCTTTAGGCGCAAGTCTTACTGCGGTGAAAGTTAAAGAAACGCAGATTGCGATTGAGCATGGTGCCAGTGAAATTGATATGGTAATGAATATCGGTCAATTTAAGAGTGGTATGTATGAAGAAGTTGAAAATGATATTGCTGAGGTTGTAAAGGCAGCTGATGGTAAGATTGTAAAAGTGATTTTGGAAACATGTTTGTTGTCGAAGGATGAAATTGAAAAAGCTTGTCAACTTTGTGTTAGTGCGAAAGCTCATTTTGTTAAAACAAGCACTGGGTTTAATGCTTCTGGTGCTACACCTGAAGTTGTTGAAATTATGAAAAAAACTGTAGGGGATTTAGCGTTAGTTAAAGCTGCGGGAGGTGTTCGTTCGTTTAGTGATTTAGAGCTTATGGTTGAAAAGGGTGCAAGTCGTATTGGGACAAGTTCTGGTGTTGCGCTAATGAGTCAAAAACCGATTTCGGGAAATAACTACTAAACATAGTTTTCACTGTGATTGTGCTAGTATTTTATTAAAATTTTAGTATAGTGAACTATATATTTTAATGTATAAGTTTCTAATAATATTTATTCTATAAGTCTAATAAGCTTTAAAAAATATACTGAATTATATATTTTTTCTTAATTTAACCATTTATTTACAGTCAAAATGTTGTTTAAAGGTCATATTAATGATAAAATATTAATACGGTTGCAGTTTTCTGCGAGAATTTTGATTCTTTGGGTGGGGAATCTCTTTAAAAGAGGTTCCTTTTATTTTTATTTAAATGGCAGTTAGAAGATTGTAACTAATGACGTATTTATGAAAGAGGTGTAAAAATGATTGAATTTAAGAATGTAAAAAAAGTGTACCCAGGTAATAATATTGCGGTAAGTGAGGTAAATTTAACATTTAACTCAGGTGAGTTTATTGTTGTCATTGGGACTAGCGGTAGTGGAAAAACTACTTGTTTACGGATGATTAATCGTATGATCCATCAATCGTCAGGTGATATTTTTATTGATGGTAAAAACACTAAAGAAATGGATGAGGTTTTATTACGTCGAGGTATTGGTTATGTTATTCAGCAAATTGGTCTGATGCCTCATCAAACTATTTACGATAACATTGTTACTGTACCTAAGCTATTAAAATGGCCGGAAGACAAAATGAGGGAAAGGGCAAAGTATTTAATGTCACTTGCTAAAATGCCGGAAAAATATTTAGATTATTATCCTCAAGAATTATCAGGTGGGCAACAACAAAGAATAGGTGTAATTAGAGCTTTGGCTGCTGACCCAAATATTATATTAATGGATGAACCATTTGGAGCTCTAGATCCAATTACGCGCTTAGCGCTTCAACAACTAATTAAGGAATTACAAATTAAATTAGGGAAATCTGTTGTTTTTGTAACTCATGATATGGATGAAGCGATATCGATTGCGGATAGAATTGTAATTATGGATAAAGGTCATGTTGTACAATTTGATACTCCAGAAAATATATTGCGTAGTCCATCCAATAAATTTGTTGAAGAGTTAATTGGAAAAGATCGTTTAGCGCAGGCTTCCTTTATTGTAAACACAGTCGAAAAAGTAATGATAGATAATCCAGTCACAACGAATGAATCTGCTTCTGTTTTAAAAGCGCTTGAAATGATGAGAAATAGGCGAGTCGATATGATTTTTGTGGTCGATGAGAATAATGTATTAAAAGGATTAGTCGATATTTTCTCCTTAGAAAAACTTAAAAATAAAAATTTAAAGATTGGAGATATTAAACAAGATGTAGCTTATATTAAAAAATCTACAGTTATAAGAGATGCTATATTTTACATCAAGGAACTAGGGTATAAGAATTTACCAGTTGTTGATGATGATGGTAAATTAGTTGGATTAGTCACAAGATCGTCGGTTGTTGGTGCCGTATATAGTGGGATTTGGGGTGATTATAGCTTGGATATGTTAAAAGAAGAAACTATCCAAACAACTGATGAGGAAGATTATCGACTTTTAAGTAAAAAGGATGGTGAGTAAATTATGGCTGCGGTGTTACATCATCTACCCACACTACTCTTAAAAATAGGTGATCACTTGTATATTTCGATAATATCTTTGTTGTTAGGGACTCTTATCGCTGTTTTTATTGGAATTTTATTATCTGAAAATGAAGTGTTATCTGATATCGTTATTGGAATATGCTCAGTATTACAAACAGTACCATCTCTAGCACTTTTAGCTATTATGATTCCGTTTTTTGGTATAGGTAAATTGCCAGCAGTTGTCGCTTTAACCATTTATTCACTTTTACCTATTATCAGGAACACATTAATCGGTATGAATTCAGTTGATAAAAACTTGCTGGATGCAGCGAAAGGAATGGGTTTAACACGATTTCAAATTATTAAACAGGTTCAATTTCCTTTGGCAATTCCAGTTATTATGTCGGGTATTCGATTAGCGGCAGTGTATGTAATTTCTTGGACTACTATTGCCTCATATATCGGAGCTGGTGGGCTAGGTGATTATATCTTTTCTGGTCTTAATACATTTTCTTTTGATTTAGTTTTTATGGGAACAATACCAGTTACAATTCTTGCCTTAATTACAGATAACGTGATGGCTACAATAGAGAAAAAAGTGGCTCCACGTACTTGTTCAAATGAAAGTGGTGGTAAATAATGAGAAGAAAAGCTTGGATAATCGTACTTGTTTCTTTATTGTTGACAACAGGTTGTAGTCTTCCTGGATTAGGTAAATCAGCAAAAGATGGAGGAGTTGTGATTGCTGGAGGAAACACAACAGAACGACAAATATTGGCAGAAATTTTAAAACAAATGATCGACTATTATATTCCAGAAGCTGAAGTAACATTAGTGAACAATTTGGGTTCGACGTTTCTTATTCATCAAGCAATGATGAGTGGTGCTGTTAATGTATCGGGAGCAATGTATACAGGAACTTCACTGATGGGAGAACTTGGTTTACCTTCAGAGACAGATCCGCAAATAGCTTTTAATAAAGTAGTAGAGGCTTACTATGAACGTTTTGATGAGATATGGTTTCCATCGTATGGTTTTGATAATACGTATGCTTTTATGGTTACGAAATCTTTTGCTGAAAAAAATAATGTGAAAACGATAAGTGATTTAAAGGAGTTGGCGCCAACATTAAAATTAGGTGTGGATAGTTCGTGGATTGAACGTGATGGAGATGGATATCAAGCTTTTAAAGAAAAATACGAGTTTGATTTTAAACACTTATATCCGATGGAAATTGGATTAGTATATAGCGCGATAAAAGAGAATGAAATGGACATTGTACTTGGTTATTCAACAGACGGTAGAATTAACTCCTATGATTTAGTCATTTTAGAAGACGATCGATATTTATTTCCGCCATATGATGCTAGTCCATGTGCAACTGTTTCTATTATGATACAATATCCACAATTAGAAGAAGTGTTATTAAAACTAGAAGGCTCAATTACAAATGAAGACATGCAATATTTAAATAAACTTTCCGATGAACAATTAATAGAACCAATGACGGTAGCCAAACAATTTCTTTTAGAAAATAATTACTTTATAGATAAGCAAGTGAAAAAGCTGAAGGAGAGAGATAATGCAACTTATAAAAAATATCATTGATTATTATATACTTAATGGTGGATATGTACTTTCTCAACTATTAACACATTTTTTAATGTCAATTTATGGAGTGTTATTCGCAGCTCTAATAGCGATTCCCTTGGGGGTAATCATTACCGGAAAAAGCAAAATTGATACAGTAATTTTAAGTGTCGTTAATATTTTACAAACTGTTCCTTCTTTAGCGATGTTATCGATTATGTTGTTGTTTTTTGGCTTAGGTCATAATACCGTTATTGCAACTGTATTTGTTTATTCCTTGTTACCCATTCTAAAAAATACACATACAGGCATCGCGAATGTGGATGCTGGGCTGATTGATGTGGCTAAAGGAATGGGAATGACAAAATTACAAATATTAATGAAAATTAAATTTCCACTATCAATATCGGTTATTATGGCAGGAATAAAGAATGCATTAGTGGTGGCAATTGGTATCTCTGCCATTGGCACGTTTATTGGTGCAGGTGGCTTAGGTGATATTATTTCTCGAGGTGTCAATGTAGCTCAAGGTAGTGCCATTATTTGGGCAGGGGCAATACCTACTGCCTTATTAGCTTTATTTACGGATTATACTTTAGGGATAGTTGAAAAAAGATTATCACGTACGAATTATAAAAAAGTAAGTTAGTAAAAGATGCTATATTTCAAGCATCTTTTGTTTTGGTCTATTAAAGTTAAAAGTAACTTCAGTTAAATATGAATTTCAGATAGAAACTATTACGATATTCATGAGGGTTATTTTCAACAGTCATATAAAAGCAATGACTCGTGAAGTTGGATCAGAAGTTATCATAAAATATAAAATTATTTACTTGGTGATTTAGGACATATTCATTATCATCTACATGAGAAGGTATCAATGTTACTCATAACTTTTTAAACTATAATTTTAATGAATATTATCAATTTGTGCTATGATTAATTGGATGAGGTTAAAAAATGAGAATTGATATTAAATAGGTAGCTGAAGAAGCAAATGTTTCGGTTGCGACAGTGTCTCGGGTACTAAATAACAGCCCGCGTGTTACTCCGAAAACAACTCAATTAGTTAAAGATACGATTGATAAATTAGGTTATAGCCCTAATATAAATGCTAAAAAGTTACGAGAAAATAATAGTCGGACTATTTTAGTCGTAGTTCCAGATTTAGTGAATCCAATTTACGGAATTATGATTAATAGTATTATGCAAACTTTACAACAGTTCACATATAGTGTCAGTATTTATTTAAATACAGATCGAAAAAAAATGCTGATGAATATTTAGATTTACTACAATTTAAGAATGTATTAATAAAATGGTATCATAGATATGGCGTTATTTACACTTTTTAGATGTCAACAATTAGTGCCTATCTATGGTACCATTTTAATTGTTACTTTTTCGCCGATAATCGCTTTAATGTTTTCTTCTTATCCATTTTTAGTTGGTGAGGAATCTGGTATTGATCCACTGTATAGAATAGTTAATATACCTGTTAAAGACGTTGTGAAAGGAAGATATTTAACATCGTTTGTATTTATTTTATGTTCTTTGTTAGTAGGTAGTCTGTTGGCTACTCTTGCATCATTTATGTTTCCGGTGGATGGATTTATAAAAGATTTATTTTTATCATCTATTTCTACTTTTTTAATGATTAGTTTTATTGTATTTATCCAGTATCCTTTCTTTTTTAAATATGGTTATGCTAAGGGAAAGATGATATCGACGATACCATTTCTTCTTATTGGTATTACTACAATAATTTCTGACTATTTTAGTGATTCGTTACGAAAAATAATGTTTATGATGATGGAAAATACAACAATGACTTTTACTGTTGTACTAATAGTATGTAGTATAGTAGCTTTTAATTCCTATTGGCTTTCAACTAAAATATATGCTAAAAAAGATTTTTAATTAAATTGCTTGTTTAAGTTAAAATTGGTAGTTTATCTACTCAAATATTAGAGTGAAAATTGATGAATAAAAAATCGATACTATATGTCAAGTATCGATTTTTCTATCTTATTAAAAACAAATGTAAATGTAGAACCAACATTTTTTGTGCTTTCTACGATAATATCAATATTGTGCCTATTGGCGATTTGTTTTGCGATTGCTAAACCAAGGCCAGTGCCACATTTGTTGGATTCATCTCGTGAATGATGAAATTTTTCAAAAATTGTTGGTATCAATGCTTCATCAATTCCTTGACCATTGTCATGGATACTGAGTTTATTGTCTTGCATTATTACATCAATAACACTATTTTCGTTGGAAAATTTTATCGCATTGGTCAAGACGACTAGAATCATTTGACGAACTCTACCATAATCTCCGTATATTATTTTATCTTCTTTATCGAATTGTTTTTGAATGGTGATGTTCTTATTTTTAGCGATGTGTTGTCCGCTACGAATCGCATCATCAATGACAGATTGAAGGGATAAAGGTGCATTATCAATGGTGAAGTCGACATTTTGAAGTTTCGATAAATCTAATAAATCACCAATTAATCGTTGTAAAAATTTTGCTTCATTGAGCATTTGAACATGATATTCATCAATCATGTCTGGATCGACAACTACTTTATCGACTATTGCTTCTAAGGAGCCACGCATTACTGTTACTGGTGTGCGCAATTCGTGAGAAATATTGGCGATAAAATCTTGTCTCATTTTTTCTAGTCGATGGGAGTTTTTACTAGCTTCATCGAGTTTTTCAGCTAATATATCGATGGTAGTAGCTAGTTCACCAATTTCATCGTGTTGGGTAATGTTTGTTTTTTTATCGTACGTTCCTTCAGCTAATTCAGCCGCCGTTGTTTTCATTTTTGTTAGTGGCTCTGTAAAGGAAAAGGAAAATAAAATGGATAGTAGTAGTCCTACTACAAACGCGATTGTAATACTAATCGCAAGAATGATGACTCCTTGATCAATCGCATCAGTTGTGTCAATAACTGGTGAGTGTAGTAAAATAGCACCAATAATTGTTCCATTACTACTTATGATTGGAACCCCAATTGTTAATGTTGCTTCGTTTAAAATTTCACTAAAGCCTCTGCTTGTTACAACTTGATTAGTAAATACTTTTGAAATTAGTTTTTCAGCATTTTCAGGTAGAGTGGCAACCGTATATTTATTTGTTTTAATTCCAACTCCTTTTTCAAAAGTGATGAGATTTAACTCTTTGTCAATAATCCATACATCGGATCCAACAATATCTTTTGAAAAACGAATATAAGCACCATATCCACTACCTGCTTCAACTTCTTGGTTTTCAAAATAGGGGGCAATATTGCTGGCGATAATTGTTGCTCTTTTTTCTAGTTCTGATTGATGAATTTCAAAGGTATGATTTCTAAAAAGAATCATAAAAACACTACCGATGACGGTTGCGAATACTAATAAAGCAATGGAAAAATACAATGTTAAACGAAAAGCAATTTTATTTTTGATCATGTTGAACTTCCTCAAATTTATAACCTACTCCCCATATTGTTTTTATGTCTCACTGTGGATGAGGGTGTTCATCTATTTTAGCTCGTAAACGTTTAATGTGACTATCTACAGTGCGCGTATCACCGTAATAATCATATCCCCATAATGAGTTTAAAAGGTTATCTCTTGAAAATACTTTGTTTTTATTGCCGAAGGTAAATACCACGTGCTATGCGCGTGGTAATAGACTTTTAGA
>CAZTII010000068.1:0-9303 GCA_964613305.1 uncultured Erysipelotrichaceae bacterium
CAACTCCTTCAAATACTCCATCTTTAAGTGTTGAACTACTTTTACAACTACTTAGTACTGTAATTAATAAAAGCGATAATAAAATCTTCAATATTTTCATTTTTTTCCTCCTCTAATTATATGTTAATTATATCACAAATAAAAAACTTTAATTCATCAAACATTTATTTGTTCATATTTTCACTCATTCAATCATATAATATTTAAAGAAAATTTCATCGTTTTTTAAATAAGGATTGTTAAAAATTAACTACTTCAATAAAAAAGGCCAATATTGGCCATTATAATTCAAAATATTCCGTAATTATTTTTGTTAAAGGTACATCTGTTTTATCGCATTGAAAGTTTTCAACTTGTTGTAAAGCATATGCTAGACCTACAAAAGGACAATCCATTTTATCCAATACCGTATCATAATATCCTTTACCATAACCAATACGTTGCTTTTTATCATCGAAGGCAACTAAAGGTACAATCATCATATTGATATCTTCTAATGGATAAGAAACATCACTACTTGGCTCTAACACATCAAATGTTGATGGTTGACATTCTTCTAAGGATTGTATTTGTACAAAAATACATTTTTTCCCTTGAACTTTGGGAACTACAATTACTTTTCCTTGTTGTAGACATTGATTAATAATATCATGAGTGCTTACTTCATTTTCTTTACTAATATAAATACCAATAATCTTATTATCACCAATTTCTTCTAAACATTTTTTTGCGATAATTTCATCTTTTTCAACTTTATCTTGTGGATTTAATGCATTTCTTTTCTTTAATGCCATTTCTCGTAGTTGTTTTTTATTCATCTTTAGCCCACCGATCCGCTCATATCAAGCTTCATTAATTGATTAAGTTCTACTGCATATTCCATCGGTAATTCTTTTGTAAATGGTTCTAAAAAGCCCATCACCATCATTTCAATCGCTTTTTCATTGCTTAATCCTCGAGACATTAAATAGAACAATTGTTCCTCAGAAATCTTTGATACACATGCTTCATGTTCAATTGTACTATTTTTATTCGCTGTTGAATTGGTTGGAATCGTATCACTTGCGGAGTAATGATCTAATATTAAAGTATCACATTCCACCTTAGTTTTTGAATAGCTTGCTTTACTTCCATGTTTTGCCATTCCGCGATAATTCACAACTCCACCCTGTCTAGACACTGATTTTGATACAATCGTACTATACGTATTTGGTGCTAAATGAATCATTTTAGCTCCTGTGTCTTGAATTTGATTTTTACTAGCGATCGCAAGAGACATAACCATTCCACGAGCATTTTCTCCAGTAAGTACACAACATGGATATTTCATTGTAATCGATGATCCAATATTACCATCAACCCATTCCATCAACCCATTTTCTTCTACTTTAGAGCGTTGTGTTACTAAGTTTAATATGTTTGTAGACCAATTTTGAATCGTCGTATAACGACATTTAGCACCCTTTTTAACGAATATTTCTACAATTGCCGCATGCAAGGAATCTTTTGAATACGTTGGCGCTGTACAACCTTCTACGTAGTGAATATCAGCTCCTTCATCCACAATAATAAGTGTTCTTTCAAATTGTCCGCTTCTTTCTGTATTAATACGGAAATAGGATTGTAATGGTTTATCTAATTTTACTCCTTTGGGAACGTAAATAAACGATCCACCTGACCAAACAGCACTATTTAAAGCGGCAAACTTATTGTCACCTGGTGGAACAATTTTACCAAAATATTCTTTCATTAAATCAGGATATAATTTTAAAGCCGTATCCGTATCATAAAATAAAATACCTGTTTCTTCTACTTCTTTTAACATGTTGTGGTAAACAACTTCTGATTCATATTGAGTTGTTACACCTGATAAAAACTTTTGTTCAGCTTCAGGAATTCCTAACTTATCAAAGGTGTTTTTAATTGTTTCTGGTACTTCATCCCAACTATTCGTCATTTCATCACTTGCACGAATAAAATACGTATAATCATCAAAATCAATTCCACTTAAATCAGGACCAAAATTTGGCATTGGCATTTCCATAAATTGATGATATGCCTTTAAACGAAATTCTAACATCCATTCTGGCTCATTTTTAAGTTTTGATATTGTTCTTACAACATCCTCATTAATTCCCTTACCAGTATTAAATACACTGACATCTTTATCACTGAAACCAAATGCATATTCTGTAGCTACATTCACAGCATCATGATTCATTTGCTTTCTCACTTTCTTCAATCATTTCTCTAATCGCTTTCCAACCAATTGTTGCACAATTGATGCGATTTGCTTGTTTTCCTACTCCTTGCATCGCGATTGCTTCCTGTAATACTTCTTCATCCACAGTGCCAGTATCAATCATTAAAAAATAAGCATTTATAATCTCTTTACATTGTTCAATACTTTTACCAACTAATAATTCCGTCATGATAGAAGTCGATGACGTTGCGATGGTACAAGCAACTCCATTGAAACGAATATCTTTAACAATATTGTCTTTTATATCACATTGAACCGTAATATCATCTATACACGAATCGGAAGCCATATGGCGACTTCTATAATGTTCATCTTCTATTAATTCATGATTTCGTGGATATTGATAATGATCCATAATAATTTCTCTTAATAATTTAGAATCATTTACATTCATATAGTTTCTCCTGACTCAAAAAACAATCCAATACAGCTTTCCACTGTTATTTCACTACATGCCTTAGCAAAGGCCATCACTTCTTCTACCGTGTTATAGAAATATAATGAACAACGAACTGTTTCATTAACACCAATTAATTGTGTTAATAGTTTCGCACAATGATTTCCAGATCGTACCGCAATGTTTTTACTATTTAAATAACTTCCTGCATCTTGAGCAAATACACCTTTAATATTAAATGGAATAATACCAGAAGTCGCATCTTCATTGTATAAAATAACATTATCTAATTTCTTTAGTTCAGTAATTAAAATCGTTCTTAAATAATGTTCATATTGTTCAATTAAATTCATTCCTATCGATTGTACGTATTTTATAGCTGCACAACTGCCTAAAATAGCTTCGATTGGCGGTGTTCCTGATTCAAATTTAAATGGTGCTTCTTTTAATAACACATTACCACACACATCAAAACGAGCATTGCTGCCACCACCTAATTTAAGTGGTTCAAGTTGTTGAAGTAACTCATATTTTCCATATAGAATACCAACACCAGTTGGACCACACATTTTATGAAAGGAAAAAGCTAAAAAATCAACATCCCATTTTTTTACATCACAAACGATATGAGGAACCGATTGAGCACCATCACATACAACGATGGCACCAAAGCGATGAGCAATCTTACTAATTTCTTCAATTGGTTGAATAAATCCTAAAACGTTACTTACATTAGCAATCGCAACGACTTTAACGTTAGAATGCATTGCTTTTTCAAAGTTTTCAATGGTAATTTCACCTGAAGCAGTCAATGGAATGTATTCAATAATAGCTTCTTTCTCTTTTGCTACTCGAAACCAAGGTAATACATTAGATGCGTGTTCCGACACGGTCGTTAAAATAACATCTCCCTTATTAATAAACTTCTTACCAACACCATAGGCAACAATGTTTAACGATTCTGTTGCACCACTAGTAAATACTACTTCTTTGCTTTGACAATTGATGAAAGAAGCGACAACTTGACGTGTTTCTTCATATTCTTTTGATACATCAAACGATAGTTGATAATCACCACGATGAACATTTACACTCTTATCGGTATAATAGCTCATCACCGCATCAAGAACACATTGTGGTTTTAATGTCGTTGCACTGTTATCAAAATACATAATATTTTTCTTAGTAAGAAGTGGAAAGTCTTCTCTTATTTTTTTTACATCGAGCACGATTCTCTCACCAATCTTTCCATTTTCGTGCGGTATACTTCTTTTAACTCATCTTCACTGATCAATTCACAAATTGGTAATAAATAACCAAGCGATATAATAGCCATTACTTCCTGTTTCTCAATGCCTCGCGATTGTAAATAGAACAATTGTTCTTCATCAATTTGACCAAGACTTGCCGCATGACTTGCCTCTACATCATTTTCATCAATTAAAAGTTGAGGTAAAATAGTTGATGTTTGATTCGCATCAAAAGTCAACGCTTTAGAGACTTGATGACTGCTAGAGGCACTTGCACCATTAACGATGTGACTGATTACATTCATAAAATAATGTCCACCATGTAATGTAATACCATATGTTTCTAATAAACTATGAGTGTTTCTAGCCAACATCTCACAACGAATTTCTTGTTTCTTTTTAACATTTGTTAGTGTTGCAGTCTGTACTTTACAACGACTCCCCTCTTCTTGTAATAAAATAGTTGTATTACGTTCAATATCACTTTGATTACATTCCACATATCCCAACACTAAATTACTATCTTTCTTACATTTAATAGTTTCATTTGTTTGAAGTGATTGTTTAGTTTCATTCCAAATAAGTAGTGTTGTTGAACTATCTTTAAGACAATTTAAGGTGAATTGAATACTTTTCACACTTTCAATATGGACAAATATTTGACAGTTATTTTGACATGTCCAATCAAGGATGACATCATCATCAGTATTGATATACCAATTATGAAATCCTTCATTAAAAACATGACGAACAAGTCCACCACTATTTACTTCCATCATAGTTTTTTCCCAAGTTACTAAGAGCACATTCGCCTAAGCTATTACTTTGAAATACTTCTTCTTCTGGTTGAATGTTGCATTCTTGATAAACCCAATCATATCCTAATTCATCGATTTTCTTCGTTAATTCGCCTGTTCCTTGCATCACAATTTTTCCATTGATTAGCACATGAGCAAATGTCGGCTCTATCAATTCATAAAAACGATTGTAATGAGAAATTACAATTAATCCCATTTCATGATTATTGTGTAAATCGATAATATTATTACCAACTACACGTAATGCATCAACATCAAGTCCACTATCGATTTCATCCAACATTGCAAATGTGGGTTTTAACAATTTCATTTGAACGATTTCATTACGTTTTTTCTCACCACCAGAAAAACCTTCATTTAAATAACGATGAATTAGATCGCTTTTAACTTCAAGTTGTTCCGCTACTTTTTCTACTTCTTTAATAAAGCTAAACAATGGAATTGGTTTTTCACGACGCGCATTCATCGCTGCTTTTAAGAAATCACTATTCGCAACTCCTGTAATTTCAGGTGGATATTGCATCGATAAAAACAATCCAGCACGGCTACGCTCATCGACACTCATCGCTAACACATCTCGATCATCTAAAGTAATTGTTCCTTCTATTACCTCATATTTGGGATGGCCCATAATTGTCGCCACTAGCGTACTTTTACCATTTCCATTAGGTCCCATCAACGCGTGTATTTCTCCTGTTTTTACGGTTAATGTTACTCCGTTTAATATTTTCTTTCCTTCCACTGCCACGTGGAGATTTTCTATTTTTAAGACATTCATATATTAGTCACCTTTCTTGAAATATCTTTAATGATTATATCATAAAAATAGTTACTATGCTTGATAAACTATCTGTGTATTCACTCAAATATGTCTATCACTTAATAGCAAATGTGAAATTCCTCTGAATAAACACGCAAATATTCAATTAAAATTGCATTATTATTTAAAATCGGATACAATTATAAAGCATTTTATAGGAGGAAAACCATGAAAGATTTTTTAAAAAAATATGGTGTTATCGTAATTGCTACAACATTCTTTGTATGCATCATCGGATATTTTGCATATGATAAAACCAAAGATTATTTACCTAGCAAAAAACAAGACGGTGCAGATGTTGTATTTTCTATTAACAATCAAAATATTACAGCTGATGCTTTATTCGATGACATGTATAAAGCAATTGGTGATAAAACGATCGTTCAAGAAATTGAAAAAATTGTTATTAGCGAATCAATTGTAATTACCGACAAAATGAAAGAAGATGCTAAAAACATTACTTCTAGTGTATTAAGTAACTTTCAAAATCAATATGGAGCGAAATATCAAGATGAACTTTCCAAAATATTACGTTCTCTTGGTTACAACGATTACAACGATTTAGAGGCTTATATGCTACTTAGCCAACAACGTAATGAATTAATGAAACAATACGTTAACAACAACATAGATACTATATACAAACCTTATGCGGAAGAAAACAAACCGCGTACAATGAGTCATATCTTAGTAAAATGTGTTGATAGTGCTAACCCTACTGATGAAGAAAAAGCAAAAATGAAACAAATCGATGAAGAATTAGCAAAAGGTACTGCATTTAGTGACGTTGCAACGAAGTTCTCTGATGACACTGGTTCTGCTGTTCAAGGTGGAAGTTTAGGTTTTATGGATGCTAAAACGCAATTTGTTCCTGAATTTTTAGAAGCTAGCTTAAAACTTAATGATGGTGAAACTTCAGAATGGGTTAAAACACAATTCGGTTTTCATAAATTACAATGTGGAACAACTAAATTTGACGATTTAAAAGAAATGGATGAACTTTACAACCAATTAACGACGTTAGATGAAACAATCTTTACAAAAGCTATTTGGGAAAAAGCAAAAACATTAAATATTGACTTTATGGGCAACGACGAATTAAAAGCAAGTGTTCTAAAGGCTTTTAATGTAACAGAATAGGAGAGAAAACATGAAAAAATTATTACTTGCTACATGTGCTTTACTATTACTTGCTGGTTGTGGTGATGCTCATGCAAAAATTAAATCACCGAATGACGTCTTAGTAAAAGTAGGAAAAACATCCATTACTAAAGGTAATGTATATGAAACAATGAAAACCCAAGCTGGTGCATATCATGTTATATCGCTATCGACAAAAGCCATCTTAGATGCTGAAGTCGAAGTTACAGAAGACATGAAAAAAGAAGCAAACGCAACACTTGAACAACTACGTAGTAGCTATGGTGATGGCTTTGCGACTGCATTAAGCAATAACGGTTACTTAAGTGAAGAAGATTTCTTAAACAATTCATTATTATTATCAAAGCGTTTATCAGCTTTAACGGATAAATATATTAAAGAAAATGCAGAAGACTTATTAAAACAATATTCACCTAAAAAGATTGCTTACGTTTCATTTTCTGAAGAAGAAACAGCTCATTTAGCTCAACTTGCGGCAAAAGATGGACAATCTTTACAAGACGTCGCAACCGCATTTAAATCAGAAAATGCTGGTAATGAACAATTAGTAAATACGACAACTACGATTGATGCTATGATTCAATCATACATCAAAACAGCTTCTACAAACGATTTATCAGAAGTTATTACAGGTACTGACGGTAAATTCTATATTGTTAAAATCGTTGAAGCTGATATTGAAAAATTTAAAGAAGAAGCAATTACATCATTATCATCCATCGCTGAATTAAGCAGTATAAGTGAAAAGTCATTTTATAAGAAATATAACTTCAGTATCTTTGATCGCGATACATATAACTCAATCAAAGCAGAATATCCTCAATATTTAGAAAAATAACTGTTGAAAAACAGTTTTTTTATAGACAATACCGATTTCTTTTGATATCATAATGATATCAAAAGAAGGAGAGTTCTATGAACGAAAAAGAATTACACGCAAAAAATGGTTTAACTATATTAATATTTTTGAGTCTGCTTTATATCCTTTCGATTTTAACTCTTGTTTTTTCTATTAATTACAATTTCTTTATTGGTATTATCGCAAGTTCCATCTATCTTAGTTTAGGTTGGATTGGTTTTATGGGCATCAAGATATTAAAACCGCAAGAGGCTCTTGTTTTAACTCTATTTGGTAACTATATCGGAACTCTTAAACAACCCGGAATATTCTTTGTTAATCCGTTTGTTACAAGTGTTAATCCTGCTTCAAATACAACTCTTCGTCAAAGTGGTGACGTTAATGAAAGTACATCAACAAATGATAGTAATTTTGGACTTCCATCTAAAGTCATTTCTCTTAAAATAATGACCTTAAACAACAATAAACAAAAAATAAATGATTGTTTAGGAAATCCTATTGAGATTGGTATTGCCGTTATGTGGCGAGTGAATGATAGTGCTAAAGCAGTGTTTACAGTAAATAACTATAAGGAATTTTTATCACTACAATGTGATACTGCTTTACGTAACATCGTTCGCATCTACCCTTATGATGTTGCGAGTAACATCGATACAACTGGTGATGGTGAACCTGACGAAGGATCACTTAGAGGTTCTAGTGAGATTGTTGCTTGCAGAATTCGCGACGAAATTCAACAACGTGTTAAAGATGCAGGCTTAGAAATTATTGAAGCGCGCATCACGCACTTAGCTTATGCGCAAGAAATTGCCGCCGTTATGTTACAACGTCAACAAGCATCCGCTATTATTGATGCTCGAAAAATGATTGTTGAAGGAGCTGTAGGAATGGTTGAAATGGCTTTAGATAAGCTCAGCGATGGTAATATTGTCACTTTAGATGAAGAACGAAAAGCAGCGATGGTATCGAATCTATTAGTTGTCCTTTGTGGCAATAAAGATGCTCAGCCAATCGTTAATAGTGGTTCCTTATACTGATGGCCGATTCTAAAAAACAAGTACCATTGCGAATTTCTTCAACCTTGTACAATCATTTAGCATCATGGGCAAGTGATGATTTTAGGTCACTAAATGGTCAAATAGAATATTTATTAACTGAATGTGTGAAACAACGCATTAAAAGTGGAAAATATGTTCCTAAATCTTTTGATGATGACTTTGAGTTTCAACTTGATGATGATTAATTATGTTGTATAATTAAATAGAAAGAGGTGAACTTATGTGCATATTTTGTAAAATTATTAACCATGAATTACCTAGTTATACTGTCTATGAAGATGATACGATGATTGCTATTTTAGACATTGCTCAAGCTACTTATGGTCATACCCTTCTGATGCCTAAAAAGCATTGTGTGGATATTTTAGATGCTGATGAAGAAACAATGATTGATATCGCTAAATTATTAGGTCCATTATCCAATAAAATTATGAAAGCGACAAATGCTTCTGGATGTAATATCTTAAGTAATTGCAAAGAAGTTTCTGGTCAAATGGTAGATCACTTGCATTTCCATATTATTCCTCGATACAGTAAAGATGATGCGATTACTATTTCCTTTAATGAAAAAAATCCACCTGATTTACAAGAAGTATTAAATACGATAAAAAAATACGATAACTAAATCGTATTTTTTTAATATTTTGGCTTATAAAAAATCCTATTTTCCATCGCAA
>CAZTII010000069.1:0-9132 GCA_964613305.1 uncultured Erysipelotrichaceae bacterium
CTTCACTTTTGAAAAATCGACAATAAAAACGTGAACTTAACTATTTACTTGAGCCTATTTTTTTACTAATAATAGTATTTGTATTTTTATCGATTTTCACTTCATATTCATTGTTGTTTTGTTTGAAACTTACTTCTATTTCATCATCATCGGTATCGATGTCAATATCGATAATGTTGTTGTTTTGTAATTGAAATGCATTTAATGCGATGGTTAAGTAATCGGTGTGAGTTTCTTGTTTCTGTATTTCTTCTTTCTTTATTGTAATTATTTCTTTAGTAATGGCATCAATCTCAATTTCATTGTTTCCACATTCTACTTCAATGATAAGTCTACCATTGTCTGAATCATATTCTACTTCACAGCCACTTGTTGGTGCAATATTGAATGCTTTTGTGGCTATTTCTTTTGCCTGTTCTAACGAGATGTATTCACTTTGGTTTACTTGTCCCGTTGTATGTTTTTCAATGGTTGGTAGTTGTTTTTTAGATGCTAAGACATTTAATTGATGCACAGTTAATGATAATAATTGTTCAATGGTTAGTGTTGGATCATCACTCATCATTTCTTGAATCATAATGGCTCTTCCACTAGTTATTTGGTAATCATCCATCAGTTGTTTTGTTTTTTCATCGATTTTATCGACGATGACTAAGGCTATATCAATTGGTGCTTTTTGTACTGTTTCAGTAACCATTTCTTCAATTTTTTTATTTTGTTTATTATCTTCTCCACTGACATTAAGTAAGATGGAGTTATGTTCTTTATTTAAATAGCCTTGTTGAATGAAATCTTCCATAATAAGTTGAACAGCTTCATTCACTGTTTTATTTTTAACGTCATACTGTTGTTCACTATTAATTTCTATAATATTTCCTTTATGGTCACACGTAATTGAAATCGATGGATTAACATCTAGCGTAATCGTTGATGATGCATTGGCACTAATTGGTAATTGTTGTATGACAATTGCCATAATTAAGGTTGCTAAAATGATGGATAGTTTAGTGGGGAAAACCTTTTTCTTAGAACGAATAAATGGTTGTTTTCCTTTATTGTTTAATGCATTTCTTAATGGATCAATAGTATTAGGTGTTAATTCATCGATTGATCGATTTAAACTATTTTTTACGTCGTTAAACATGTGATTTCCTCCTTCATGTATGTTTTTAATTTTTTCATGGAACGATAATATTTAGATAATACCGTTGATAGTGGATAATTTAAAAATGTTGCGATTTCTAAAAACTTAAAACCTGAAAACGTGTATAACATTACAATTTGTTTTTCATCGGTTTGAAGTTGATTTAAAGCATAATAAAGTAGTTGTTTATCACCAAACGATAAATTGTCTGATGGTTCAATTAAGGTTTCCCCATTGTATATCCACTTCATTGTTTTTTTCTTTACAGCTTTTAATGGCTAAGTTTTTAGCGATAGTAAACATCCACGCTAATGGTTTTCCCATTGGTTTATAAGTGTGGACACTATTAATAACGTTAATAAAAGTTGTTTGTAAAACATCTTCAGCATCACTAACATTGTTTGTAATGGACAATGCATAGGCAAAGATTGCTTTACGTGTTTCATTGTATAATTTTTCTAGGCTATCCATATTACCGAGAGATATGTCATATAAATAGCTTTCACAGTCTTTTTGATTTATCACTTTACTTCCTCCTTCACCTAACTAAGTATGAAATGATTGATTTTATTGCATCAAAAGTTTAATTTTTAATAAGTATAACATTTATTTTATGAATCTATGTTAAATATAGTAGTATAAAGGAATATTTCTATTATTATAGCGATTAGTATTTTTTTATAGTACTACTTAATTAGTGGGGTTCATCATCATTTTTTTCAATAGTATTATGAAGTGTGTTAAAATTTAAATAACGTATGGAGAATATTACATGAGGAAAATAATATTAATTGTATTGGTTCTTATTTTTGGATGTGCTAAAGAAGAAGTACATTTCAGTGTTAATTATACAGTGATGGCTAGTAAAGCTTTTCCATATCCAACGGAGTTTGAAGTGTTTATGAAGGAGTATGAAATAAATAAAGCAATCAATCCGGAATACATTGGTAAACTTAAATTTGATAGTGGTTTAATCGTTCAAAATATTGCTAGAAGTGATGATAACGATAAATATCTTCATACGACATGGGACTTAAAAGAAGCATCGTATGGTAGTGTTTTTAAGGATTATCGAAATAAGGATAATGACCAAAATACGGTGTATTATGGTCATTATGTATATAAAGATGAATCAATGATTTTTTCTCCACTACATCAATTGAAGGATCAGAGTAAGTACGAAGAAAATAAATATTTTAGTATTTATGATAGTAGTGGAATTCATCGATATGTTGTAACGGATGTGTTTATTTATGTTCGATATGATGAAACACTTCCTTTTTATCTTCAAAACTTTGATGAAGCGACATTTAATGCATATTATGATGCGGTGAACGCTCATAATTTTTATCCTATCGATGAGAGATTAACGTTCAATGATCGTTGGGTAACCTTTCAAACTTGTGTTCGTGGCGATAAAAATAAATTATTGATTGTGTTGGCTAAGTTAATAGAAACGATTGATTATTAAAACTGTTCAATTTTGTCCAAAAACAATGTGACAAAGTTAAAATTCATTTGTTTGTTAAAAAAATATGGCGCTAATATAATAAAGTTAACAAATAAAGGAGGATTTATTGTGAAAGAAAAGATTCAACGATTTGGTCGCTTTCTAAGTGGTATGGTAATGCCAAACATAGGAGCGTTCATTGCTTGGGGATTTATCACCGCGTTATTTATTCCAACAGGTTGGGCACCAAATGAAAAATTATCGACTTTAGTAGGTCCAAGTATTACATTCTTATTACCATTATTGATTGGTTATACCGGTGGTAAAATGGTTTATGGTCAACGTGGTGCAGTCGTAGGGGCAACTGCAACAATGGGTGTTCTTGTAGGTGCAACTGTTCCAATGTTTATTGGAGCGATGGTTGCAGGTCCTCTTGGTGGTTATGTCATTAAGAAATTTGATGAAATGTTCCAAGATAAAATTCCTGCAGGTTTTGAAATGTTAGTAAATAACTTCTCAGCTGGTATTTTAGCGATGATTTTAGCAATTATTGGCTGTCTAGGTATTAATCCACTTTGTGTAGGTATTAACGAAGTAATGGGTAAAGCGGTTGGTTTCTTCGTTGATCGTAACTTATTACCTTTAGCTTCAATCTTTGTTGAACCAGCAAAAGTATTATTCTTAAATAATGCGATTAATCATGGTATTTTAAGTCCTTTAGGTATTGAACAAGTAGCTCAAACTGGAAAATCATTATTCTTCTTAGTGGAAGCAAATCCAGGCCCAGGTTTAGGTTTATTAGTTGCTTATTGGTTAGCAGGTAAAGGAAATTCTAAACAATCAGCTCCAGGGGCAATGATTATTCACTTCTTAGGTGGTATTCATGAAATTTATTTCCCATACGTATTAATGAATCCGTTAACAATCTTAGCAGTTATCGCCGGTGGCGCTAGTGGTATCTTCATTAACTCAGTAATGGGTGGTGGATTAGTAGCTCCAGCAAGTCCAGGTTCAATTTTTGCGATTTTGGCAATGTGCGAACGTAGTAGTTATTTTGCGGTTGTATTAAGTATTGTAATTTCTGCTGCTGTTACAGCTGCGGTAGGTGTTGTGATTTTAAAATTCTCTACTAAAGGGGATGAAGAAGGTTTAGAAGATGCAAGTAATTTAATGCAAGAAATGAAAAATGCATCAAAAGGTATTGAAACTAAAAAACTAAAAGTGTCTAAAATTTACTTTGCATGTGATGCAGGAATGGGTAGTAGTGCAATGGGTGCGACAACTCTTAGTAAAAAATTAAAATCATTAGGCTATGATGTTAAAGTAGAACATAGCGCGATTGAAAACTTACCAGCGAATGCGGAAGTTGTTGTTACACACCAATCATTGTGTGATCGTGTTAAGAGCCAAAACAAAAATGCCGTTGTTTATTCAATTACTAACTTTATGGGTGGTAGTGAATACGATGTTATTATTGAAAAAATAATCAATCTATAGAAATGGAGGAATCGATATGATTTTATCACAGCGTCTATCAAGGATTTGTCAAGAAGTACTTGATATGAATGACTATGTTCATGT
This sequence comes from uncultured Erysipelotrichaceae bacterium, assembly GCA_964613305.1. Taxonomy (GTDB): domain Bacteria; phylum Bacillota_I; class Bacilli_A; order Erysipelotrichales; family Erysipelotrichaceae; genus CAZTII01. Next base: position 4,176 of record CAZTII010000069.1, read on the forward strand.
CGATTTTTTATCTAAAAAGCTTGGTATAAGCACTAGAACAGTTCAACGTGAATTAAAAAATTTAGAAAGTTTATTGAAACCGTTTCATTGTACGTTGCAAACAAAAGCAAAATACGGTGTTAAAATTGTTGGTAGTGACATTAATAAACAAGCATTGTTGACAGAATTAAATACGCAAGTAGTTGACTATGTGAATAAAGAAGAGCGTCGCAATTTACTTATTTTTGAACTATTACAGTCAAGCAAAATTGAAAAACTTATTCATTATGCAACGATGTTTAAAGTTAGTGAAGCTACAATTAGTCATGATTTAGAAATAATTGATACTTGGTTTCATGATGCTAATTTAGAAATTATGCGTAAACCAGGTGTTGGTGTGGTGGTCGTAGGTGAAGAAAGTAATGTTCGGGCAGCTTTAACATCGATTATCAATAAAAATATTATGGAAAATCCAAAATTTTCGAAAATAAATTTTTATGATAGTGATTTGGTGTTAGAAGAAATATTTAGTAATAATCAAGGTATTATGAAGTTGATGGATCAAAATATTTTACGGCGAGTTGTTGAACTATTAGGAAATAACTTGCATGAGTTACGTTTGGACAACTACGCTCAGAGTTCATATATGGGATTAATTATTCATATTACAATTGCGATTTCAAGAATGTTGATGGATGAGTCGTTAGCAGAACATGATGGCATTAGAGAACTTATTGTGGATGATAGTTGTTTTAAAAAAGCACGTAAAATTGCGTTGTTATTGGAAGAAGAATTTGATTGTGTCTTACCAGAGGTAGAAATTGCTTTTATTTCCTTTCATTTACAATGTGCCAAGAAGATGGTTTCAGCAATGATTCATAGTGAAGAAGATGTTCATCAAGAACTAATTAATGACATGATTGATGGTTTTAATGATGATATTAAAGATGTATTAAAGAATGACTTTGTATTTATGAATGGGTTATTAAGCCATTTAAAACCGACAATTGTTCGCTTACAAAATAATTGTCCTATTATTAATCCTTTACTGACTGAGTTAAAACAACAATATGTTATGGTATTTGGATTAGCTAAACAGGCGGCGATGGTTTTGTCTGAGCATTTACAGTTGGATATCAATGAAGATGAAATTGGTTATATTGCGATGCATATTGGCGCTGCGTTAGAACGACATAATCAAGAAGTATCGATGAATATCTTAATAAAGATAGGTATTGTTTGTGCTAGTGGCATTGGTGTAAGTGCCTTATTGGAAGCGCGATTAAAAAAGGTGTTGGATAAACATGTTCGCTGTATCCCTTTATCAGCGGAACGAATTGATTATCATGAATTAGATTTAATTGTTACAACCTTTAATTTGGAACACCCGACAATACCTATTCTTGTTGTTAGTCCACTACTAACGACGAAAAATGTCAGTGATATTCAAGCGACGATTAAACAATTACGGTATAAGTATGTTGATGTTAAAAGTGAGACGAAAAAAATAGATTGTGGTAGTACGTTAGAAAATATGAAAGAGTTTTGTCATCGTGCGATGAATTTACTTCAAAATATTCATTGTGTGACAATGCCTTCCACAAGTTCTTTAGTGGAATTGTTAAATGGTGCATGCGATAAAATAAATGGTCATCGCGGGCATCTTGTGGATTCCTTAATGAAACGTCATTATTCTAGTTCCACACTATTTCCCGATTTTGGTTTTGGTTTGTTTCATAGCGTATGTGAAGTGGATGATTTTTCGATTGTATTTGTATTTAATGAAGAAGATTGTTTTTCACATGAAGAATGTTTAAATGTAAAATTTATATGTGTGATTTGTGTTCCGTATGTTGCGGATGAAAGTGAAAAACTTTGTTTAAGTTATATGAATGGTCAACTCGTTATTGATGATGAGTTAATTGATGTAATTTTAACAAAAGATATAAATCATATTCGTGATGAGTATGAAAAAGGGTTTTTAAAGGCAATTATAGGGAAATTTACTGATGATGAATAAAGTTATATATTTCGCATGTGATGCGGGTTTAGGTAGTAGTGCTATGGGCTCATCGTTACTAAAGAAGGCAGCTCGTCAACAAGGAATATCGTTATGTATTAAAAATTGTTCGATTTTTGAAGTTCCAAAAGATGCATCGATTGTGTGTTGTCATGACCATTATGAATCGTATGCTCGAAATAGATATCCTTGGTCGCAAATATATTCGGTTACAAATTTTATGGAAGTTTCTCAATATGAAAGGATGATTAACAAAATGATTCAAAAAAGTGGATTAACGACATTGAATATGGATGGTATTATTTTAAATTGTAAAGCATCATCTAGTGATGAAGCGATTATTGAAGTTGGTAAGTTGTTAGTGAAACAAGGATATGTTAATGAACATTATATTGAAGGAATGTTGAAACGTGATCATTCATTAACGACATACATTGGCAATGATATTGCGATACCACATGGCGAATTTGAATATATTAGCGATATTATTAAAACCGGATTAGCGGTAATGATCTATCCTGAAGGAATTTCATGGGGTGGTGGAAATGTCCGTGTCGTTATTGGTATTGCCGCTAAAAATGACGAGCATATGGAAACGTTATCCATCATCGCTAGTAAGTTTTGTGAAATGGATGCGGTGGAACAATTAGTTCGTTGTACTAATGTTTTGGATGCTTATGAGTTACTGACGAGGGAAGAAGCATGATTGTAACGGTAACAATGAATCCTGCGGTTGATAAAACCGCTGAAGTGGATGATATTTTTGTAGGTGGGTTAAATCGCTTAAAGAATGTTGTGATGGATGCCGGCGGAAAAGGAATTAATGTATCTAAGACGATAAAAGCGTTATGCGGACAATCTAAAGCAATTGCCGTAGTTGGAGGTAATCCAGGACAATTTATTATTGATGAATTGTCGCGGTTAGATATTGATTGTATTCCTTATATGCTTAAACAGCCAACACGAACAAACATGAAAATATTGAATAAAGAGATGGTATTGACTGAATTTAATGAAAGTGGACCAACACTTACTTTAGAGCAACAATTAGAAGTGTTTAAGCTGATTACTTCATCTGTCAATAAAGATGATATATTAATTCTTTCTGGAAGTGTTTCACCATCGATTCCTACAACATTTTATCGTGATATTATTAAAAGTGTTAAAGAAAAAGGAGTTAATGTTATTGTGGATGCGGATGGTGACTTATTAAGAGAAGCACTTGATAGTAAACCATTATTAGTTAAACCAAATGATGTGGAATTAAAAAAATTGTTTAAGGTAGAGGACGCTAGTATTGAAGAGATGATTTCGATGGGCCATCAATTGGTAAATGATGAAACTAAATACGTAATTATTTCTTTAGGAAGCAAAGGTGCTCTTTGTATTGAAAAAGAACGATGTTTATTTGCAAAAGGACTTAGTATAGATTTTCAATCAGCAGTTGGTGCTGGAGATGCGATGGTTGCATCATTAGCATTAAGCATACAAAATAATGAAGATAGTGTTACAATGTTGGCAAAAGCGATTGCTACAAGTGCGGGAGCGTGTACAACTATTGGTACAAGCCCAGCAAGCAAAGATGTTGTAGATGAACTCGAAAAACGAGTTATTATAGAAAGTAGGAAAATATAAAATGAAAACAAAAGCAGCTAGATTGTATGGAATCGATGATATTCGACTTGAAGAGTTTGAACTACCAGAAATTAAAGACGATGAAATTTTAGTAAAGGTAATTACTGACTCTATTTGTATGTCAACGTGGAAAACTGTAAAGCAAGGAAAAAATCATAAACGTGTTCCTCAGGACATTGATGTAAATCCTATTATTTTAGGTCATGAATTTGCGGGAACAATTGTTAAGGTTGGTGCTAAATGGGCGCATGAGTTTAAACCAGGCGAACGGTTTGCTCAACAGCCAGCATTAAACTATAAAGGCTCTTTAGCAAGTCCAGGCTATTCGTATCGTTTCTTTGGTGGGAATTGTACATACTGTATTATCCCGCAAGAAGTAATGGAATTAGGTTGTCTATTACATTATGAAGGTGATAGTTTTTATGCTGCAAGTTTAGGTGAGCCAATGTCATGTGTTATTGGTGGCTATAATGCTAACTATCATACAAATAAAATTAATTATGATCATAAAATGGGTGTTAAAGGTGGCGGTAATTTATTGATTTTAGGTGGAACTGGGCCAATGGGTTTAGGTGCAATCGATTATATCCATAGTTTAGAGGAAAAACCAAAACGTGTTGTTGTAACAGATATTGATGATGTTAAAATTGCTAGAGCTAGAAAATTGTTAAGTGAAGAACATTTTAAAGAGTTGGGTGTTGAATTGATTTATTTTAATCCAAACAAAGTAGAAGATGCGTTTACTAGTTTGATGGAATTAACGGATAATAAAGGTTATGATGATATTTTTGTTTATGTTGCTAGTCAAGCATTAGCGGAAATGGCTGATCAATTATTAGGTTTTGATGGTTGTTTAAATTTCTTTGCTGGACCAACTGATAAAAACTTTAAGGCGATGATTAATCTATACAACTGCCATTATACAAGTACTCATATTATGGGGACTACAGGCGGCAATACAGCTGATTTAATTGAAGCTCTTGATTTATCAGCAAGAGGCATTATTAATCCTAGTTTAATGCTTACACACATAGGTGGTTTGGATAGCGTTGCCGATACAACGTTAAATTTACCGACAATTCCAGGAGGGAAAAAATTAATTTATACGCATATTGATATGCCTTTAACGGCTATTGAAGATTTTGCTAAAATCGACAATCCATTGTTTAAAGCATTGGCTGCTTCATGCGAAAAACATAATGGATTGTGGAATAAAGAAGCAGAAGATATTTTATTAGAGCATTATAACGTTGACATTAGTTAATATAAAGGTAGTGTCAATATTTATGTGTAAACATCTCTTGTAAAAATAAGTAATTGTTG
>CAZTII010000070.1:0-8840 GCA_964613305.1 uncultured Erysipelotrichaceae bacterium
TCATGTTTTTGATGTAGTCAGCATGGCCTGGGCAGTCAACGTGTGCATAGTGACGTGCAGGTGTTTGGTATTCAACGTGAGAAGTGTTGATAGTAATTCCACGTTCTTTTTCTTCTGGAGCACCATCGATTTGGTCGTAAGCTCTAGCTACAGCTCCACCGCTTTTTGCTAAATAGTTTGTAATTGCTGCTGTTAATGTAGTTTTTCCGTGGTCAACGTGTCCAATAGTACCAATGTTAACGTGTGGTTTACTACGGTCAAATTTTTGTTTTGCCATGTTTGCAAATTCCTCCTATATTTTATACATATATCATTAATATTTTAAGTTAAACTAAATAATATTGCAAGTTATTCTATGCGATTAATTAGTTTTCTTACTTACTTTTTCAGCAAGACTCTTTGGAACTTCAGCGTAATGATCCATTTGCATTACGTAGTTACCACGACCTTGAGTAAATGAACGTAAATCTGTCGCATAACCAAACATTTCTGAAAGTGGAACAAATGCTTTAACTTTAAGAGCATTACCGATTTCTTCTTGATCTCTAATTTGACCACGACGTTTAGTAATATCACCCATTACTGAACCTAAATATTCAGATGGAGCAATAACGTCTACAGCCATAATAGGCTCAAGCAATGCCGGTTTACATTTTTTAGCAGCTTCTTTTAAAGCCATACTAGCTGCGATTTTATACGCCATTTCTGATGAATCGACATCATGGTACGAACCATCAAATAATGTAGCTTTAATATCAACAACTGGGTAACCAAACAATAAACCGTTATTAAGAGCAGCAAGTAACCCTTCGTTTGTAGGTTTAATGTACTCACGAGGAACAGTACCACCAACGATACCATCCACGAATTCAAATCCTTTACCTTCACCATTTGGTTCAAAGCGAATCCAAACGTGTCCGTATTGTCCACGACCACCTGATTGACGAATAAATTTACCTTCACACTCAGCAGCTTCACGGATTGTCTCACGGTAAGCAACTTGTGGAGCACCAATATTCGCTTCAACTTTAAACTCACGACGCATACGGTCAACGATGATGTCTAAGTGTAACTCACCCATACCCGCAATAATCGTTTGTCCAGTTTCTTCATCACTATATGTTTTGAACGTAGGATCTTCTTCCGCTAATTTACTTAACGCAAGACCCATTTTATCTTGGTCAGCTTTTGTTTTAGGTTCAACTGACATTTGGATAACTGGTTCAGGGAAAACCATTGATTCAAGAACGATTGGGAATTTTTCATCACACAACGTATCTCCCGTTGTCGTAACTTTTAAACCAACCGCAGCAGCAATATCTCCAGCATCCACTTCTTCAATTTCAGCACGGTGATTCGCATGCATTTGCACTAAACGACCAAAACGTTCTTTTGTATCTTTCGTCGCATTTAATACGTAACTACCCGATTTAGCAACACCAGAATACACACGGAAGTATGTTAAACGGCCAACAAATGGGTCAGTCATAACTTTAAACGCAAGAGCTGCGAATGGAACCTCATCAGAAGCTGGTCTTTCTTCTTCATCACCATCTTCATTAATACCCTTAATCGCAGGAATATCAATTGGAGAAGGAAGATAATCAATTACCGCATCGAGCATTAATTGAACACCTTTATTTTTATAAGAAGAACCACACATTACCGGGAAGAATTCAGATGATAGAACACCCGCACGAATAGCACGTTTGATTTCTTCAACTGTCGGTTCTTCACCTTCAAGAACTTTCATCATTACTTCATCATCATAATCCGCAACTGTTTCGATTAAGATGTTACGTAATCTTTCTGCTTCATCTTTAAATTCAGGAGAGATTTCTTCAGTTGTTACATCTGTTCCTAAATCGTTTTTATACATATGTTGTTCGCGCAATACTAGGTCAATAATACCTCTAAATGTATTTTCTGACCCAATAGGCATTTGAATAGCTGCTGCTTTAGCACCTAAACGGTGGTGAATTGTACGAATTGCCATGTAGAAATCAGCACCCGTCGCATCCATTTTGTTACAGTATACAACACGAGGAACTTTATATGTTGTCGCTTGACGCCAAACAGTTTCAGTTTGTGGTTCAACACCAGCTTTAGCATCAAGAACAGTTACTGCACCATCCAATACGCGCAATGAACGTTCTACTTCTACTGTAAAGTCAACGTGACCTGGAGTATCAATAACATTAATGCGGTGACCTTTCCAACGAGCAGTTGTAGCCGCTGAAGTAATGGTAATACCACGTTCTTGTTCTTGTTGCATCCAGTCCATTTGTGAAGCTCCATCATGAGTTTCACCAATCTTATGAGTTTTACCTGTATAGTAGAGAATTCGTTCTGTTGTAGTTGTTTTTCCCGCGTCAATATGGGCCATAATCCCAATATTACGCGTGTGTTTCAAGTCAAATTCACGTGCCATACTACTATCTCCTTATAATTACCAACGGTAATGAGCAAAAGCCTTATTAGCCTCAGCCATCTTGTGGGTATCATCTTTCTTTTTAACAGAAGCTCCAGTTCCGTTAGCTGCATCCATAATTTCTCCAGCTAAACGTTGTTCCATTGTTTTCTCATGACGTAAACGAGAATAATTCACTAACCAACGTAACCCTAATGTTAATCGACGTTCTGAAGAAACTTCAATTGGAACTTGATAGTTTGCTCCACCAACACGACGAACTTTAAGTTCAAGCAATGGCATTACATTCCCTAATGCTTTTTCAAACACTTCCATTGGTTGTTGACCAGTTTTTGCTTCTACGATATCAAATGCATTGTACAAAATAGTTTGTGCAACACCTTTTTTTCCATCTAACATAATTTTATTAATTAAACGAGTAACTAATTTTGAATTATAGATAGGATCTGCAAGTACATCTCTTTTCGCTATAAAACCTTTTCTTGGCATTGTATTCTCCTCCTATCCCTATTTCTTTGCAGCACCTTTAGCTGCTTTTGGTTTTTTCGTTCCATACATAGAACGTGATTGTAAACGATTGTTAACGCCGGCACAGTCAAGAGTACCACGAACGATATGGTAACGAACACCCGGTAAATCCTTGATACGTCCGCCACGAATCATAACAACGCTATGCTCTTGTAAGTTATGTCCGATACCAGGAATGTAAGCTGTAACTTCCATACCGTTAGATAAACGAACACGAGCGTATTTACGTAACGCTGAGTTTGGTTTCTTTGGTGTCATCGTACCCACACGAGTACAAACACCTCTTTTTTGTGGACTTGATAAGCTTGTCGCTTCATTTAACAATGAGTTATAACCCTTGTTCAATGCTGGTGATTTTGATTTAAACACTTTGCTAGTACGACCTTTACGCACTAATTGGTTAATTGTTGGCATTGCATTTCTCCTTTCAAACATGCACACATTTTCGTGTGTTCCATTCTTTCTCTTAATAAGAGTTTCTATTTCTAGAAACTTAATTTTCGATAAGCCTTATTATTGTATAACCGTACTTAACGAAAGTCAATAGAATATAAGCGATTTTGTTCACAAATTAACTATTAATGACCAAAGTTTAATCATCTTAATTGAATAAGAACAAGTAAGCAAAACTACTATAACTTTATTTCATTAATTTTTCATAAATAAATTGTAAATTTTTACGTAAACATTATCAAAAACTACTTGAAGTATACTCTAATGGTGTTAAAATATGGTTACTAATTAAGACATATACTAATAATAATATAATGAAGAGGTATTTCATCATGAACAGTCCAGAAATAACTATAATTAGTACAATCGAAAGTACTATGAAAGTAGATATTGAAGAAGCTAAACGTTTAATTGAGCAAGGAAAACAACACCCTAGCTATTTAACAGACAGACTTTTCTATTACAAATTAGAGTCACAACTTTGTATATATTATACGATGTCTGCCCAATACAACCTAGCAATCACCCATTCACAAGCATTAAGCAACGATGCTATTAATGAAAAATTATGGAGCACAGCATCCGCCATTTTAAACACTTTAGCCATCGCTTATACTCAACTTGGTATTTTAGATAAAGCATTTGAAACATTTCAAAAATTAATACGTATTTCAATTGACAACAATTTTCCTAATCTACTTTCCTACGCTTACAACAATATTGGCTTTCTCTACAAAAATTTATTCGATTATCAACATTCCATCACTTACTTTGAAATGTCAGTTGAAACAATATTACCAATTAAAGATGACTACAAAGATAAAGCTCCACACCTTATCGGAAATTTAATCATTGAATATTGTCGCAATAACATGTTTGATAAAGCCGAATACTATTTATCGATGATCAATGAAAATTTTGAAAGTAATGACAAATATTCTCAATCATCCATCTTAGAAGCAAACATGGTATACAATATCAAAAAAGGAAATTTTGACAAAGCAAAAACTATCTATGCATCCATCAGAACATTAAATATCGAATTAGGCGCATTTTATAATAATCTTCATCTACTCGCGACATATTGTGAACTATGCAAAGAACACAGCGTATCCTACGATTACTACATTCCCTTTATAATAGAATCAATCGACACATTCACTAAAGATCATGGTGATATTTTAATGCGAATTTATCGCGTTCTATTAGATTATTACACCGATTTAAACGATACTGATGCATGTAACAAATTATATCCAATCTATATTTATCACTTAGAACAATTCAATAAAAAAATACGCCAACAACAATTAAGCTCCATCAATCTTCTATCCGAAGTAGAAGAGACAAAAATAGAAAATAAATTAATCAACGAAAAAAATATCGAATTAAAACGATTAAAAGACGAAGCTGAAGCAACAAAACAAGAATTAAGTAGAGCGTATGATACACTACAATCCATCAGTAAAATTGGTCGAGAGGTAACCGCCAATTTACAATTAGAAAATGTCGTAACCGTCATTTACAAACACATTTGCGCAGCCATACCAGTAACATCCTTCTTATTAATGATTTATAATGAAGAAGAATCAACACTAGATTCAGTTCTTATTTATGAAAACGATACATTATTACCGAACATAAGCATTGATATAAACAACCAACACAGTATTCTAGCAAAAGTATTCCGTGACAATGACACAATTATCACCAACGACATCAATAGTGATAGTCGTATTAACACTCACATCTTCCACAAATCATCGTCACAAAAAATCAAATCCGCTATGTTTTTTAACTTGCACTACAATGAAAAGATTGTCGGTGTTTGTTCCATCCAACACAGCAACGCAAATTCCTATACGCAAGAACACTATGAATTTTTAGAGCTATTACGCCCGTATTTAGCCATCGCTCTAATGAATGCTAATCGAAGCGAAGAACTTCAAAAAGAAATAAATTCTCGTCGTCAAACCCAATTAGAATTAAAAGCTTTAAATCAACAATTACAACAAATGGCAAATATCGATAGCTTAACCGGAATTAATAATCGTCGCTTTTTCGATAGTAACTATAATGAATTATTTAAAAATAAAAAAACTACTTCTTACTTAGCAATCTTTATGATCGACATCGATTTTTTCAAACGATACAACGATTATTTCGGTCATATTGAAGGTGATAATGTTCTTATCGAAGTAGCTAAAGCAATTCATAACGAATTTTCCTCAATCAACGGACTATCCGCTCGCTTTGGCGGTGAAGAATTCATTGGTTTAGCGGAAGTTCAATCATTAGAGCAAATAACAAAAATTGGAAACTCACTAATCAATACAATCCAACAACTAAAAATACCACACCCAAACTCAGTCACTGATTTTGTAAGCATTAGTATTGGTATAAGTTACACAACAAGTAACAACGAAAAATATCGACAAGTCCTCATCAACTATGCCGATGACGCCTTATACGAAGCTAAAAACAAAGGAAGAAATCAATACATTATAAAAGCTATTGTTTAACCACAATAGTTTTTATATGAAAAAATGTCGCTTTTCAGCAACATTTATTTTACAACACCATATGTCCAACTATTAATACCGCCAAAATCAACAACATTCTTATATCCCATCGCCACTAATTTTTTCCCTGCTTGATTGCTACGATTTCCACTACGGCAGTAAATATAAATTTTTGCATTTTCATCCGGTAATAATTCCGGTTTCGTTTTATCAATTGTTTCATTTGGAATTAAAATTGCACCTTCAATATGACCAGAATCGAATTCTTCTTTTGTTCGAACATCCACAATAATAATACTATTGTCTTTGTCCATGTTTTCTTTTGCTTCTTTAGCACTCATCACAACCACAGCGCTTTTTGTCCCACATCCAACCAACATCAACGCCGATAAAACCATCATTATCCATTTTTTCATAAAATACCTCCCTTAAAATAATATCATTATTTTAAAATAACGTCACTTATAATGCTTACTTATCATATCTTTCTATAAAACGCTCTAATTCTTTCCAAGTAACCGCAATCGAACTACCATGCGAAGGTTTATCGATTGGAATGACCAACTTATTCATATCGATTGTTTCATAATAATCACTAAATACATCATATGTAATCGATGCTAAATATTGTTTACGCGTATAGTCATCATAAAAGATAAAAACATGGTAATCAGATTTCATAACAAATGGACCTTCACACTGAAATCCACTAACCGCCACATCGCTTTGATCAGTAAAATTTAAATAATCATTTCCAGACATACGATAAATACGCGAATACTCTTCCATCGGCATTCTCTCGTCTTTATAGTACATCGTATATTTATAACCATCTTTTACAATAGTACCATCAATAATCGGATAACCAACATCCACTAATTGTCTAGGATAACTTATATCCAACAAATCATTACTAAATGAAACAAACATCCCATCATCCTTAGGACTAGACCAAACAATAACCGTTGTATCACGATAGCGATCATAAAACGCTTCAGGAGCCCATGCCTGTTTTTCACTCATCGTCATTTCACTGCTACTTGAATTTACTTTCAACAATCGTTCGTTAATAAAATTAATTTTTTCATCAACATCAAAACAATAAATACTTGGATTATCCCAACCTTGTGTTCCAATTAACTGTAATTCACCCTCTTTATTTCTGACAAAAGAAGGGTCACGTAACTGTTTAGTACCAGTTGAAGGTTTTAAAATACTTTTATCATTATTAATCGTATACCATAAATACCCATTATACGTATACGCCAACTTTAAACTCTCTTTTTCATCCCCTTCATGATTAAAATAACTAATAAGATAACCCGCAAGTGGGTCTAACAATTTTATTCGCTCATATCGAACTGTACTGCCATCAGAAAATAAACCTTCCAACACAATATTTTCAATCTCTTGTGCACTATCGTTTTTATACAATTTATTATCCTCAATATAAGCATTACCCTCAAGAACATTAAACTTAACTAATGCAGAAAAATCTTTACTGCTAGGTAAAGATTTCCCACTAAAGATAAAACTATCCAACGCTCTATCTACTAATATTTTTTGATCATTAGTTTCTACTACAGCAACATTAGAAATATAACTAGGTTTTATTTCTTTTTTACCACAGCCTACTAATGCAATAATTAACAATACAATCAATATTTTTTTCATAAGCACCTACAGCAATAAGAGTACGTTATAAAAAAAAAGTTGTCAACACTTAAGCAGCAATCACTTTTCCTAACTCAGCGCATTTCACTAAGGTTTCATCATCAGGATATTCTTGACAAATAAGTGGTTCAGACACGACATTAATACCGCCACTTACACAACGATCATAGAAGTTTCTCATCCATTCACCATCACCCCAACCATATGAACCAAACAATACGACATTTTTACCAACTAAAGAAGATTCAACACTAGTAAACATTGGTTCAAAACTACCTTCTTCTAATACTTCAGCACCCATCGAAGGACAACCAAACGCAAACGCTGAATAATTACTTACTAACGCTTCATTGAAATCATCTGAAAAAACAACATCCGCTTCTTTCCCTGCAGCTACAACACCAACCGCAACCTCTTTTGCCATCGCTTCCGTATTACCTGTACCACTCCAATAAATTACTGCAATTTTACTCATCATTATTCTCCATTTTCTAAGATATAGCTAATTGATTCAAAGGAACACCGCGAGAATACAATTCTTTATACTGATTAGTACAAGCAGTAAACATCTGAAATAAACTAATTGTTGATTGAACGTTATCATACACTTTCCAATGACCGCTAGCTAAGGCATTCTTACCACCATCCATCATAAACCCCATCACATCCGCAAAAGGATAACCAAGAAAAAAGCCAATTTCATGAGGAAAGTCTTTTTCTAAACAACGCTGCTTTAAACAATCAATAGCCGACTCAAAACTCAAACAATTATAACCAAGGCTATTTAACTGTTCCTTCACACGACAGTCATTTAAAACACCCTCTAAGGCCTTTTTACGATACATGTAAATCAAAGCACGACAACGAAGTCTTTTAAGCACAATACAATGAATTCCTTTACGATTAAGACTTAAATTCCACTTAACCATCGTTTCACTTAGATTCTCATCACAATCCACATGAACATTAAAAAGATTCGCTATCTTAATACCAGCTAAAGTCGGAGAACCATAATCAATCAACAATTGTTCGCTCATAACACCTCACAAGTTAGCTATATCTAACATAAAATATAATACTATTTCATTCTAAATTCGTCAATAGTTTTCGTTAGCGTTAGATAACAAATAACTTAATATAACATATTTAGTTATTTTTAATCAAAATTTAATTCCATAGTTACTGTTCACACCCCAAAACAAAAACTAATCCACAAAAATGAGTGAATTAGT
>CAZTII010000071.1:0-8478 GCA_964613305.1 uncultured Erysipelotrichaceae bacterium
CTTCACTTTTGAAAAATCGACAATAAAAACGTGAACTTAACTATTTACTTGAGCATTTTAACATAATATAAAGATGATATATCATCATCTTTATTGAATTGGCGATAATAGCACTTTTCCAGTTCCGCGATACACATTCACTAACCCTTCACCACTTGCGGCAGACCCAATTAATGTTTTTGTTGTACGCTCTACCGTAAATTCAAGAGTTCCTGACCATGCAATCGCAAAGCTTCCATCTACTTTTAATGTATCTTGTTCTAAGACAACTTCAATCAATTCTTCTCTTGGACATCTACTTTCAAGAATAACATAGCCTTTTCCTTGTAACATTAAATTAAACAATCCTTCATTACCAAGAGCTGCACTCGATAAATTGCTTCTAGCAATTACTTTTTGTTGAACACTGTCGTTACATCCTAAAAATAATCCATCTTCTACAACTAATCCATGTTGCCAATTACTCACATCTTCGATGATTAAATGTTTATATGTTGGCTCTAACATTAATGTTCCCGTACCAGTATATTTTGGTTTAATCGCTGATTCATTAGTTACTGCTCCTTTAAGCATTTTTCCAAATAAATCACCAACACCTTTTACATCAGTCGCAACTTGAATGTTTCCTGCCATCCACTGCATTGCTCCACCACTAATAATGAAACTATCGTTGTTTAAACTGATAACTGCTTGACGGCGACGAACATTCATTTGTGCAGCATAAAATTCATTGACAGCTTCACTATATTGGACACTTTTATCTTTTTTATATTCAATAATACTAATGTTACCTTTTGTATCTAATACATTGATGTTATCATTGTTGAACAAATTATTAATTGTTATCATAGTTTCTCCTTACAGTAATTTACTGTATTCATTGTTTAAAAATTGTAATGCATATTCTTTATCTCGAAGAATATCATGTCCTAATACATAATGTTCAAAGTCAATCGATTCAATCATATCGATAAATTTAGCAAGTTTATCTTTATCGTATGCACCACCTAACCGATAAAAATCACCACAATCGCTATCAGCAACAAACAATATTTTTAAACTTGGTATAGAAATTAAAACACAATCATCTTCATGTGGACTATCAATTTTCTGTGCTATCACGTCGATTCCGCCACAATCAATACTTAATCTCTCTTCAAATTCAATATCACTTAAACATACGTTAATATCGCTTGCATCTTCATATTCAACACGCATAAACTTATCACAAAATTGTATTTCTTCGCCTGTTTTAAGACGTTGTTGACGTGATTCTTCATCCCACTTCCATTGTTGTACTTTCGATAATATTTCATTTGTCTTACGACAAGCAATCGATAAACCATCAATCGCATGCATACCAAAGGTATGATCCCAATGCCAATGAGTAATTAGTGTTACCGTAGGACGAGGCAAATGATGCTTATCTAATTCACTATAGAATAAATCAACATGTTTTTTTGAATTTCCTGCATCAATCGCAATCGAAAAATTATCTCCACGAACATATCCTAAAATTGGACGATCATTGCTTGTATCATGTGGTAAATAATAAAAGCGATCATTTAGTTGTTGTAACCCCATAAAACTATCTACCTGCTAACTCTCTATCAATGGTATAACGCGTCGATTGATTATCTCCAGCAAACGTAAATTTATCAACGATATCACGTGCTGTATCTTCTTCTTCAATTTGTTCGTTTATAAAACTGTGTAAAAATATTTCAGTTGCATAATCATCATAAGTTTTCGCCACATCATGTAACTTGTAAATCGCTGAAGTAACTTTTTGTTCATGCGATAATACCATTTTAGCGACAGTTAAAGGATTATCAACATCAAATGTAGGAGCTAAAATATCCGCAAGAGATACAGTCACACCTCTTTTTTGGGCAAAACGAATGAATTCACCCGCATGTTCTAATTCTTCTTGATATTGTTTATATAACCAATTACTGTAACCCTTATAATTTAATTCTTCCATTTTAAGCGATAATCCTAAGTACAAATACGCTGAACTAAGTTCAAAATTAATTTGTTCATTAAATACTTTCAATACATTGTCTTTCATATGGTTCTCCTTTTTATAGTGTAATTATACAATTATTAAATAACTAATACAAGTTAGTTGACTTTAACTAATAATTGTTCTACTTCTTCCACTTTTAATGGTTTATAACGATAATATCCTTGATAATCATCACAACCATTCTCTTTTAAATACGCAACTTGTTCCCTTGTTTCTACACCTTCCGCTAATACGCTTAATTGTAATGTTTTCGCTAAATATATTAATAATTCAATCATTTCATCACCATCACTAGTTCCAATATTTCTTGTAAATTCAATATCAATTTTTATTCGATCTAATGGAATTGATTTTAAACGTTCTAAGGAAGAATATTCCATTCCAAAGTCATCAATGGATAATTCAACACCTAATAGTGCTAATTCTTTTAGTTTATTGTTTAAACTGATGACATTGGATGCTAAAACACTTTCTGTAATTTCTAAATCTAAAAGTTCTGGTTTCATCGTTGTTGATTCAAGACATTCTTTTACAATTGATGTAAAATCATTTAAATACAACTGTTTCACCGATACATTCACTGCCATTCTTAGCGATAAATTAAAACGACGATTCCATTCTGTGATTTGTTGACAAGCTTGTTTTAATGCCCAATTTCCCATCGTAGCGATTAACCCAGTTTTTTCAGCAATTGGAATAAAAACAGATGGTGGAATTGTACCATGTTCTGGATGATTCCAACGCATTAAGGCTTCAAAGCCTACAATTTCATCGGTTATAAGTGAAATTTGTGGTTGATAACAAAGATATAATTGATTTTCATCCATTGCTCGATACAAACTATTTGTTAATTTAACTAGTTGTAATAATTGACTTCTCATAAAATCATTACAAAATACAACTTGATTTTTACCATTGACTTTACCATGATACATCGCTGTATCAGCATTTTTAATCATGTCATCCATTGTTTCACCATCCAAAGGATATAAAGCAACACCACAACTAGCACTTAAATAAAATTGATTATCCGCGATTTGAATCGGCTTAGAAAAGCAATTCAATACATTGGTTGTAATGGTATGTAAACGTTCCGTATTATCTTTTTCATTGATAAACGCTACTAAAAATTCATCACCACCAAAGCGAGATACAATACCAATATTGTCCATCGTCTTATTTAATTCATCTGCTAATTTAATTAATACTTCATCCCCTGCTCCATGACCAATCGCATCATTTACTTCTTTAAAACCATCAATATCAATGATTGATAACGCAATGATTTCATTGTCTAGAGATACTTGATGCAACAACTCATCAAATTTTTCTTTAAAACCAATGCGATTTGGTAACTTTGTTAAATGATCATAATACGCTAATTGATTGATTTGTAGCTGACTTACTACATATTCAAGTGTATTAATAATCAATTGACTCAATACTTTACATTGGGCATTAAAATAGTCATTATTCATCGTATTACATTTATAAAATACTAAGTAGCTTTTAATGTCATTGGTATTTTGAAGTGGTAATACATACGAATGTTCATCAAGATTTCCTTCCGAAAACTGTTTTGCGATCGCAGGATTTTCAGTATTATTATCGCTAAAAAAATAATTTAAATGAACAAAATCATCAAGAGTATACAATAAAAACGTCATTTCTGTTTCATAATGTTCCGCAATTTCTTTTAATATTTGTTGCATCAATCGTTCATTATCGGTTGATGAAGAAATAACTTGTTGAGAAATTGATGTAATTAACGTTTGAAATTTACTTTGAACTTTATTTTCCTTTAGTCGGGTAATATAAATTCTTTCAATAACAACGCATAACATCAATATAAACACCGTATATAAAATTCGAGTTATATAATCATAGCGCGTTACGATATGCCATACTTTCTCCGTTCTTGGCAATAAGACAAGTGTTGCTATGATGGACGATGAAGCAATCAGCCAACTATTACTTTGTTTAGTAAATAAAACTGAAATAACCAGAAAAGCGATTGGTAATGGCCACATAATAACGGCAGCATTGAGGTGATAAAAGAAATGCAACACGGAAAAAATCGTTAAACAGCTTGTTATTGTTACAAATAATTCATACGATTGATGTTTTTTAAAAAATAGTTGAGCAACAATAATAAATACACTGACTATAATTAACAAAATTGCCACTTGAAATAACAAATTTGTTTTTTCAGGAAGTATAAAAATATGACTAACTACTAAAGTTGCCGCATAAATATAAATATAATTGACCATTTTAACAAAAAATGGACGGCTAGTTTCATTGATGATCACACTTTCTTCTGTTGTATTGATTGTAAATGATTTCTTGTTTGATAAAAAATAATAAAAGGAAAACATAACAACGAGCAAAAAAATCGGTGCTAAACCTGGTAATTGTCCAAGAAAACGTTTATTCATCATAATATCAGTTAAATATCCTAAAATCATCAATATAATCAATGAACTAAATAAAAGTTTTTCTTTTGTAGCATACTTAGTTCTAAGCGCATTACCGCGAAAAATAACAATTAAAATGATAGAAGAAATGGACGCTACAAAATAAACTAAAAACAACAATTCAAACAATGTATTGTTTGATTCAATCGTCCAATATTGCCTTAACATAACAATTCGTGCTTGTTCACTACTTAATTGACTATTGATACCATACACATAAATTAAAATAGCACTTGGTATATAAAGCAATAATACTTTAACTTTATCTATTCTCTTTTCAAACGAATAATAATAAGTAATAATAAAATGAAGTGCAATCGAATAACTTAAACCCCATCCAAGCACCGAAAATCGACGCCAAAACCATGCTTGATCATACGTTTGAGCTATAGTAAATTGCGAAAAAGATAACCCCCAACAAGAGAAAGAAAGACATAATAATAAGAATAGTTTATTTTTAAAAGAAGTTGGATTTTTCGCGAAAGCATAAAATCCTAATGATATACTTATCGAAAATGATACAAAATAAATTATCGCAAATAATTGTCTCATACAATAACATCCTCCATACTAAGAAGTTGACTAGAACTATAATATTGACAAGAAACTTGTTTTATATAGTTAAGTTGTTCGTTATTTTCGATACCATCAGCAATTACTTCTACATGAAGAATATTGGCAATTTTAACAATGATGTCAATAATGGATTTATCGTTGGTATTGTTTAAAATACCATCAGTAAATACAGGTGCAATGACAATATTAGATACTGGTAACACTTTTAGTTTACTAAGAGAAGAATGTTCATTACCAAATTGATCAATAATAATCTTTAAACCTTTTTCTTTACATAACATTAAACGTTGATATGCAACATCATAATTTTTCATAACAGTTGATTCTGTAACTTGAATAATCAGAGAATCGTACGTTGATAGTTGTTTGATATCTTGTTCAAAATCACTACTAAAGAAATAACTTTGTGAAATACTAACGATGAGTGGAAATGAAATGTTCATCGATAATTTACAACTTTCCTTCATACGCCAACGTTCCACCATCATAATTAAACGATTATCTTCGATAATATCCGCTGCATATTGAATGGTATGTTGATTATCACTATTTGGCCAATAAAGTAATACAGTATAAGCAATTACTTCATTATTTTTTGTATCATAAATCGGTTTGAATAAATAGTTAATTTCTTGATGTTCCATTGCTGACTGTAACATTTTTTGCGTTTTAATTTTTTCTTGAAGAAAGACTTTCATTTCTTTTTTACATAAAGCGTATTGATTTTTTCCATGTTGTTTTGCCCAATACATTGCTAAGTCAGCGTTCTTAATTAACGTATCGACTGTTTCTCCATCTTCAGGATAAAAAGAAACACCAATGCTCATTGTTACAATAAATTCTTGATCTTTTACAAGTAATGGTAATTTTGATTGTTGCATTAATTCATTAATGCATGCGATGACTTTAGATTCCATTTGATGACCTGAAAATACCGCTAAAAATTCATCACCGCCAAATCGAGCTAATAAGCCTTGATCATTGATTACCATTTTTAAACGATTTGTAATCGTTACAATGACTTCATCGCCATAATTATGTCCCATCGTATCATTGATTTCTTTAAAACCATCCAAATCAATCATTGCCACAATAACTTCTTCTTTAGTAACTTTGGCTTTATTAATCAACTTCTCACAATGTTCATTAAAATGCATTCTATTCGGTATTTTTGTCAAGTAATCATAATATGCTAAATATTTTTTTTGTTGTTGATACGCATCTTTACCAATGGCTGTTGATATAATATTTGAGATTACTTTCATCGTATATAATACTTTTCGATATTCTTGATTACTAAAAGAACCATTTACCAATAGCAAATAACCTTTATAGTGATGATTTAGCATTAATGGAAACAACAATACTGTATTAATACTTTCTGGTAGTGATTGAACAACAATCTTATACGCTTTTTCTTCTTGAAGAATTTCAATGTATTGACTACTATCAATTGTTGTATTTAACACCATTATTGCTTCGTTTAAGGCCAATTCATTATAAAGTAAGGTTTGAATGCTTTCCAATTGAAATAGTTGATTAACAATTGTTTTATTCTTTAAAACAAAACTAGTATTTTTATCGTCAATAATTCCACAAGCAATCGTATCTACAGTATAAAATTCACTTACTCGCTGTAATATCGATTGCATGTAATTCGATAGTTCCCCTTGAAATCCATCAATAAATTCATTCGATATTTCATAAATCATCTTTTCAAATTCAGCTTGACGATGATTGCTTGAAATACGATGAATAAAAACGGAATTCACAAATAGAGCGATAGAAAAAACCGCTAAATACACTGCTGAACGAATAATGATATCCATCCAATTCGTATCGATTAAAAGAGTTGGAACACGTTTCATCAACGTTACTATAAACACTATGTTTGATACTGCTAATATTAAAATATTGAATTTGTCCTTTAATAACACTGCAGATGACATAAAAACAAAAATAACAGTCCATGTAAGGTTGCTTGTATATTCTAAATTAAATTTAAGCATTAGTAGACCACATATAACGATGGAAGAAAGAATAATAATTGTATCTTGAGTTTTAATATTTTTTACGATGTAAGGAAGTACCATTACAACAAGTGATAAAAAAACTAAAAATACCCCAAACAATAAAATAGAAATAAATTGGCTTTTATCAGCTACTCCTTGAAATATATTTAAATAGCTACCAATCATAAAAGTTAGAGCTAAATTACTTGTAAAGCGTGAGCGAAGTTCATCTTTTAAAATAAGGGTATGACTAATTGTATCGGTATCAGTAAATGGATTAACGCGTGTTTTTTGTTGAATGATGTAAAATGCTGCCATTAAAGGTGCCAGTGCAACTGCAGGGGCTAGAAGAGCTAAATGGTTTGAAAAAGATTTTAATAACATGATTTCACCAATAAGTGATAATACTACCGTAACAAGAGTTGTTCCTACAATAAAATACTTACTGTTATTGGATATTTTAGCTCCGTTATCTAATTTCCAATGTAAAAAAGAATAGAGCGATATCGATAAAAAGATAATTGTATAGAGTGTATAAACAATGTCCCAACCAAAATTAGTTGGTAAAAATTGCCATCGTTCACTTTGTTTAATGATATAATACCAATATCCTATTTTTGAAGAAAAAATAGAGTAAACAAGACAATTAAGAATAGCAGGAATAAAAATCAACGCTTTAACGAGCCGACTATTGATAATACGAGTGTTTCTAGTCATCAACAAGCTAAAATAAAGAATATAACTATACACACTACCCCATCCTAATGCTGCAATTTTACGAAAAAATACAACTTGTTGTGGATCGCTAATAACAATAACAATGGCATTTGATAAACAACATACCATATAACAAAGGCAAATAAGAAATAACGATATATTCACCTTACTTTTTCGATCTAGTACAACACTAAAAGCAGCAATCACTGCATATAAGGAGAAAGATACAAATAGTACTGCTGAAATTATATAGTCATGCATCGTCATTCTCCTTCTAATCTTTTTAATGACTTTGTTATTATAACATAACGATAACGTTGAATAAATAGAAAGGTATTTTATGAATTACAAATTAATTTACTTTGTTTTAAACATTGTTTCTTTTTCCATCATATGTTTCGATAAATACTTAGCAATTCATCATAAGCGACGAATTAGTGAAGCAAGATTACTTATACACGCTATTTTTTTTGGTGCACTGGGAACATTTGTTGCAATGTATCTTATCCGTCATAAAACGAAACATCCATTATTTTATCTTACTGTTCCACTACTTGCAGTGTTACAATTATTGTTTACTTTAAGATATTAACATCTTTTATTATATAACATTTATTGATTACTAGTATCATTTTAAACAAAAAAGGCGAAATTTTTTTCGCCTTTG
>CAZTII010000072.1:0-8379 GCA_964613305.1 uncultured Erysipelotrichaceae bacterium
TCTATATTTTGATTTTTATCCTTTATTTTTCATTTGTGGGGTGTGAACAGTAACCCAATAACTATAGTTTAGTAAGGAAACAATCGTATAAAATTTTTTCTTCGATATGCCTGTAGGAATAGTTACACCTGTTACCAAAGAAAAAGTTTCATCGCATAATAAAAAGATTAACAATCCCTTTATTTTTCCTAGTCCTTTGTATTGTTCTAAAAGTGAAAGGCCATAAAAAAAGTGACGGGCATTCACCAATAAACTAAGAAAAAAAGCTTCCAACGGTAAAAATGGACCTAACAATAGTGGAATAGCCGCAAATTGCATACTTCCACAAAAGGCTACGCTGCTCATTAAAAAAGATACCCACCAACTAAATCCTTGACATGACATTAACAATCCGTACGTAATTCCTAACACCATAAAACCTGCTAATACAGGAAAAGTATACGGTATAATTAATAATAAACTTTCTTTTTTCATCGTATTATTCTCCAATCGGTATAGGTATTTTAAAGCCATGTTCATCTAATATAGGCGTACCATTACTATCAACATAATATTTCTTTACAATCAAATCTCCATATTTATTACGAATAAAAGCACCGGTATTGTCTGTCCAATATTCTACCGGATTATTTACAACGTTCCATGGACATTCTGATGTATACACCGTTTGTAAATTATCACTACTATAAATACAGGCACCTTTTTTTGTTATTTTTTCTGAAATCTTATCATAATTATTAATACTCTCTAAAGAATAAAAACTAGCAAAGAAAAAATTACCATCTTGCATAATGCATTGAATATTGTTCGCATCATATTTTAATGGATATTTAATTATTTCAGAAATATTCACAATCATCTCACGTTCTATTTTATTTAAAGCAATGATGAGTGATTGAAGTGATTCATCCGTATCAAAACCTTGAACTGATGGAACTTTACCAATTAAAAATAAAAATTCATCGTCCATATCAACTAATGTTCCATCTTCTACAAGAATAGTAGGTTTATCACTGATCAAATAACCTAATACACGTTTTTCTTCAATTGTAATTGTTACAATTCCTTGACGTGATATAGTTACTGAAGATTTTTTTATAAACGGCGATTTTTCAATTTTATTTTCAATCAGTTGAGGAATAACTAAAAATATTCTTTTTTGTTGCTTAATAGTAGAAAAATTAATCACATAATCACTTGTTAACACTTGATTTCCATTAACGTGTATTCCTTTGATGCGATATGAATCACTTACCATTATCCAATAAACAATGACAAAAAAGCTACAAATAATAGCACTAATAAATACAATTCGTTTTGTTTTATGAAACTCTTGTTTAATGCGAAAATTTTTTACACGATTAAAAATCGTTTCTATAGCGTCATTATCTATATCTTTCATAGAAAATTAAATTTCTCGACTTCCATTACTAATTCTTCATTAAAGTTATTTTTCGCATCTCGTTGTATTTCTTCTACTAAGCTTAAAAAATCGGTAGCTGTCGCTGCTTTAACATTAATTATAAAATTCGTATGTTTTTCACTTACCTTAGCACCACCAATTTGTTTTCCACGATAGCCAAGATTTTCAATTATTTTCCAAGTATGATTATTTTCAGGATTTTTAAAAACACTTCCTGCACTTGGATATTCTAGTGGTTGAGAAGTCAAACGTCGTTTTCTTCTAGAATCCATTGTTTCACGAATATCATCAGAATTACTTTTTTCTAATCGATACTTCACTGCCACAATTAACCAATCTCGATGATGATGAAAAATTGATGTTCGATAATTAAATTGACACTCTTCATGAGTGATCCATTGTAAATGCTTATCTTTAAGAATTAATACTTCTTCAATAACATCTTTCATATGACTTTTATATGCCCCAGCATTCATAAAACATGTTCCACCTACTGTGGCTGGAATACCTGAAGCAAATTCTAATCCTGATAAACCACGTTTCATCGCTTCTGTTGACATATGAATAATCGAACAACCGGCAGAAGCAATCAAATTAGTGTCCGTAAAATAAAAATCATTGATTGAACGATCCAATTTTATAATAATGCCATGAAATGGTTCATCAGAGCATAATACATTGCTTCCCTTGCCTAATACTTTATAAGGTATTTTACTGTCAACGATGCATGTAAAAGCCTCAATCAACGCCAAATAACTAGTTGGATAAACTACAGCGTCAGCAATGCCACCAATCCTTAGCGTTGTTAGCTTTGATAAAGGTACGTTTCGATCAACTTTGCACGTACTCATTAATTTATTGATTAAATATTCCATTATTTTCACCTATTAATTGTTCTATCCACACAATCATCTCATCACTTGCGGTTGCTTTGCTAAGTGATTTTGCTTTTTGTGACATTGTTTCTCTTAATGCTTTATCACGAATCAATTGTTCTATTTTCTCTTTTAAAACCTTGCTTGTACACTCTTTTTCTTCTAATAACATCGCTGCTCCAATGGAAGATAAGGCCATAGCATTGTGCCATTGATGATTCAAAGGAACATATGGGCTTGGTACTAAAATAGAAGCAATTGCCACTTCACATAGCTCAGCAATTGTCGTTGCACCTGCTCGAGATACAAGAACATCGCTACAAGCCATCATTTGCAACCCATCTATGTACGGTACAACATGAACATGACTAGGAAACGATGCATTACGAATAAAATTATCATATCCTTTTCTTCCAGTAGCACAAACCAATTGGTATTCTTTACTGTCATGTTGTAAACACACTTGTTTTAACTGTTCATTAACACTAGATGAACCTAACGATCCCATTACCATAAACACGGTTAACATTGTTTCATCCAACTTGTGTTGTTTCATAAAAGTACTATTTTTCTTTATTAAGCTAGCTTCACTAGCTCTTGGATTTCCTAAAATTTTTGTTTTATTCAACGGAAATTGTTGTTTATTTTGTTCATAAGAACCTACACACGCATCCACAAAAGGAGCTAAAAATAAATTAGCTTTACCTGCAATACTATTTTGTTCATGAATCATCGTTTTAATACGCAAACGTTTTGCTGCTAAAATAGGAGCTACACTAATGTAATTTCCAAAACCAATAACAATATCTGGTTTAAATTGTTTAAATTTATCATAGCATTGACGATAACCTTTCATTAAATTAATCAATGAAGAAACCTTCTTACTTAGTTTACCATTTCCGCTACTTGATGATATCGCAAAATAAGGATATCCCGCTTTCGGAATTTCAGTCGCTTCTAAACGATTTGTTGATCCGACAAATAAAAATTCCATCCCTGGATGTTTATTTTGCATGGCAGAACAAAGTGCTAAAGCCGGATAAATATGTCCACCGGTACCACCGGTCGCTATACACACACGCATCATATCAACTCCTCGGATGAAATTATATCACAGTGCTTACAATTATAGAAGAAAAATTACTATTCTGTTTCTCTTTGCTCCATCAGTTTCGATTCAATAATGAAATTTGTTATTCGTGGATTAATTGTTATTAGGATGATTAACATTATAATAAATTGAATAAGATAACTACCATTAAATATACTAAAAACAATATTTAATACGATCATTTCTACAATAAATAACATAATATAAATTAAAAATACAATAGTAAAATATAGTGTTTTCATTTTATATACCTTCACTTATAGGAATATTTAAGTGGTTGTATGCTTGTATGGTCGCAACACGTCCACGAAGTGTACGATTAACAAAACCAATTTGAATTAAATATGGCTCATAAACATCTTCAAGTGTCATCGATTCCTCACTGATTGAAGTTGCTAGAGTATCTAATCCTACAGGTCCACCATTAAAACGCTCAATAAGTGCCGTTAAATAACGGATATCAACATCATCCAAACCAAGTGAATCAACCTTTAGTTTTTCTAAGGATATTTTTGCAATATCAATCGAAATAAATCCATCATTAAATACTTGAGCAAAATCTCGCACTCGTCGTAATAGTCGATTGGCGATTCGCGGTGTTCCCCGTGATCGCTTCGCAATTTCAATCGTCGCATCATCATCAATCGTCACTTGATATACTCTCGCTGTTCGACGGACAATATCGGATAATTGCTCAATAGTATAATATTCTAATTTTGAAATAATTCCAAAACGATCGCGAAGTGGCGCAGTTAAATCACCTGCACGTGTTGTTGCACCAACAAGGGTAAATGGTGGTAAATCTAATCGAATCGATCGCACTGAAGCATCTTTGCCGACGACAACATCAATATAAAAATCTTCCATTGCTGGATACAACACTTCTTCTACAACTTTAGGAAGACGATGAATTTCATCGATAAACAATACATCTCCTGGTTCTAAAGAGCTTAAAATAGCCGCTAAATCACCGGTTTTTTCAATACTTGGACCACTACACGTACGAACTTTACCTTTCATCTCATGTGCGATAATATACGATAACGTTGTCTTACCAAGACCTGGAGGTCCATACAACAACACATGATCGAGTGTTTCCGAACGTGATAAAGCCGCTTGAATAAAGATAGCTAAATTACTTTTCAAACTATCTTGACCAACGTATTCACTTAGACTTAAAGGACGAAGTGATTCTTCATCGTCCGTTAAATTTAATGATGATGTCATTAAGCGAGTATCCATCAAATTCTCCTCCTATTTTTTTCTTACAAGGTATTGAAGTGCAAGTTTTAAATATTCGTCACTTGAAACAGCAGATGATTGTTTTAATTGCGGTATAATTGCTTGAATTTCAGTACTTTTATACCCTAAATGTTTTAAACCTTCTAATGCATCCATTAATGCATTATTATTTTCATCCTTATTCTCTTGTACAAGTTTTCCGGATAAATCTAAAATAATTTGACTTGCAGTTTTTGCTCCAACCCCTGGCAATGATTTTAATGAGTTTAGATTTTTATCTTCAATCATCATAATTAATTGTTCAACATCACATTTTGATAATATATTCATTCCTGTTTTAGGACCAATTCCTTTAACACTAATTAATTTATTAAAGAATTCTACATCTTTTAAGGAAATAAATCCAAATAAACTAATTTCATCTTCACGAACATGATGATACGTATAAATAGTCATCACATCATTTATTTTTACTTGATGTGTTTTATTAAAATAAACGCGATAGCCAATACCTTGATTATCAATAAGTACATAATCCATACCAATCGCTACAATAGTACCTTTTATATAAGCAATCATACTTATTCCGTATATTCAAATTGATAATCTTCAATCGTTACAATATCGCCTTCTTTAGCGCCTGCTTCTTTTAAAGCTTCATCAACTCCCATTTTACGCAACGTTACCGCAAAGCGCATAATATCTTCTTCACGATCAAAATTAATTGTTCTAAATAAACGAGCAACACGTTTTCCTTCACAACGCCAATTACCGTTTCCTAAATTAGCAATTCTGAATGGTTCTTCTTCTTTTTCATAACGATATGTTACATGTTCTTCACGATAATCTTCATCCAAACTTACAGTTGGAATGGTTGCTAATAAATCTGCAACACGATATAAAACTTCTTGTAATCCTTCATGAATTAGTGTCATTGTTTCAAACACTTCAACATCTGGATATGCTTGTTTAAATCGTGCAAGATTTTCTTCAGCTCCATCAACATCCATTTTATTCGCAACGACAACTTGTGGACGTTCACTTAATTTAAATTTGTATTCTTTTAATTCTGCATTGATAATCGCATAGTCTTCTACTGGATCGCGATGATCAATTGCTCCCATATCTATTATATGAATTAAAACACGGGTTCTTTCAATATGTTTTAAAAATTGAGTTCCAAGCCCTTTTCCTTGACTTGCTCCTTCAATTAATCCTGGCATATCGGCAAGAACAAAACTACGACCATCACTTACTTCAACAACGCCAAGATTTGGAATGATTGTGGTAAATGGATAATCAGCGATTTCTGGTTTAGCTTTAGATACAACAGATAAAAAGGTCGATTTCCCAACACTTGGAAAACCAACTAATCCAACATCCGCAAGTAGTTTTAATTCCACTTGAACGTCTTTTTCATCCCCTAATTCTCCTGGTTCCGCATATTCAGGTGCGCTATTTCTACTTGAAGCAAAACGATAATTACCTCTTCCACCACGTCCGCCACTAACGATAACTGCACGTTGGCCAACATGAACTAAGTCAGCTAAATACAATCCAGTCTTTAAATCTTTTACCAGAGTTCCCGGTGGAACTTTTACAATAATATCCTCACCATTAGCCCCATGCATTTTACTACCTTTACCATTTCCACCCGATTCAGCACGATATTTACGGTTGTAACGTAAATCTAACAGTGTTGTTTTATTCGTATCAACTTCAAAAATAACACTTCCTCCATTACCTCCATCACCACCAGCTGGACCACCCATGGAAACATATTTTTCACGACGAAAAGCAACAACTCCGTTGCCACCATCTCCCGCTTTTACATTTAGTTTGACGCTATCAATAAACATATGTACCTCCTCTATTTAAAAGCCCCCACTTACACTTGGGAGCTTTTAGTTATGCTTGTGGATAAACCGATACTTTTGATCGAGTTTTTCCAAGACGTTCAAATTTTACAATTCCGTCAATTAGGGCAAATAAAGTATCATCGCCACCACGACCAACATTTGTTCCCGGATGCATCTTAGTACCACGTTGGCGGTAAAGAATTGAACCGGCAGTCGCAAATTGACCATCTGCTTTTTTAGAACCTAAACGTTTGGAATGAGAATCACGACCATTACGTGTCGAACCTACTCCCTTTTTCGACGCAAATAATTGTATGTCTAATCTAAATTTCATGGTTTACACCTCCTGTATATCTACTTTTATAAACTTTGGATACTCATCTTGAAGTGTCATTAATGAATATTTTCCCACTTGCATGATTGTCTGGGTCATTTCATCTTGAACTTCATTGACTTCAATAATAACATTAGCCTCGCTTATTTGAATGTTGCAATCACTACCAAGTTGATCTAAAGAATTACAAAGTCCATATGCAATAGCACTAGCTCCTGCACACACCAAATCAAATCCTCTTTTTGCATATCCAGCATGCCCACTTAGTTGCATCCTTTTAATACGCCCATCAACAAGGTTAATGCTGACAACAATCATCCTTAAGCCTCAATTGATTTAATTACTAGTTTTGTGTATGGTTGACGATGGCCTTGTTTACGACGTGTAGAACCTTTTTTAGCTTTGTATTTGAAAATAGTAATTTTTTTAGATTTTCCTTGTTTTTCAACAACACAAGTAACTTTAGCTCCTTCAACATAAGGGCTACCAACTTTCATTGTATCATTAGAATATAATACAACTTTGTCAATTACGATTTCACTACCAGCTTCAGCCTCAATTTTTTCAACGAAAATTTCTTGACCTTCTTCAACACGAATTTGTTTACCACCTGTTTCGATTACTGCGTACATACGACACCTCCTGCCTTTCAATAGACTCGCCAATTAGGGGGCTTTTAGCACTTATCCCTTTTTTGTGCGGTTACAGAAGTCATGGAAGACTCTATAACATTGGAATTTTACCACATCAAAATACAATAGTCAATCGAACAAATTCATTTATTATCGATTTAGCGATAAAATTTATCTTTTAACAATGCAATAAATGGTGTTTTCCGTGCAGCTGATTCCGCATACTCTTCCATTTGTCTGGCAATCGGTATAAAGCTATCAACAATAAAACCATCCAATTGTTCATTTTTCATTTCATTTAATACTTCCAACGCTTCTTCTACATCCAACTTATCACGATAAGAACGAGTTGATGTTAGTGCATCAAATACATCTGCTACCGCAATAATTTTAGCCGCAAGTGGTATTTCATCACCTTTCAATCCTTCTGGATAACCTAAACCATTAATTCGTTCATGATGATACAATACCGCATCTTTACAATCATCAAAAAAATGAGACGAACTTAAAATGGCATAACCTGAAATTGGATGTTTTTTGATTTCTTCAAATTCTAGAGATGTTAATGGACCAGGCTTTCTTAGAATCGATGTATTCGTTGTTATTTTACCAATATCATGCAATAAGGCACTTAATTCAATCGTATGTACATCGTTGTAACCTATTTCTTTCGCAATTGCTCCTGAATAAATCGCAACTCGTTCGGAATGTCCTTTCGTATAATTATCTACTTCTTCTACTGCTTTAATAAGCATCGCAATCATATCAAAATACGTTTCTTGAGTTTCATGTTCTTTATTTTTTAATCGCGTCGAAAGTTGATTCACCGATTGAGCAATATCATCAAATTCTTTAGATATGACCCCTTCTACTTCACCATCAAATTCACCATAGGAAATTTGA
>CAZTII010000073.1:0-8242 GCA_964613305.1 uncultured Erysipelotrichaceae bacterium
TCAATTCCTCCTTTTATGACGATATAATAACACCTTTTAAAAAACATACAATCTAATTATATGAATATTTGAACGTTTATACGATTGATTATAACTTTTTATAATAAATTTTTGAATATTTAACCTTTTAAACAATCAATCAATCATATAACATTCATATAAACAATTATATACTAACTATTTAAATTCGCGAATTACAATTATAATTACAAAAAGTTGCTTTCCTCTTTATCAACAAGCTTTTTAGCAATATAACCACAGCTAATCCCTAATAACACACCAAAAAGAACATCACTCGGAAAATGAACATATAAATACAAACGAGAAAAAGCAATGATTATCGCTAAAAATAGTACACCATAACGATATTTCATTCGATTTAAATAAAATACCGAAACAATCGCAAAGGCACTAGCAGTATGTCCACTAGGAAATGAAAAATCAGTTGGTTTCTTAATTAATAATTCAGCAAGTCCAATTACGTCAAATGGTCGAACACGTCCGACTATTGGCTTTAATAATATATCGCACAAGATAAACACAAACAATAAAGAGACAGTAGCTTCTACACCTACTTTTCGTGTTTTTGATGAAACAAGTAGAACAATTGAAAACATTAACCAAATTAATCCACCATTACCTAGTGATGTAAAAAACACCATTATTTTATCCATAACATCACTTGTACAATATTTTTGAATACTGTCCAATATATAAAATTCCAATTCAATCATGCGTCACCCTCAACTTTTCGCTTACTATCTTTAATTTGATACATCACTTTATCAGAAGAAACAATAATTTCTTCTACCGTCGTTCCATCTATTGGATAATACGCAACACCAACACTACATGAAACAGTAATTTCATTATTTTCAATTATCATAGGTGACATCATACAATTATTTATAGCATTCACTAAATTATCACCTTCATCAATATGGTTAATGCTGCTACATACTCCGAATTCATCACCGCCAAAACGACCAACTACAGCTGATGAAGGTACACTTTCTACCATCCTTTTCGCCGTTGTAATGAGAACTTTATCACCAATATCATGCCCATAACAATCATTAATCGCTTTAAACTTATCCAAATCAATAAACAATAAACAAACATACTGATCAGCTGAGCATTCTAATAACATTTCATTAAAAAGTTCATAAAAATATTTACGATTAACAACTCCAGTTAAATGATCATAATACGCTAATTGTTTTAATTCTATTTGACTCTTTTTCAACTCATTGTTCATTTCGTGTAATTCCATCGTTTTCTCATTAACTAACTTAGATAAAACTATTGGTTTTTTCAATAGAAAATACGTTAGTTGAGCAATTAATCCACTAACAATCACCGCAACCAAACAATACCATATAGCTAATTTACGGTCATACCATCCAGTACAAGGAACAATTGATAAAACCCAATTACCATTTGGAATCGAAAATTTAAGTTCATAAGGAGTTGGATGGTTATTTGGTAAGGTTGAAGCAAATACTTCACGCTGATATGCATCATTTTCCGTAGCTAGCGAATAATAATATCCTTGTTTCCCTAACTGCATCATTCCTGAACTTTCTAAAAGTGAGTCAACATCCATCGTCGCAATGACAAGACCCCAAAATTCATCTTGTATAAATACTGGCAATCGACCAATTAAACGATATCCTCCTTGAATTAAATGATATGGTCCAGACAACGTTAATTATTTAGAATCAATCGCCAAACGTACTGCCACAACACGTTTTGGATCATTTAACAAATCGTGCCCTATCGCTTTTTCATTCCCTTCTAAAGGAACAATATCACTTACAATTGCTTGTGGAGCAATTTGAAGCGAGTCTATCCCATGAAAATACGGCATCATGTTCGATGCAACTTTTCTAAAACTAATCAACCCTTTATCTTCTTCAATTAATGCACTTATAGCGTAAACAGATGAAAACGATTGGTCGATTTGCCTTTGTAGTCGAAGAACTGAAGATGTACAACTTTCTATCGCTTTAGTGCGATTTTCATTCGCACTATTTTTGACCACAAAATAAACTAGTGAAATCGACAAAATCAATACACAAGTAAACATTAAAAAGGTGTTTAAATAAACAAACATTACTTTACTCTTATTTGCCTTATCCATACATTTCACCTGATAGATTTATAGATTCATTATACGTCATTTATAGTAAATTTACAATTTATTCGTGCCATTAAAAAAAAGTCAATTTTTTTGACTTTTATCATTCAACTATTGATTCACACAATAATACAATTTCTTTTTTACCGATTACTTTTGTTGAATATAGAAATACGCCATGTTGATCATCACTAGTAGTACGTCGTGCATGCATTACCATATTAGACGCGATTTCTATTAAATAAATACCATCTCTCAAGTCAAATTTTCCTTTAAAACGATATACTTTATCTTTTAATGTTTCTAAACAAGTAAGAACTTCTTGTAATGAAACATTCTTAGAAATACGAATATTCACTGTTGAAAATTCAATTGTTCTACTTTGAAAATCGATGATTTCTTTCGTATGACAACTCAATTGTTCAAGTTGTTTCATATCAACAACTCCAAAGGATGTTGTAAGTATCCTCGCTAATCCATTCAGCGAAACAATCGTTTCTTTAATCTCTTCTACTATTTTCTCACTGACTAAATCACTTTTGTTAATAATAACAATATCCGCCATTGAAACTTGTTTATCCAACAAAACTAACACTTTTCTAAGTTTTAAATACGTACAACTATCAACAACCGATACTAAATAAGCATTTTGCACACCGCATTGTTGAATCATAGAGGCAATCGGTAATGGATCGGCAAAACCACTACATTCCACCAATAATTCTTCAACACCTTGTTCAATAAATTCATTCACTTTATCAATAAAATCATGCATTTTACAAACACAAAATATTGAACCACCAACAACTGATTTCACCGTAGCTTGAAGCTCTAACACTTCCTCACCGTCAATATCGAGTGTACCAAATTCATTGATAATAACACCAATTTTGCGATTCTTCAGTTGTAACAACATATTTTTCAACAATGTTGTTTTACCAGATCCTAAAAATCCAGCAACTACCCATATTTTCATTATTCTTTTTCCTTTATCATCACAACTTCATCATACACACAT
Source organism: uncultured Erysipelotrichaceae bacterium (assembly GCA_964613305.1). GTDB lineage: Bacteria > Bacillota_I > Bacilli_A > Erysipelotrichales > Erysipelotrichaceae > CAZTII01. The sequence goes on from CAZTII010000073.1 coordinate 3,159, forward strand.
TCCACTGCTTTGTTAGGAAAAATAGTAACACTTTCCATTTCCTTCTGTTGAAAATAACGTTGTAAGAAATCAATTGTTCCTTCTATTACAACAACATCGCTTTCTGTTTCACATTGAACAATGTTGTTATTGTCGTCTTCCATATCCGTAGTTACATACATAATCTCTGATGATCCACCATGTAAAACCGACATTAAATATTCTGCATTATCTTCACCATACAACTCAACAAAACGATTGTATTCATCCACTTTATAATCTTGCGACATATTCGAAGAACAACGCCAAACATGATGAGGATATTGTTCTCTAACACTAAAATAACGTTTGTTAGAGCCAAGAAAAACAGCCAAGCAATCATGCATTCTTAGAAAAATCAGCTTACTATAGTTAGACGTTAAGCCTTGAATGGCATTACCACAAATACCATACAACAAATATATTTCATCAACTTTTCCATCAACTTCATTGATGTGTTGTTGAAGTTTCTTTAATAACTCTTTTGGAACATTATGCTGGCTAATATCCAAATAAAGAACATCACTTATCCCTAGTTTTTCTAAATAAGGCTTAAATACAGCACAACTAATTATTTTCTTCATTATCAAACCCCATATATTCCATATACTTTTGGGCAAATTGTTTATTTGTCGCTAAATCAACCGTCGTACAACGTTCTTTATACCATTGCTCATTGTTTTCTTTTTTCAACAAATACCAAATTGCTCCAAGTAATGACGTATTTCCTACAATACTCACCTTATCTTTTACTTCATATGGTAATACACCAACTGTCATTAAACGATCAATGGATGTATGATGTGCAAACCCACCAGCTAAATAAACATGATTTAATTCCTGAATGGAACATGATGCTTCTAACAATAAGCACTCAAAACCACTGCGAATGGCTGATTTTGCGAGTTGAAACTGACGAACATCTTTGCCACAAACAACACAATCACCAACAAGTATATCTTCTTCCATAAAACCAGTCTCATCGATAAAGTTATTTTTGATTGCTTCAGCAAAAAAATCAATATATCCACTACCACAAATACCAATTGGTTTTTCATTGCCAATCGTTGTATAATGCCAACTACCATCATAGTTTATTTGTGAAATAGCACCTTGAATACTAGCCACCCCACTCTTCATATTACCACCTTCAAAAGCAGGTCCAGCCGCTGTAGAAGTTGTATAAATTTTATTTTCATACTGCAGAATAATTTCTCCATTAGTACCTAAATCCAAAAGAATGCTTTTATTATTATTTTTTAAATCCAACGCAATCGCTCCAGCTAAAATATCACCACCAACAAATGCCGAAAAATTGCCTAATACCGCAATATCAAAATCATTTGTTTGCTTAAAGATAGATTTACTTGAAACATGTACAGTATCTTTCACCTTTACATCAAATGGAGCCATCGCCATACTCATCGGATCTTCATTCAAGAATAAATGAGTCATTACTGTATTACCACTAACAACCATTCTTGTTATATGTTGATGAATCTTACTAATTTCTTCCTCAATTTTAGATACAATACACTCATGCAACATAGAATAAGATAACTCTTGCATCGTATGCAATCTCGATATAACATCTGCACCATATTGTTTTTGCGGATTCGCAAATTTACTTTCAAAAACACAACGCCCATCACACAAATCAAGAGCTTGTATCACAACTGTGGTTGTACCAATATCTATCGCAACACCGATTCCTGTTTCACAAACATCTGGCACAATTGTAGAAGTAGCACCTAAAACATCCATACTACTATCAACGACATCAATAATACAATCTTCTGATAATTCATCGTGAAGACAAGCTAAGCGTACGCCTTGTTTTAATTGTTCCTCTGTCAACAACTTTTTCTCTTCTTGATAAACAGGTAAATTACCTTCAATAATTCTAACTTTACACTTGCCACACTTTCCTAAACCACCGCATGGAAAAGACAAGATTACTCCTGCCTTTTCAAGTGTAGATTTCATGTTTTCACCCTTTTTACCAACAATTTTCATGATGTCACCAAATTTCTATTTGCTACGTTCCTTTATTGCTTTTAATAATTCTTGCTTACTAGGAATAATAGAAGAATATACTAGCTCTCCGTTAATATACAATGACGGTAAGTTTTTAACCCCAACCTTCATACAACGTGCAATATTTTCTTTAATCGTAAATTTATATTCAACACAATCAAAGTCATCACTGTGTTCCTCTTTTAATTCATTCACAACATTCATCATATAACCACACGCCGCACAACTTGCCGAATCCAAAGTAAATGCTTCTACTAAAGGGCGTGATAAAGTAGTATAATCAGGTAACTCTACTTCGATACCAGCCATTTCTAAACTAGCATCAAATCCCTTTAACATTTCACGTGTTTGTTCAACATTACTTACCGCTTGACTAATGGCAATCGAATTTTCAATCGGTGTATCATATGGCATATCGCACCCTGGAGAAACAATGATATTTTTAGTTCCACATGCATCAATAATATCAATCGCTGCTTTCATGTTAGCCATTTGTGAGCCATGCAACATTGTAATTGTTAATTGAATGTTACCGCCAATTGTCACATTATAGCGATCTGTGATTTCTTTTGCTGCTTTAATATCAATATTTTCATCAATTGAAATATTATCTGGACCAGTTTGACACATCACTTCAATATTTTTCGTCGCATCACCACAAACAAAGAACGATGAATATACATTCAAAGCACGCAAATCATCAAACAATTGTTTATATGGTTTACTTAAAAACTCTTCAAAATGATCTGGTGAAATTTGAGAAACAAGTGGATCAACAAAACCAATAATATCCATACCTGCTTCAATATATAGATTAGACATCTTCATACAAACCTTACGACAATATTCCATTAACTCTTCAACGTATTCTGTTTCTTCATACATATCAAAGAATATTTCAGTACCACGTAAATGCGATGCAAGAGTAAATGGTCCACAAATCAATCCATATAGTGCCGTTGTATCACCAATCGCTTCTTTCGTACGACGCATTACATCTAAAATCATCGGTAAGCGACCTTCTGTTCCTTTAGGGATTGTACAATCACATGGAACTTTCGCTTCTTCGCTTAATGGATGTGTTTTTACCATCGGTGGCGAATCATCAACCCATACTAAATCACACCCTAAAATCTCTGCTTCTACCTGCAAGTCAAAAATAACCGGAAGACCATCAGGAGCGTATAATTTATTAACTTCTAAAATGCTCTCAAATAACTTTTCACCATCTTGCAGCACTTCTTTCGCTGTATACCCTTTTAACTTTCCAGAATGCACACCAGAAAATGGAACCCAAGGGGCACGCTCATTATCCTCGTGTCGTAATGCCTTAAATAAAATTTCTTTGCTCATAGTATTCACCTCTACACCTATTATAAGTTGAAGCAAACATTACATCAAGACACTAGGTTGCTTTAAAACTCTTGTATCTTGCTCTAACGACGATGACTATCGCGATATTTAATTGGTGTCATTTTAACTTCTCTTTGGAATAAAGAATAAAAATTGTTTTCACTAAAAAAGCCACTTTTATGACATATTTCTTCAATACTATCATTACTAGTCACTAAAAGTAGCTTTGCTTGCAGCAAGCGCCGCTTAATTAAAAATGCATACGGACTTTCCGACAACATCTTTTTAAACAGTCGACTAAAGTAAAATTCACTATATCCTACATATTGCGAAATATCTTTTAAACTAATATCATCCATATAATGATTTTCTATAAATAATAACGCATCCCTAATAACATCAATATTTTTATCAACTTCATTTTTTCCAGTAATATACAATTCCGAAAATAGTTTATTAATCAAAAAATGCCGCAATAAATCATCATCCTTTGATTGAAGTACTTGATGAAAAAAAGAAACAGAACTAGCTTTATAACGATAATCAAACATATTTTTTTTATAACATATTAGTGAAATTAAGGAGCGAACATCAACACCATTAACAAACGCATAATACACTTCCCAATTATGATTCGATATAAAAAATGGCTGATCGGTAGAAAAGATTACTAAATCGCCAGGAATCATCGCTCTATATTCTGACCCAATAGAAACAATCCCTTGACCGCTATGAACATAAAAAAGAAGAACATCCCCCGGATGTTTACTATTTCTTTGAATACTATGTTCAACACTTTTATAATGACCAACTTCACTAATCTGTAAGAAATGAGAATCAACTCCGCTATTAAACTGTTTACAATCAAAGTAATGGTTATATTTTTCATCAAAATATTTCATAGTATCACCCATTAACATTGTATCACATTTCATAATTAGTGGTATAATAGCTACGAGGTGAACATATGCACAACATTCTAATTTCTATCGGTTTAATTATTGTATTATTAATGATGCTTTATTTAGTAATCAAACGTAATCGCATCATAAAAGTAAAAGGACACGATGATTCCTTCAGTGTCATCATTGTTTTATTCTTTGCGGTCTTATTTTTCCCAGTAAAAGAAAACTTAACACTTTACGAATCCATTCGTAATACCCTCATCTACTTAACCATTCTGTTTAGCTTTGGCGTAAAACGAGGACTAAGTGAAGAAGGTGTTATAAAATTTGGTTATATTATTCCTTGGAGTTCCATTAAAAACATCCAAATTACTCAACACTTAATGACAACCTTAAAAGTTACATTTTTCTACAATGACACACAACGTTCGCTTTTATTTAAAAATATTCGATTAGCGGAAGTGTTACGATTCTGTGATGGAAAAAAAGTTCCTATTCAAATTGAAAAAGCAATCGAAGATAAAATTGAAAGTGGCGGGTATAAGCCTAATCGTTAATTAACATATAAAATTACAATTAAATTAATACACTTTAATTACATAAAGTGTATTTTTTATTAAATCTATGTTAAACGTTCATAAAATAAGTAAAATGAACATTATAAAAACAAAGAATACTCAATTCAATCATATAATACCTTTAATATTCATATAATATCATTGATAAATAATGTAAAGATTGATATGATAGCGATATCAAAGGAGGAGTTTT
>CAZTII010000074.1:0-8204 GCA_964613305.1 uncultured Erysipelotrichaceae bacterium
ACTAAATGGCCATAAAGCACTTGAAAACCATGTATCCAACACATCTTCATCTTGATCATAATTTTCAATATCAACAGGTGGCGTTGTTGAAACATACACTTCTTTTGTTTCTTTATGATACCACGCAGGAATACGATGTCCCCACCACAATTGACGCGAAATACACCAATCTTCAATATTTTCCATCCATTGACCAAATGTTTGTTCAAAACGACTTGGAAAGAATTGAATTTTATCCTCTGTTTTTTGATGTTCTAACGCATCATCAGCTAAAGGTTTCATTTTAACAAACCATTGTTTCGATAAATATGGTTCAACGATCACATCTGTTCTTTCAGAGTGACCAACTTGATGGATATGTTTTTCAATAGAAACTAAATTACCTTCATTTTTAATACGTTCTACAAGTTGTTTACGACATTCAAAACGATCTAATGAAGCAAATTCACCAGCTAATTCATTCATCGTTCCATCAGGATTCATACAAACAATTTTCTTTAAATTGTGTCGTTCAGCTAACATAAAGTCATTAGGATCGTGAGCTGGTGTACATTTCATTGCTCCAGTACCAAATTCCATATCAATATAATCATCACCAATAATAATAATTTCTTCGTGATTCGCTGGATTAATCGCATGTTTTCCAATTAAATGTTTGTATTTTTCATCATCAGGATGCACAACAACACACACATCACCAAACATTGTTTCAGGTCTTGTAGTTGCGACACTAAACGTTTCATTTGTTTCTTTTACACGATAATTAAACGTATAAAAAGCACCTTCTACCTCTTTATGAATTACTTCTATATTACTAAGGGCTGTTTTAGCTTTTGGATCCCAGTTAATAATACGTTCCCCTTGATAAATTAAACCTTCATTATATAACTCAACAAATACTTTTGTTACCGCATGATTTAATCCTTCATCAAGAGTAAAACGTTCACGACTATAGTCCACTGAAATACCCATTTTACCCCATTGTTCACGAATAAAACCGGCGTATTCTTCTTTCCACTGCCATGCACGCTCTAAAAACTTCTCTCGTCCTAAATCATAACGACTAAGGCCTTCCTCTTTTAAACGAGCATCAACCTTTGCTTGGGTTGCAATACCAGCATGATCCATTCCTGGTAAATAAAGCATATCAAAACCTTGTAGTCGTTTATAACGAGCAATAATATCTTGTAATGTTACATCCCATGCATGTCCTAAATGTAATTTTCCGGTTACATTTGGTGGTGGTATTACTATCGTATACGGTTTTTTACTCGTATCGCCTGCTTTAAAATATTCTTTTTCTATCCACGTCGAATATCGATCTTTTTCAACATCGATATGATTGTATTTAGCATCTAATTGTTTCATAAGTCCTCCCAAGTCACTTACTTATTATGTCATTGAACGATTGAAAAATCAAGAAACATTAAAAAAGAGCTATTGTTGATTCAATAGCTCTTCAATTCGCTGATGCACTTCAGCAACACCTTCTTTTGTAACGCTAGAAAAATCAATACATTGCGCAGCGTCAACATTCAATGTTTCCGCAATTTGTTTTTTTAATTTATGCAGTTCACTTCGTTTACATTTATCTTTTTTAGTACAACAAATAATGATTGGAATATTTTTGAAGGTTGCAAATTCAACCATCCCTAGATCATCTTGAGTTGGTTTATGGCGATAATCAACAATCAACAACAATGCCTTTAAGTTTTCACGTTGGCGAAAGTATGATTCCATAACATTACCAAATTGAATCATTTCTTCCTTTGAACGTTTCGCATAACCATATCCAGGGGCATCAACCATCATCCACTCATCACTTACATTAAAGAAATTTAATAATCTAGTTTTTCCTGGTGTTTTACCAACATATGCTAAATTCTTTCTTTCAAATAAGGCATTGATTAACGATGATTTTCCAACATTACTTCTTCCAGCTAAAACAATTTCTGGTAAATCTGAAACTGGCCAAGAATCTTTATTTAAACCACTCGCAACAAATTTAGCTTGAATCATTGCTTAACCAAGGCTTCCTTTAAAACTTCATCCATAAATTCTACTGGATAGAATACAATATCTTTACGAACTGATTCAGGAATATCATCTAAATCTTTTACGTTTTTCTTTGGAATAATAATTTTCTTAATACCAATTCGATGTGCAGCCAAACTCTTCTCTTTTAAACCACCTATTGGTAGTACGTGTCCACGCAATGTAACTTCACCAGTCATCGCAATATCGGAATAGACAGGAATATTCGTAATCGCAGAAACTAATGCGGTCGTTAACGTAATACCTGCACTTGGTCCATCTTTTGGTACAGCCCCTTCTGGAACATGAATATGAATATCATGTTTTTCAAAGAAAGTAGCATCAATATTTAACTTTGTTGCATTGGATTTAATGTAATCTAAGGCAATTTCCGTCGATTCTTTCATTACTTCACCAAGTTTACCAGTAACATTCAATTTACCTTTTCCTTCAAAATACGTAACTTCTACTTGAAGGACATCGCCACCAAACGATGTATACGCTAACCCAGTAACAACACCAACTTGATTCGTCGCTTCTTTTGTACCGTATTCAAATAATTCTTTACCAAGCCATGTATTAATAAGAGCATTCGTAATTTTAACTGATTTTTTCTTTTCTTTAAGAATCGCTAAAACAGTCTTTCTACATAATGAAGCAATCACACGTTCTAATTGACGAACACCTGCTTCACGAGTATAGTGACGAATTAAATACAACAATTCTTCTTCACCACATTTAAACTGTTTTAAAGTAAGACCATTCATCTTACATTGTTTTGGTATTAAATGGTTGATCGCAATGTTCATTTTTTCAACTTCAGTATAACTTGATAAATGAATGATTTCTAAACGATCTTGTAATGCATGTGGAATTTCATCCAAATAATTCGCAGTAGCGATAAACATTACTTGCGATAAATCATAATTTTCTTCAATGTAATGATCACTAAATGTTTTATTTTGTTCTGGATCTAAAACTTCTAACATCGCACTACTTGGATCACCTTTGTAATCAGCACCCATTTTATCAATTTCATCAATTAAGAATACCGGATTAATCACTCCAGCTTTTTTCATTCCTTGAATAATTCTTCCTGGCATACTTCCTAAATACGTACGGCGATGACCACGAATTTCTGATTCATCACGAACACCACCAAGAGAAATTTTTACAAATTTACGGTCAATAGCTCGTGCAATTGATTTTGTTAATGATGTTTTACCAACTCCTGGAGGGCCTACTAAACATAAAATAGGAGCACTCAATGAGTTTGTCATCTCTTTTACAGCGATATATTCCATAATACGATCTTTAATCTTTTCTAGACCGTAATGATCTTCATTTAATCGCTGTAAAACAACATCTAAATCACCATTGTCTTCTGTTGTTTGATACCAAGGTGTTTTTAATAACCAATCAATGTATGTACGAACAACCGATGCTTCACCACTTGCGGCAGGAAGCATTTCAAAACGTGTACATTCTTCTAATATCTTATCTTTAACATGTTGTGGATAAGGATTTTCTTGAACTAGACGACGAATTTCAGCAGTATCATCGACTAAATTACTTACATCGCCTAATTCTTCTTTAATCGCACGCATTTTTTCACGAAGATAATATTCCTTTTGGCCATCATCGATACGTTCTTTTACTTTCGCATTAATCGTTTGTTCAACAACTTTCATCTGATTTTCAGTTTCCATATGTTGAATTACCATTAATAGACGCTCATTAATAGAGAGCGTTTCTAAAAAACGTTGTTTCAAGTCATAGTTCATCGTAATATATTGACAATAACGATCACTTAAATCACGCGCTGATATTCCTTCAGACAATAAACCAATAATTTCATTTGGAAAATTACTTGTTGTAGAAGCATAATTTTCTAATTTAGCTCCAACTTGTTTAATTAAAGCTAATTCTTCAATGCTATCACCAACAACATCTTCACATAACTCAATATCAGCAGTCCAATATCGTTCGCCGTCATACAACGTAACAAGCTTTGCCCGTTGAACTCCAACCAACGTTAATTTAATAAATCCATCTTTCTTACGGTATCCTTTAATCGAACATAGTGTACCGAAAGAATACATGTTATCTTTCTCTAAATCGACTTTAGACGCATCTTTTTGGCTTAACACAAACATAAATTTGTCAGCTAATGTTTCTGCAGCATACACCGCATTTAAGCTAACATCTCTTCCAACTTCAATCACGATTTCTTGACTTGGAAATATAACAATTCCACGTGTACCTAATACAGGAATTGTCACCATTAAACCTTTTTTCATATTTTCCTCCATCTTACAAAATAAGACGAGATTCGTCTTATTCTGTTGCGTTATTTAATAAGTAAGTACTTACTTTATTGACAATTAATTCATTCTTAATTGCACTAACATTGTATGTTTTACTAATTACATCAAATGTCATTCTTTCATCATTGAATGCTGCAACTACATCATCATCTGATACTTCAATGTTTTCCGCTTTTCCAATTGCACGTAATACTAAAGCATAACGAACTTTTTGCTCAGCATTAGCGCCAAGTGTTTCTTTTAATTGTTCAGCACTCATACCAATCGATTGTAAAAATTGTTTAAATCCTGCTTCTCCACCTCGTTCATTAAAGTTATAAGCGAATTCTTGAAGTGCACGATTTTTCTCATCTTCCACCATAACATCTGGAATTTCAACTGGACAAACATCAAATAAAGCTTCAAAGTAATTGTCTTCTGCTTCTTTTTTATTAGCATTTTTCTTAGCAACTGTAAGATCATTTTTAATCATTTCTTCATACGCAGAAACAGTTTCAACACCATCAATGTTTAAGTCTTTTACAAACTCATCATCTAGTTCAGGAAAAACTTCCGATTGAACTTCTTTCACTGTTACTTTAAAGACAACATCTTTGCCAGCTAATTCTGGATAATAATCTTCTGGGAAAGTAATATTAACATCTTTTTCCTCACCAGCAACACAACCAATTAGTTGTTCTTCAAATCCTGGAACAAAACTATTTGATCCAATTTTCAATGAATGATTTTCACCATAACCACCATCAAATTTTTCACCATTTAAATAACCATCAAAATCGATAACTGCAGTATCAGATAATGCTACAGCACCTTCTTTTGTCACTAATTCAGAATATTTAGCACATGCTTTTTTAATTTCAGCGCTTACTTCTTCTTCAGTAACATCACTATCACTTACAACCATTTTAATGTTTTTGTAATCACCTAATGAAACTTCAGGCATAATGACTACAGTACATACTAAAACAGCAGCTTCTGTATCAATACTTTCAATAGAAAGTGTTGGTTGAGCAATAGGCATTAAATCATGTTCCTTTAAAGCAGCAACATATAAATCATTGATCATCATATCAAGTGCTGATTGCATTACTTCATTTGTAGAAATACGTTGTTTTAAAATGTGTGTAGGAACTTTTCCTTTTCTAAAACCTGGTAATGATACTGAATTAGCAATTTTATTAAAAGCTTTTTCTTGACCATCTTTCCAAGCTTGTCCATCTATTGTAATTCTTAATTCACCTGTTGATTTTTCTAATAACGTCCAATTTGACATTGATTGCTTCCTCCTAAATATTAGCCTACATATTATATCAAAAACTATCTCTAATTCAAACAATCTAATCGTTTTATTTTAATAATTTGATAATTTCATGATTTTGTTTGTAGTTATTTGATGTTCTTTCACAAATTTTTCCCATTCTTCTTCATCATTCATCGATGTAATTAATAGATGAGCAACCGCAACAGCTAAACTATACGCATCATCATCCTCTAATAAAAGTGGATAACTACAATATGCTTCGTGAATAAAACATTGTTTTGCCATTTGAAATTGGCTTGGATTATCATATGCAAACCATTGTTCTAAACAATCTAATGCTTTATAAAATGATTCATTATCCGATAATAGTTGTAAATACGATGGATTAAACGTTATCAAGCAACCATCTTTTTCAATATTAAAGGATTCATCAATTAACTGTTCAATCATTCCCTCGATTAATAAACATGCTGCTGGAATGTATGGTTCTGTTTCAAAATAACGATGAATATCATCAATGTATTGACGTAAATTTTGTTTCAACAATAAATTAACAGCCATCATTTGATGACTTGAATCCATAAATAACGAAGCAATGATTTCATCTTCTTCTTTCATCAACGAAGAGCTAGATTCACGGGTACATTGTTTGTAAAGTTCCTTTAATTTTTTTTCAATTTCTAAAGGAATATATGGCATCGATAATTCCTCTTCAATTTTATATCGCGCTTTTTCAATATCTGTCGATAAATACAATTGTATTTCCTCAATTATTTCTTCATAAACACCCATTGTTATTCTCCTTCTTATCGTTATAATTATATCTTATCATCGTTTAAAATTGACTTTACTCATTTATTTTTCTACAATTAACTCATGTGGAGGACTTATGAACCTAGAAAAAAAGAAAGAACTCATTGTTAATAGTATTTATTATACAATGATTGTTGCATTTACCCTACTTTGTTTAAAATATGGAATGGATTATTTTTCACCATTTATCCTTGCTTTTATCCTTGCCTCGATATTACGAAAACCAGCACTTTGGTTATCGAAAAAAACCAACATTGCCTATAAGCCACTTGTCATTGTAACAATCATCATATTTTATTGCACAATTGGCTTACTTATTTCTTTAATTGGAATAAAGCTTGTTTCATTCGCAATGATTTTCTTTAGAGATTTACCAAAGATTTATACATCAACCTTTGATCCAATTATTCGTTCTGCCCTTACTTCTCTCGATGATTTATTTTTAAAAATCGATCCTGAAGTACTAGATATCATTCAAGAAAGCGTAGTAAAACTTTTTCAATCTCTCGGCAATTTAATTAGCAATATTTCTGTTAAAGCAGTTAGCTCCTTATCAGGCTACGCAACAGCATTACCAGGATTACTCATTAAAACATTACTATCCATTATCTCCACCTTTTTCATTGCTTCTGATTACGATGTAATTGTTGATTTTATTAAAAAACAATTTAGTGAAAAACAACAACAATTATTCGTTACAATCAAAACATATGTTTTAAATACATTAGGTGTTGTTATTGTATCGTATCTTAAAATAATGACAATGACATTCCTTGAATTAGCGATTGGATTATGGATTATCGGCATCAAGAATGCTGCCTTCGTCGCTTTAGCAATCGCCTTCTTCGATATTTTACCGGTTCTTGGTACTGGTGGCATCATGATTCCATGGGGAATAATATCATTAATACAAAATAATGTTTCACAAGGTATTGGTATTCTTCTTGTTTATGTTGTTGTAACCATCATTCGTAATATTTTAGAACCACGAATTGTGGGTGAACAAATCGGTTTACACCCTATTTTAACTTTGAGTGGAATGTTTGTCGGTACACGTTTATTCGGAATGGTTGGCTTACTTGGTGCCCCTATTGCAATTTCATTAATTAAACATTTAAATGAAACAAATATCATTAAACTATATAAATCGTAATAGTACCATATAAATAATAGTACTGACGATAATGCTTAGAAAAACATTGTTTTTTACTCTATGAATAATTACTAGCGAAGCAATAGATACTATCTCAGCAATACCATATGTACCAGAAGTAAACTGAACATCTTTAAGACAGTACACCACCAGCAGCCCCATCATTGCACTTGGTAACACCTTACCAAGATAACTGATGAGTGCTGGTGGTGTTTTTGTTTCTGGAAAAACGAAAAAAGGAGTAAAACGCGTAATCATTGTTGCTAAAGCAACTGCGATAATCATCAATAGTAGTTGAAGTGTTGTCATTTTTTACCTCCTACTAACGCAATTAATATTAAAATCATTGCGGGAATAACCATATTTTTCGAACCAAATATCAACAATGATACAACCGTACAGAAAATTCCTATCATCGCCGATAAACGATTTTCTTTATTTTTCCATTGTTCTAAAAACAACACAACAAATAATGCCGTTAACACAAATTCTAATCCTGAAAGTGAAATGGTTAACTTGCTTCCTATCAGTGATCCAATCAAGGTTGCAATAACCCAATAACGTTACTGTTCACACCCCAAAACAAAAACTAATCCACAAAAATGAGTGAATTAGT
>CAZTII010000075.1:0-7968 GCA_964613305.1 uncultured Erysipelotrichaceae bacterium
CTAAGTAGTTGTAAAAGTAGTTCAACACTTAAAGATGGAGTATTTGAAGGAGTTGGTAAAGGTAGGGGCGGAGATATTAAAGTAAGTGTTACGCTTGCTGATGCGACAATTACAGATGTTGTTGTGCTAAGCCATGGCGAAACACAAGGTTTTGATAAAGCGATGGATACATTAAAACAGCTTGTACTTAGTCAAAATTCGATTGCTGTTGATAAAGTAAGTGGTGCTACACTGACATCCAATGGTTATTTAGAAGCGATTGAAAATGCGATTAAAGCGGCAGGTGGAACTGTTGGTATGTTGAAGAAAGTATCATCAACATCAACGCAAACAACAAAAAAAGTTATTAGTGAAACGGTTGATGTGGTTGTTATTGGTGGTGGAGGTGCTGGTTTTGCGGCAGCGATTGAAGCGAAAAAAGCTGGTGCTAATGTTATATTGATTGAAAAAATGCATGCAGTTGGTGGCAATACATTAATATCAGGTGCTGAATATGCAGCTCCTGCCAACTGGATTCAAGCAAAAGAAGGAATTGTTGATAGTCCTGATTTAATGTATGGCGACGTACTAAAAGGAGGAGACAACAAAAATAATCCAGAACTAGTACGTGTTTTAGCGGATAAAGCGCTTGATGGTGCAATATGGCTAAGAGATGAATGCAACGTTATATGGGAAGAGGAGTTAATGTTCTTTGGTGGTCATTCCGTAAAACGTTCACTTATTCCACTTGATGCAAGTGGAGTAGAAATCATTAAAAAAATGTCAAAAAAAGCTGAAGAGTTAAAAATTAAAGTGTATGTTGATACAAAAGCGGTTGATTTAATAACAAAAGATGGCGCTGTCGTTGGTGTTAAAGCGGAAGGTAAAGACAATGATTATGAATTTACTGCGAAAAGCACGATTATAACAACTGGTGGCTTTGGTTCTAATTTAGAAATGCGTATTAAATACAACAAAGATATGGATGAAAAAATATTATCGACAAACACAGTTGGATCAACTGGTGATGGCATTATTTTAGCTGAAAAAGTTGGTGCAAATTTAGTTGGAATGGAATACATTCAAACCTATCCAATCTGCGATCCATTAACGGGAACATTATTGTACTTTGATGATGCAAGATTGTATGGTCATACGGTAATTGTAAATCTTGAAGGAAAACGATTTGTAGAAGAGTTGGGTAGACGTGATGTGATGTCGATGGCTATTAAAAATCAAACAGGAAGTGCTTGTTATGAAATTGTGGACCAAAATGGATTTGATAATTCAAAATTATTAGAAAATCATGGTCCAGAAATTCAATATTTATATGACAATAAATTATTGGTGAAAGCTGATACGTTAGATGGAGTTGCGGAATTCTTTGGTATCAATAAAGATAATTTTAAAGAAACAATTAAAAACTACAATAGTTATGTTGATGCTAAAAGTGACCCAGAATTCAATAAGCGATCACTTCCAAGTAAGGTAGATACTGGTCCATATTACATGATTAAAGCAGTGCCAGCTGTTCATCATACGATGGGAGGTATTGAAATAAACACAAACGCTGAAGTAATTTCTACTGAAGGTAAAGTAATTCCAGGATTGTATGCGGCAGGAGAAGTTACTGGTGGAGTTCATGGTTCCAATCGTTTAGGTAGTGACGCATTAGCTGATATCATCGTATTTGGCAGAATCGCAGGAATCAACGCTTCAAAGTAAAATATAGTAAAAATACATTGAACTAAGGATATATCTTAGTGTTCAATGTATTTTTTTAAAAGTATTGTTTTATGATGATTTTCTTGTTTTCATTGCTTCCATTGCTGCCTTTTGATTTAAAATAACAGGAATTACAATTGGATTACGATTTGTTTTTTTGTATAAAAATGGTTCGAGTGAAGAACGAATACAATTTTTTAATTCACCGAACGTCGTTCGTTGTTCCATTACTTTTTTAATGGAATCATATACTACAAGTTCAGCTTCCTTTAATAAGGTTTGATTTTCTTTAATGAATACAAATCCACGTGATACAATGTTTGGTCGACATAATATTTTATTGTAGCGAGAGTCAATCGTTACAATAACAGCTACTAAACCATTATCAGCTAATAGTTGACGATCTTTGATAACAGAAGTCGATAATCCAGAAATATCATTACCATCAACGTAAATATTGTCTGTTTGAATTCTTTCGTTGGAGAAGAAACACGTTTCATTTCTCAATACAACGACATCACCATTACTACAGATGAAACAGTTTTCTTTTGGAACACCAGTTTCTACTGCCGTATCAGCATGTTGTTTTAACATTTTGTATTCACCGTGCATTGGCATAAAATATTTTGGTTTTATAAGTTGTAACATTAATTTTTGTTCTTCTTGTGAAGCGTGACCGGTTGTATGTAATGAAGTAAGTGGTGAGTTAACGAGAACATTTGCGCCAACGCGCGTTAATTGATTAACAACCGCAGAAACACTTACTGCATTTCCTGGAATTGGGCTGCTTGAGAATATAACGGTATCTCCTGGAATGATTTTAATAAAACGATGCGTTCCATTAGCAATTCTACTTAATGCCGCTAAAGGCTCTCCTTGTGAACCAGTACATACGATACATATTTTATTAGCAGGGTAGTTATTTAATTCATATGGCGTTACAAAGTGTTTTTCATCAATGCGAATCGTTCCTAATTTTCGACCAATTTCAACAACGTTTTCCATGGAACGGCCAAATACGGCAACTTTTCTTCCACATTGTACAGCTGCTTCTAGAATTTGGCCAACACGAAGTACATTGGATGCAAAAGTGGATACAAGTAATCGTCCTGGTGTTTTTCTTGTTTGATCAAGCAGTGATTGTGCAACTTTTTTTTCTGATATAGAGAATCCTGATACTCCTGAGTTGGTTGAATCACTCAATAGTAGTGTTACACCAATTTGGCCAATGTATGCCATTTTTTGATAATCACAGTTTCCACCAATTGGTGTTAAGTCAAATTTAAAGTCGCCGGTTTGGACAATGCGACCATTAGGGGTGTTGACTAGAACACCTAATGCATCTGGTATCGAGTGAACTACATTGAAGAAACCGATGGAAAAATGTTTTGTTGCAATTCGTGATTCATCATTAATTGTAATTAATTTCACGCTTTTTGATAATTTTCTTTCATCTAACTTTTTAGTGATTAAAGAAGATGCAAATCGTGAAGCGTATATTTTGTCGATTTTTACAGTTTGTACTAAAAAGGGAATACCACCAATATGGTCTTCATGACCATGGGTGATAACAAGTGCCTTAATTTTGTGCTGATTAAGTACTAAATAAGAATAGTCAGGAATTACATAGTCTACACCTAATAAATTTTCTTCTGGGAATAGAACTCCTGCATCAATAATAATGATTTCATTTTCGTGTTCTATTGCATACATGTTTTTGCCGACTTCACCAAGTCCGCCTAAAGCATAAACAAGAGTATCTGTTTTGCGATTTATCTTACTTTCATTAAGAGGCGGTATTATTGTTTTTTTTCTCGGCGCCGTCTTTCTAGTATTGTTGCGTGTTTCGTTTGTGTCTTTCATTTAATACCTCTTCCTTTTTAAATAACAAGAGCATCAGGAATGTGGATAAAAGGGTCACGCTTATTGATGCGGTCATAAAATAGAACACCATTAAAATGGTCTAATTCATGTTGCAAAACAATTGCTAAAAAGCCTTTTGCCCGAATGGTGATCTCTTGATTTTGTAATACATCAAATGCTTTTATGGTAACTCGTGCATGACGAATAACGTATCCTTCATGCATTTCGCCGACGGATAAACATCCTTCGCCGGACTCTAAGTAAGCTTTTTGGGTTGAACGCGATATAATGCGTGGATTGACTAAAGCATATTCGTAGTTGACGATATCACCATGACGGTTAGTATCACTACAAACTACAGCACATAACTGTTTTGCAACACCAACTTGAATGGCTGAAATACCAACTGCAGGTCTTAGATTTTTTTCTTCTGCTAGTATTGGATCAGTTGATTCTCTT
Organism: uncultured Erysipelotrichaceae bacterium; assembly: GCA_964613305.1. GTDB lineage: Bacteria > Bacillota_I > Bacilli_A > Erysipelotrichales > Erysipelotrichaceae > CAZTII01. The sequence continues at coordinate 4,027 of CAZTII010000075.1, forward strand.
ACGTACGTTAAAAGCGCATCCATTAATGATGCATCTTCTTGCGACAATGGCAAAGCAACTGGTTGTGATTTTTCACGAATAAGTGAATCTGTATCTTTAATAATAGTATTATTGTTTATCTCCATAAAACACCTTCTACTCTATTTTATCAAATATTTCAAATTTTAAAAGTAAAAAGTGTGATAAAATAGTAAAGAGGTGACTTTTATGCAAGAAAAACAAAAAAAACAACCTTTTAAGATGCCAAAGTACTATGATAGTTGGATACATGGAAGTGTTATTCTACTTTCTATCTTAGGTTTAATAATGGTAACAAGTGCTTCCATGGGATTAGCAGTACAAAAAACAGGTTATTTACAATTTCAAATGTTTTCTTTAGCAAAACAATTAGTATTTACTGTTGTTGGTTATATTGCAATGCTTGCTTGTGCAAAATTATTTACTTTTGAGAAAATTCAGGAAAACATCTATTCAATTATTATTTTGACTTTTTTTTCGCTTATTCTGGCGCTATTTTTCCCGGAAACATCAGGAGCTCGAGCATGGATTCGTTTACCTAACAATTTAGGTACCATTCAACCATCAGAATTTTCAAAATTAGTCATTATATTAATTATTGCATTATATTTGTGTGATCTTAAAAAATTACAAAAAGATCCTTTTCAATTAATCAAACCACCATTGATTATTATTTTAACGTATGTTTTTATTGTGTTAGTATTACAAAAAGACTTAGGTACGGCGGTGATTATGCTAGGTATTGGTTGTATTTTATTTTTGATACCGCAACATCCACAATTACTTAAATATCAAAAGATCATCACTGTTTTATTTGTCTTGGGAATGATTGCGGCTATATTCGTATTATCACCCTTGGGAGTTGATTTTATTAACCATTTACCCCTAAAAGAATATCAAAAAAATCGTTTCTTATCCGCTATCAATCCTTTTATTGATCAACATGGAACAGGGTATCAATTAATTTTAGGTCTTGTAGCTTGTGTTACTGGTGGCTTTGCTGGAACTGGTTTAGGAAATTCTATTCGTAAATATTCGCGTTTTCCAGCATCAGACTCTGACTTTATTTTAACAATATTAATTGAAGAATTAGGATTTGTTGGCTTTTTAGTTGTGTTAGTATTATATACAATTATTATTGTTCGTTTATTTCGCTATGCTTTTTTAATTAAAAGTGAAAAAGCGAAAGTTGTTTTAATTGGAACTGCGATGTATTTATTAATACACTATATTTTAAATGTTGGTGGTGTTACCGGTTTAATTCCTTTAACTGGCGTTCCTCTTTTATTAATATCATCAGGTGGTTCTAGTTCGGTTTCAATTTTGATGGCTATTGGATTTTCACAAGCTATTATTTCGCAATATAAACAAGGTGTTATAGTATGAGAGTAGTTGCGGGAGAATATCGTTCTAGGCGTCTAAAAACGCTTGCTACAGATCATACTAGACCAACCTTAGATAAAGTCAAAGAGGCAGTGTTTTCATCGATTGGTCCTTATTTCTATGGTGGTAGCATATTGGATTTATTTTCTGGTTCAGGAAGCATTGCCATTGAATTTTTATCGCGAGGAATTGATGAGGCAGTAGTGTGTGATAATGATTTTAAAGCAATTTCAATCATTAAAGAAAACTTATCGATGGTAAAAGATAAGCAAGTTAAAGTGTATCAATTGGATTATAAAAGCTGTTTAAAACGATGTGAAAACAAACAATTTGATTATATTTATGTTGATCCACCATTTTTTAGTCATTACTACGATGATGTTTTAGAAAAGATTTCATCGATGAATTGTTTAAAAGATAATGGTGTAATACTATGTGAAAGCAGTAAAGAAGAAATTATTTCAACCACTTCTTTTATTCAAACTAAAGAAGTTGTATATGGTACGTGTAAAATAACGTATTTTAGAAAAGAGGTTCGTGATGAAAATAGCATGTTATCCCGGTAGTTTTGATCCAATTACAAATGGCCATTTAGATATTATTGAACGTGCCAGCAAAATGTTTGATGAAGTAGATGTCGTAATTATGGAAAATAGTCGTAAGAAAGCGATGTTTAGCGCTTCAGAACGATTGTTTATGATTGAAAAATGTGTTGCGCATTGTCCTAATGTGAAAGTTGTTGTTGGTGAAGGACTAACTGTTGATTACGCTAAAAAAATAGGTGCCCATGTCATTATTCGAGGAATTCGAGCAGTTGCCGATTATGAATATGAACTTCAACAAGCAACCGCAAACATGATGTTAAATCAAGATATTGAAACATTATTTTTTGTCGCACGACCAGAATATTCTTTTTTAAGTAGTTCGATAGCAAAAGAAATTGCATATTACAAAGGTGATATTTCACCAATTGTTCCAAAAGAAATTGTTGAATTTGTTTCTGAAGAAATTCAAAAAAGAATAAAGTGAAAAAAATTACCAACTTTTTAAAAAGTCGGTAGTTTTTTTTAGAATATGCTATAGTAACATCATAGAAAGAGGTAGAAGATGAGATTAAGAAAAGATTTTTTATGGGGTGGAGCTACAGCTGCAAATCAATGTGAAGGTGCATACAATGTTGGTGGTCGTGGACTAGCGAATGTTGATGTTATTCCTCATGGTGCAGATCGTTTTAAAGTAACATCAGGTTCAATGAAAATGTTAGAAATTGATGATCATCATTATTATCCGGCACTTGGTGCAATTAATATGTACGAACATATTATGTCAGATTTAGCATTGTTTGCCGAAATGGGATTTACTACCTATCGTTTAAGTATTGCTTGGACAAGAATTTATCCAAATGGAGATGAACTAGAACCAAATGAAGAAGGATTGTTGTTTTATGAAAAGATATTTAAAGAGTGTAAACGATTAAATATTGAACCTCTTGTAACAATTACTCATTTTGACTGTCCAATTCATTTAATTAAGAAATATGGTGGATGGAAAAATCGTGAGCTAATTACTTTCTATGAGCGTTTAGTAACAACACTATTTACTCGATACAAAGGATTAGTTAAATATTGGTTAACATTTAATGAAATCAACATTATTTTACATTTACCATTTTTAGGAGCTGGAATTTATTTTGAAGAAGGTGAAAACAAAGAAGCAGTGATGATGCAAGCAGCTCATCATGAACTAGTAGCTTCCGCCTTAGCGACGAAAATAGCACATGAAATCGATAGTGAAAATATGATTGGTTGTATGCTTGCGGCAGGTGCTTTTTATCCATTTACTTGTAAACCAGAAGATGTGATGGCTTCCATTGAGATGGATCATTACAATTATTTCTTTATCGATGTTCAAAGTCGTGGATATTATCCAAGTTATGCATTAAAATTATTAGAAAGAAAAAATATTCAATTAGATATTACTGAAGAAGACAAACAACTATTAAAAGATCATACGGTTGATTTTATTTCCTTCTCTTATTACACATCACGTTGTGCAAGTAGCGCTCAAGATGAAGAAAAAAGTGAAGCGAATGTTTTTGCTTCAGTGACAAATCCATACTTAAAAGCTAGTGAATGGGGATGGCAAATTGATCCATTAGGCTTACGCATTACAATGAATAATATTTATGATCGTTATCAAAAACCATTGTTTATTGTAGAAAATGGTTTAGGGGCAAAAGATGTTGTGGAAGAAGATGGAAGCATCAATGATGATTATCGTATTGACTATTTAAGACAACATATTCAAGCAATGCGTGATGCAGTTGAGTTTGATGGTGTTGACTTATTAGGATATACAACATGGGGCCCAATTGACTTAGTTTCAGCTGGAACTGGTGAAATGAGTAAAAGATACGGTTTTATCTATGTTGACCGCGATGATTATGGTAATGGAACATTAAAACGTAGTAAAAAGAAATCGTTTGAATGGTACAAACAAGTTATTCAATCAAACGGTGAAAATTTAGATTAATTTAATTGA
>CAZTII010000076.1:0-7757 GCA_964613305.1 uncultured Erysipelotrichaceae bacterium
GTCAGTGAAAATGCTGCAGCTGTCAGGCTTCGATAGTCGAAGGACTATGCAGCCATAGGCCCTTACAGGGAGTTACATGCCACTTGTGGAACAAATGGTTATAAAAAAAGGTGTTTTCACACCTCTTTAACTTATTTTTTAACTTTTTGAAGCTGTAAATTCATTGCATCCAATAACGCTTGTGGTAATTTATTACCAGCTAATTGTTTAATCATATCAAGTGTCATATTTTTAATCATATCCATTTGATCGTTACCTTCCATTGCTGGCATAAATTGACGAACTACGGCAAGAGTGTCAGGATTCTCATATAACACACATATTTTATCAGCACTACTGTAGTAATTTGGATCGATTACGATTTCTAGAGATGTTTCATTGTTTAAATATTCTTCTGGAATTTCAAACCAGTTATTCGCAACTCCACCTTTATCTTCGTTAGGTAAAATGTATGGTTCATACGCAGTATCGCATAATTCAAAACGTGCAATGTCCACTTGTCCACAATCACTAACAACTTTAATTTTTGTTTCTTTTGTTAATTGAACGTTTTTAAATACGACACGATTGCTTGTATTTGTTAGTGTTTCTTTTTCTTCACCATTTACAAATAGAGTAACATTACAACAGTTTGTATAAACCTTAATATCAGTTACAACGTTGTGACGTAAAACATATCGTTTACTAGTGATGTGTAATACAGGTTCATCACTCCAAGATGCTTTATATAAATAGAAGGCATCTTTTTTAATTTTGCGGTCAAAAGTTACTAAGCCTTTATTGTTACGTCCTTTAATACCACCTTCATCACGAATGTTTGCACCAAAGTCAAACATATTCCAACAATAAGTAGCCCATAAGAAATCAGCTTCTTTGAATATATCCCAAATAATTTCATGTGTTAAAGCGTGATATTCTTCAGTGTAGTCTTTACATGCTGGATTTTCGGTATGGTATTGTAAAATTCCTTCGACACCATATTCAGAAATACACAGTGCTCTATCTGGATTAATCGCATGGAATTCATGAATCCAATTGAAGTCTTCTGCTTTTCCAATATACCAACCATAGTATTTATTGTAACCTACGATATCTGTTACAAAATTGTAGCGATCATCTGGTTCAACCATCATTACGTTCGCTAAAGTAGTAAGGCGAGTATCATCTAATTCTTTAGCGCGATCGTGTAATTTTTTACAGATGTCATAAACGTAATCTTTATTACCACCGATTTGAATTTCATTTTGAACGCCATAGAAGAAAATACTAGAATGGTTCATTACTTGTTTAATAAGTTCTTCCATTTGACTCATCGCATTTAATCCTTCTAAATCAGTTTGACTTGCTTTAGAGATAAATGGAATTTCGGCCCAAAGGACAAAACCTAAACGATCACAAAGTTCATAGAAATAACGATTGTGTTGATAGTGAGCTAGACGGATAGAATTAGCACCTACTTCACGTATCAATAAAATGTCTTCTTCCATGTCTTCGTAGGAAATAGCCCAACCTTTATCTAAACGGTCTTGATGACGACTTACACCATTTAAACGAAGATGTTCACCATTTAAGAAAAATCCTTTTTTACTATCAACTGTGAAGTAACGTAAACCTGTAGGAATTTGTACTTCATCGCATACTTCATTGAATGATTCAATTGAAGCAACGATATCATGTAAATATGGATCGGCCGTAGCGTGCCATAAATGAGGATTGTCTACTTCAAGTGTTACTGTTACTGTTTCATTTACTTTTACTTGTTTGTATACATAGTCTAATTGTGAACCATCTGCATCAAATATTTCTACTTTTAAGCGAACATCGTCAGTTTTAGTAGCGGAAACAATAGTACATGTAACATCAATCAACGCTTTTTCTTTGGTAATTGAACGTTGTTTTACATAAACACCAGGACCACCTTGATCCAATAATTCGAAGTGTACATGATCAACCGCAATTAAGTTTACATTACGATAAATACCACCACAGAATGTAAAGTCTGCCATTAATGGATAAACAGTATCGTTATAACGATTATCCGCAACAACTACTAATTCGTTCTCTTGAAGTTTCATTAAGTTGGTAATATCGTATCTAAATGTACTAAATCCACCTTGATGATGTCCTAAAAAGGTATCATTGAAATATACATCTGATTCTAAACTAACTGCTTCAAATTCAATAAAAAGACATTGATTCATTAATACTTCAGTACAGTTGAATTTCTTACGATAAATTGTTTGACCACGATAAAATTCAAGTCCACTTGCGGCATCACTATCATTAAATGTATGAGGTAAATCAATTGGATAAAAATTTGATGGGTTGTACGATGACGTTAAATTTTGTTCATTAAATTCTTTTGAGAAAAGCCAATCTTGGTTTAAATTATAAATTGTTCTCATGTTCTCCTCTTTCTATATATGTTAATAATAAAAGTGATGTATACATTTGTCAAGTCAAGAAACCGTTAATGTAAGCGGTAGCAAATAATTAAAAAAAGTCAATATATTTTTAGTTAGTTGTAATTAACGTTAGAATACACTAACTAATTTAAACAAAAAAATTACAATTTATGTGAGCAAATCACTTGAAATGCGAATAAATTATTATATAATGATAATAGTTATCAATAAGGAAGTGATGGAATGAATTATAGGCAAACTAAGCAAAGGCAAGAAGTTTATGAAACGATTTTAGGTCAGAATCGACACATGAAGGCAGAAGATGTGTACTTGGAAATGGTAGCGCATAATCCGAAAATTGGTATCGCGACGGTTTATCGCAATCTAAATCATTTGGCTGAATCAGGAAAAATTTCTCGCTTAGTTGATCAAGGTGTGTGTTATTTTGATGGTAATATTGAACCACATTATCACTTAAAGTGTATTCGTTGTGGTCAATATGAAGATTTATCGAAAGCGTATTTATCGCAGTTAGATGAAGAGTTATCAAAAGAACTTGATCGACCTATCTATGGTCATGATATTACGTTCCATACGATATGTACTAAATGCAGTACTGATAACCAACTTATGGAGGAGAATGGAAAATGGAATTCAAAGGATCTAAAACAGAACAAAATTTAGCATCAGCTTTCGCAGGAGAAAGTCAAGCACGTAACAAATACACTTATTTTGCAGCAATCGCTCGTAGCGAAGGTATGGAACAAATCGCTCAAATCTTTGAAGAAACTGCACGTAATGAACAAGAACATGCATTCTTATGGTTCAAAGCAATGAACGAAGGTAAATTACCTACAACTGCAGAAGCTCTTAAAATGGCTGCAGGTGGAGAAAACTACGAATGGACTGATATGTATGCAGGTTTTGCAGCTACAGCTCGTGAAGAAGGATTTACAAAAATCGCTGCTCAAATGGACATGGTTGCTAAAATCGAAAAAGCTCATGAAGAACGTTACTTAGCATTATTGAAAAATGTTGAAGAAAACCAAGTATTCTCTAAAGCTGATGATGCTGTATGGCAATGTGAAATCTGTGGATTTACAATGGTTGGTAAAAATGCTCCTAAAATGTGTCCACTTTGTGGATATTCTCAAGCATTCTTTGCAATCGAAAAAAACAATTACTAAAAAAAATAGCGGAAAATTAATTCCGCTTTTTTAATGGTTTGATCGAACAGATTTATGATATTCTTGGACTAAAGAAACTAACTGCATTCGAGAATTTACATTTAATTTATGATATATATTTTTTAAATGTGTTTTAGTAGTATTTTCACTAATAAATAGCGTTATTGCTACTTCTTTGTTGGATTTACCACTTATTATGGCATCGATAACATCTAATTCGCGTTGTGTTAATAAATCATAACCAAGTGGTATAGTGACGGTTGTAATCGGTAGTGAAGAAAGAAGCGTCATTTTTTTGTTTAGATACACTAAAATAACCATGGCAGTACATAAAATAGTAAGGGCAATGGCGGTAATATGACTTTGTAAGATAAGTTGAGCTTCATTTAAACTACTTATACCATTACCAATAATAACGCCAAATACATTACATGCTAAACCTGTTGAAAAAATAGTAATTGTGTTTTGTTGTGTAAGTTTAGTTAACATTATCCACCAAAACAAATCAAAAATACCAAATGACGTAAGTAATAAGGTGTTAATTAAAAAATAACTTAGAATGGAAGGTTTTAAAATAACATAAGCAGAAATGAAATCATCATCAACAACATGGACGTATAATGAATGCTATCGCGTGTTACATCGATTTTTTTCTTTGCGATGATAATGATTGTTACAATGTAGGGAATAACCCAAAAAGAACTAAAGTCTTGGACGATTGTTTTAAAATGAGGATTAAATACGCGATACATTAAACCAGAGTTAATAGCTAATATCACTATAAAAAAATAGAGGTAAAATACTGTATCGTTTTGTTGTTTTGTCATTGTTGTTACGGAAGGTTTTAACTCAATTGGAATTGTTGGGATTAGTAGTGAAATTAAACTAAAACCAATAGCTACTATTAAACCAATAAAAGGATTTATAAATAAAGTAATAGAATCAATGATAACCATTAAAATATTTGATAGTGCTAATGTTATCGCAACACTTTGTAAATAACCGATACTTGATGCTATCGTTTGAAGATAAGCTCCCCATAAAGCTACCGTAAGACCTGAGAAGAAGCCTGCTACTACGCATGCGATAAGCCAAAGTATCATGTTAGAAAAGAAAAATAAAGTGCTAAAAAAAGCACTTAAAAATACGGATATAAACATTATTTTTTTTATGCTGTAGCGCACAAAGAAAGGTGCTATTAATAAACCAAGAACATGGGAAACAATAGCACAATTCATCATTAATTTAGGTTCTATGTGTTTTAAAATAGCTAAAGCATATAATGTTTTTCCTTCAAACACAACTGATAATAAGAAGGAAAAAAAGAATGATAACGAAATAGTAGATAGCAAAGCTTCTTTTTTAGTTGGTATCAAGTAAATCTCCCCTTAGACATGTACTAATAATACCACTTAATGACCTTTTAGACAATAAAGCTAAACCGAAAAAATATTGAAACCTAAAAAGCCTAAAAGCATTAATATCATGGAAGCAATAATAACTAGTGTTAACATAGCACGAGCATAGTTTCTTTTATTTTGGTTTGGTTGTCCAAAAAAAGACCAACTAAACAATAATATTACATTGACGATTGGAATTCCACATAATAGAATCGTTGCAATCCATTGTCCTACTGTCATAACGCCGTAATCGCTATTGTTATTTTTAGGTGGACCAAAACTTCCGTTAAATGGGGCAGGTGATACCATTTTTGATGGTTGTTGCATTCTTGATCCACATCCTGTACAAAATTGTGCATCGTTTGCTACGTTTGTACCGCAATTTTCACAAAACATAGGTGTACTCCTTTCAAATGATTATAAATATTGTAGTATACCGCATCGACGAAACAATCACCCAATAGGGTGATTGTTAAATAGTTACTATAGACTTAATCTAAATATAGAAAGAGTTGAGGAATACCATATGAAGAATATAATAACTTGGACATTTGAAGCACCTCAGAAAAAAAGTAATACGACACTAGCTACTGAATACGTAATTAATGAATTAGGTATTTTTTCAAAAACAGAAATTAGAAATTATAAAACCGGATTTTTACCACAAGTTTGGGGTTTTAAAGATGGAATGGATGATTTTAATAATGGACATTATACGAAAGATAATAGTTCTCGTGGTGCCATTTTATGGCATAAAATTACCCAAGTATTTTTAGATGAAGTAAAATATACAATTTTAATTGGTGGACAAGAAGAAGAGGATATTGAACTACAATGTGGTAAAAACCGTTTTATGGAAATTGCATCGATATTAGATGATAAGGTTGCAGAATATTTATCCATTGATGAAGACAGTCAAGAAGCATATAGTTGGCGTGGTTGGAGCGAAGATGATGAATGGGATGTACCAGAGGCTTCACTAGAACAAATGATTGATTACGAGATTAATGAAGGATGCAAAGGTAGAAATCTAGAAGATGTACAAGACTTACCTGTATCCCTTATTAAAAGAAAACATGAAAGCAAACAATGTTTGTATTGTCATGAAAAATTAGAAGATGACGCACTATTTTGTCCGTCATGCGGTAAAAAAAATTAGGAGGTACAACCATGAGTCGATGTCCACGTTGTGGTCAGGAATGTTTAGCGACAGCTAAATTTTGTAAAAAATGTGGTTCACCAATACAAGTAAAACAAGAATATAACGTCTGTCAATATTGTAAACAACCACTTTTTCCAGGAGTAAAGTTTTGTAAAAATTGTGGAAAAGAAGTAGGTAAAATTCAAGTAGAAAAAAGAGTTGAAATAAAAGTACAACACTGTATTCAATGTCATAAAGAACTTGTTGAAGGAAGTAAGTTTTGTAAGTACTGTGGTTCTTCTCAAGAAGTGGTAGAAATAGTAAGCGCAGGGGCTGTTGACGTTGTTGTTTCTAACGATATGCCAAAAAGGAATCGTTGTAAGACATGTGGAAAAGAACTTGTTGAAGGAAGTAAGTTTTGTAAGTACTGTGGTTCTTCTCAAGAAGTGGTAGAAATAGTAAGCGCAGGGGCTGTTGACGTTGTTGTTTCTAACGATATGCCAAAAAGGAATCGTTGTAAGACATGTGGAAAAGAACTTGTTGAAGGAAGTAAGTTTTGTAAGTACTGTGGTTCTTCTCAAGAAGTGGTAGAAATAGTAAGTCAACAAGGAGATAAGGTAATTATTTCAAATACCATGCCACCATTGAAAAATATTGTTCATTCTTGTAAGAAATGTGGAAAAGAAATTACTGGAAATAATAAATTTTGTGATGATTGTCAACCAACAGCAAAACAAAGAAAATTAGCAAATCCATTTAAACCGAAAGTAGAGGCAGTGAAAGAAACGGTTAGTCAACAGTTGAATAATGCTTTTCTTGTACAAGCGAGCAATCAACCGGGAGAAATGGTATTAGATAATTATTTTGTGATGGGTAGTGCTGAAACATTATCTACATTTAAAGTTTTATTTTCAGGGATAACAGGAATGTTTAGTAATATCATTGATAATGTGAAACAACCTAAAGCGTTATTAGTTGCTTTAGGAACATCAGCATTGTTGTTTGTTGCTTCGATGTTTGATTTACCACCAATACTATCATGGCTTACAAATGCTCAAGCTGGACAATATGGTGGAACGATTGGAATTATTGGCGCTATTTTCGGTAGAGGAATTATGTTTTCTAGTATTGCGATGTTATTTTCCGGAACATTTAAAAATAAAGAATTGAAATTATTTGATATAAAAGCGTTGAATGGCAATAAAAAATTAATTGTCTTGTCGTTTGGTATTGCCATGATTATCAGTTGTTTTATTACTGGGAATGGTCAACGAATGAATAGTGTTGTTTGTTTGTTTTCATCATTGGCTGTCGTACAATCTTTTAAAGATCCTTCTAGCTTTCTAAGACAACTAGTCGAATCAATCACAAAAAATGATAAGGTTCAACCTTTCTTTGTTGGACTTTTGCTTGGATTTATTGTAAGTATAGGATTAACATATTTCAATATTCCTTTTTTAGGATATGGTATTGGTTTAGTATTGATTGTATTGTCATTTTTCATTAAGTAGACATTGGTTATTGTCTACTTTTTTCTATAATTATTTCATTATGAATCATATAAGTTAATAATTTTGAGTTTCGGTGAAAATATAGGAAATAAAAATTCGTGAATTTCCATTGT
>CAZTII010000077.1:0-7451 GCA_964613305.1 uncultured Erysipelotrichaceae bacterium
AAAAGTCTATTACCACGCGCATAGCACGTGGTATTTACCTTCGGCAATAAAAAAGGAAAGTTAACTTTCCTTTTTGTTATATATAACTACTTTATCGTAAATTTTACTTTTTGCTTCATATAAAGCAATATCTGCTTTATTATACAAATCTTCAAATGTTGTACCATCATCTGGCATAACGCTAACACCAATCGAGGCTGCTAACTCTAATTTAATCGTTTCACCGTATTTCTTTACTTTATGCAGGGCTCGTTCAGCGATTTCTTTAATTGATTGAATCGATGTAACTCCACGCAAAATAAACACAAACTCATCACCACCGATACGAGCAATATCATCTTGTTTACGCAATGATTCTTTTAAGGCAAGAGCTGATAGTTTAATTGCTTCATCACCAATAAAATGACCAAAAGTATCATTTACCATTTTTAACCCATCTAAGTCCAACAATCCAAAAGCGAATTTTTCATTTTCTGTGTCCCGTTTTAAAATTTTTTGAACCAATTCTTGTAAACCATGACGATTATATACACCAGTCATCGCATCAGTTTCAGCTTTCATTTTTAAAATCGAACGAACTCTCTCTAAATCTTCAATGGTGTGATTTAATTTATTCTTTTCACGTTCTAAATTATATTTTAAATAATAAACACAATTTTCTTCATAATTATATCCTTCAGCTATAGCTACAGCCATATTATGGCATGTTTTATAACCACAAGCACCACAATTAATCGTTCTTTCTTGAACGTTATATTTATGTAATCGATGATATGCTTCTTGTATTTTATAATCGTTATCATCAACGAGATGAATAATTTCATTATTGGTGTAATCACAAACAAAATCATTTAAATTCAACATCGAAAATTGTTCATTTAACAATCGTAATCGTTCATCAACCGGAATATCAGTACTCCAACACCCTTCTTTTGTTGTAACAGTCTTTTGTTTTAATAGCGTCAACAACACTTTTTCGCCTTCACAATCTCTATCTTCGACACCTGTTCCATAGAGACATCCCATACTACAATTTAAAGCATCAACCAAGGTTGGTAATTCATCGTTATTTTTTACCATTTTCGCAAATTTTTGTAGATATGCAGGCATCACCAATTCACCTTCTACTTGGCGGACAATAGCGTCGTTACCGATAAAATGTCTAACGTTAGCTGCTAACCCACCAGGCATTGGATACACCATTCCTAAACCATTATTATGATCAAAATCAGCATTATAGGTTGATATATCAATACCTTCTATTTCCTTCATTAAATGAGAAAAGGTAATATTATAGTTAATTAATCCATTATTTTCTTTTCTATCAATTTCAGCTTTTTTCGCAACACATGGACTTAATAGAGCTAATTTATCGGTATTACCTCCATATTTTTTAAGATAAATCGCACTACACATCACTGGACTATGAATTGGCACTAAGTTATCCAATAATTCAGGAGCGTATTTTTCAATATAATCAACAACGACCGGACAAGCTTGTGATATTGCACCTTTTTTATTATGTTGATGAATATAATTAATATAGCCCCACGTTGTAATATTGGCACCAAAGCCAACACTAAGGATGGATTTTACTCCCCTTGACTTTAAATAACCTAAAATTTGATGTGCATTTTTTGGATAGTTTGCAAAAAAGGATGGTGCTACAAGTAATGTAATATTTTCATTATGTGATAAGTCACGAAAGAAACGCTTTGTATCATCACTGTATTCTCGGGCAAGATGGCTACATCCTTTAATGCAATTGCCACAGTGAATGCAAGCGTCTGCTTGAATCGCAACATGATTTTTACCATTTTTTTTAGAGGCCTTATTTACATACATGACAGGGCATGATGCAATGCAACGATTACAGCCAGCACAGTCATCGCTTGTAAATATTAATTCATTTTCCATCCCTATACCTCCATACCTATTAACTTTACTACATTACAAAAATAAGTCAATAAATTGTAAAAATATGATTTGATATTATTACAAATTAAAAAAAGTACCTATTTTCATAGATACTTTACTTCATTATTTAGCTGCTTCTTTACCAGCGATACGTCCAAATACAACGATATCTGACACTGCATTTCCACCTAAGCGGTTAGCACCATGAACGCCTCCAGTTACTTCACCAGCCGCAAATAATCCTGGAATAACTTCACCTTTTTCGTTCAATACTTGTGTTGATTTGTTAATTTTAATTCCACCCATTGTATGGTGCACCCCTGGAGCAATCTTCACTGCATAGTAAGGAGCTACTGATAAATCATATTTTGCTTTATCTAAATCAGGACGATTAAATTCAGCATCTTTTCCTGCTTTAACACTATCAACCCATGTTTTCATTGTTGTTTCAAGTGTCGCTGCATCAACACTCATTGCTTTTGCTAAATCAGCAAGAGTTGCGCCTTCAACCATATAACCTTTTTTAACATAGCCTTGAATTACCGTTGAATCTTCAAACATTTTACCATCAACAATTAACCAAGCTACTGACTCTTTTTGAGCGATAACACCAGCTGATACAACATCTCTTGTCAATGTTTCATCGATGAAACGTTTTCCTTCAACGTTTACTAAGATTGCACCATCACCACGAAGTGATTCAGTAATTAATGCACCATTTGCTTGAACAACAGTAGGATGAATTTGAATCATTTCCATATCGACTGTAGCTGCACCAACTTCTTGTGCCATAACAATACCATCTCCAGTAATTGTTGGCGCATTCGTTGTAACATATCCTTTTAATTCTGGTTTAAGTTTTGCAACCATTTCTAAGTTACCACCAAAACCACCTGTTGTAATAATAACGTTTTTAGCATTGATTGTGTAATCAACTGCCGCTGAACTTGCCATTACCCCAACTGCTTTTCCATCTTGTACGATGATTTTGCTTGCTGGAGTTTCAAGTAAAATTTCAACACCAAGTTTTTTACAATTTTCTTCAAAAATTGGAACTAAATAACTACCTACTGATAAAATCTTTCCTTCAGCATTTACTGGACGATGAGCACGGTTAACACTTGCGCCACCAGCTTTACCAACATCTTTTAATACTGCGCCGATAGAAGCTAACCAATCAATCGCTGCCGATGATTGTTCTGCCATCGTTTTTACTAGTTCTGGATCGTTAATATTTTTTCCACCCTTCATTGTATCATCAATGAATAGTTGCACTGTATCTTCAATTTTTGCTTCTTTTTGATATACCGTATTAGCTGCATTCATACCACCTGTAGCACGACTTGTGTTTCCACCAACTAAAGGTGCTTTTTCAACGATAAGTACTTTTTTACCAGCAGTTGCTGCTTCAATAGCTGCCACCATACCAGCACCACCAGCACCAATAACAACCACATCCACATCTTTTGTTTCTGCTGTTTTCTTCACGTCTTGCTTAACAACAGATTGGTAGTCTGCTGGATTAAGCCCTGCTGCTTTAATCGCTGCATTTACCGCATCGATAAATGCGACACATGTTACTGTTGCTGTTGTAACAACGTCAACATTTGTACTATTTGCCCCTACTACTTTTTCAACCATCTTAGGAAGAGCTACTTCACCAATATCCGCTGATTCTTTTGATGAAATTACTTTAATGTCGGTAATCTTTTTAGCATCATCAAATGTTACTTCAACTGTGATGTCACTAGAGAAACCTTTTGCTGTTCCTTGGAATTTTTTCTCTTTAGCTTGGCATGATGTTAATGATACAACCAACATTAGAGCTAAAAATAATCCTACTATTTTTTTCATCTTTCCCTCCATTTGTGAAATTATTAATTTCACAACTTATTATACAGACAAAACATAATAATTCAACCCATATTTTCTATTTAATCATATAATCAGTTGGTCGGTCCTAACTTTTGTGATAAAATTAATAAGAACAGAAAAAGGAGAATATATGAATAAAACAAAGACTGTAATTATCGTTGGTGGAGTTGCGGCAGGGGCAAGCTGCGCTACTCGTTTACGTCGTCTCGATGAACACTGCAACATTATCATGGTTGATAAAGGAAGTGTTGTATCGTTCGCAAACTGTGGTTTACCTTACCATGTATCAGGAGTTATTAAAAATCGTTCTAGTTTAAATGTTCAAAGCGTTAATGATTTCAAAGATAAATTTAATATTGATGTACGTGTTAATACCGAAGCCATTGAAATTGATAAAGATAATAAAGTAGTTATCTTTAAAAATTGTTTAACGAATGAAATCACAAAAGAAAGGTACGATGATCTAGTTCTTACAATGGGAGCTGAACCTATTCGTCCACCATTTCATGGATCACAATTACCTAATGTATTTACTCTACGTACACTAGAAGACATGGATAAAATCATCGCATCAAAAAAAGGTGCAAACAATGCTTTAGTTGTCGGTGGTGGTTTTATTGGTATTGAAATGGCGGAAAACTTACGTCATTGCGGTATTGATGTTACTCTTGTTGAAATGGCAAATCAAGTAATGGCACCAATTGATTATGAATTAGCTCAAGGTGTAGAACGTTATTTGATGCAAAACGGCATTGATGTCATCACTGGCAAATCATTACAAAAAATTCAAGAAGGAAACAACTGTTTAATCGCAACGATTGATAGTAACGATATCCCTTTTGATTTTATCGTTTTAGCCATTGGTGTAACACCTGATTCATCTCTTGCAAAAACCGCAAACCTTGCACTAAATGATCGTGGAGCAATTATCGTCAATGATCACATGCAAACTAGTGTTGACCATATTTATGCAGCTGGTGATGTTATTGAAATTACTGATCGTACACTTAAAACAAAAGGATACGTTCCTCTTGCTGGACCTGCCAATAAACAAGGTCGTATCGTTGCCGATAATTTATGCAATATTCCTTCTACATATATTGGAACACAAGGTGCTTCTATTATTAAGATATTCGATATGACAGTAGCTTCGGTTGGTGTTAACGAAAAAACAGCGAAACGACACAACATTCCTTATGATAAAATATTCCTAAATCCATATAATCACGCCACATATTATCCTGACGCTTCACAAATGGCAATGAAAATTTTATTTGATCCAACAAATGGTCGTATTTTAGGTGGACAAGCCATTGGCTTTAGTGGTGTTGATAAACGTATCGACACATTATCTGTGGCGATTAGTGCAACGATGACAGCCTTTGATTTAACGCAACTAGAATTCTGTTATGCACCACCATTTGGTTCTGCAAAAGACCCAATTAACTTTGCTGGATATGTCATTGATAATTTACTAACGGATAAAATCAAACAAGTTCATTGGTTAGACATTCAACAATTACAAATGAATGTTGATTACTTTCCGTTAGATGTGCGTTTAGCCTCTGAAGTACACGCTGTATCAGTACCAGGATTTATTAATATTTCCTTACAAACATTGCGTCAAAATTTACATAAATTACCAAAAGACAAACCAATTTTCGTTAACTGTAAAGTAGGTATTCGGGCTTACAATGCCGCTAGAATTCTACTTCAAGAAGGATTTGATGCACGTATTATTGCTGGTGGAACACATACGTATTCCCTAATTTTTGATAAGAAAATATTGAAACGATAGAATTAAGAAAATTCCTTAATTCTTTTTTATTGTGATGTAACCTTTACTTATTTTTACTTGATAGTGGTATAATTGAAACATAAGGAGACTATTATGAAAAAAACAATCAACTATAGTATTTTTTATGCCATCATTGGTGCCCTCTCTGGCATTTTCTTTCGTGAATTTACCAAATACAATCACTTTAGTGGTCCAACCGCATTAGGTACCGTTCATACTCACTATTTAGTCTTAGGAACCTTGTTTTATTTAATACTAGCTTTATTTATTTCCAGATATGAAAACATTGTTCAAGACAAACAATTTTCCTTAGCTACAATCGTATACAATGTTGGTCTAGTCGCAACAACAACAATGATGCTTGTCCGTGGTATTATTCAAGTATTATCCATTCAACCATCAAGAGCGTTAGATGCCTCTGTTTCTGGTTTAGCTGGTTTATCACACATCGCTTTAGGATGTGGTTTATTGTTATTGTTGTTTATCCTAAAAAGAAATGTCGACGTTAAACAGAGCTAAATCGCTCTGTTTTTCTTTACGTATTGAAGTAATTGATGATGATCGTTTTGTATTTCATTCTTCATCACTGCATCCAAACATTGTTGTAACACCTCTTTTATTTGTTTTGATGGTGGAATATTCATCCTTAATAAATCATTTCCATTGATGTGTAATTGACTAATCGTATAAATTTCATTGTTATCGCTAATTTCTTTCAACAGTTGTTTCGTTATCGTATACTCTTTATTGTCAATTGCTTCTTTCATCACGATTAAATCATCAATAATATCTTCTTTCATCATTTTCTTAATATTTATTTTATCAAGTAATGGCAGTGAGTGATATTTCACTAATTTTGTTACGTGTTGAATTGCTTGATTTGTGTATTTTAATGTTGTAAGTGTTTCTGTAACATCCACTATAGAATAGTCTTTCATCATGATACTTAAAACAATGCGATAGTCCGTTCCATTATAATTAGAAACCATGTCACTTGTTTCTTTAAGTTGTTCTACATCAAACCAACACCTTAAACACTCTTTACATTGATACAATAAAGTTGGTTTTCCCACATAATTAGTAGACATTATTTTAATAAGTTCTTTGTTGATTCTTTCTTTTGAAACGTATTCTAAATTATCCATTGTACGATGGCATGCCGCTTCGGTCTCTTTATCCATTGTGTAGTTAAATGTTACCATCATACGATAAGCACGTAAAATACGTAAAGCATCTTCTTCAAAGCGATGTAGTGGACTTCCAACTGTACGAATTATTTTATGGCGAATATCTTGGATACCGCCAAAATAATCAATAAGTTTATTATTTATTACATCAAACGCCATCGCATTAATCGTGAAATCACGCCTTGATAAATCTTCCTTTAATGAAGTGGTAAAATGCACGTACGAAGGACGGCGAAAGTCAACGTAGTCACCATCAACGCGAAATGTCGTTAATTCGACTTTTTCATCATCAATAAGAATAGTAACTGTACCATATTTAGCTCCAGTTAAAATTAATTTTTCATGGCTAAAAATAGCACATAATTGTTCAACTTTCGCATCGGTAGTCATATCGATATCATTGCTTTGAACACCACGAACATAATCACGAACAAATCCACCGACGATGTATGCCTGAAATCCATTGTCGTGCAATGTTTGTGCAATTTTTTTGCATATTGTTGGAAATTCCATAGTATGTCCTACCTTTGTTATTAATATATCACAAAAATCATCTGTTCGTATAGTTCCTATTATTTTCATATTTTAACTATAATTTAATAATTTTCTATTATTTTCGTTGAGAGTGTATAATTTTATGTGTAACCTCAAAAGCACCTGCTAATAGAAAAAAG
>CAZTII010000078.1:0-7380 GCA_964613305.1 uncultured Erysipelotrichaceae bacterium
ACGGTAGTGTCAATATTTATGTGTAAACATCTCTTGTAAAAATAAGTAGTTGTAGTAATAATCAATTTGGTTAAACTAAAAAACACATAAAAAAGGTAGCTATCATTTAATGATAACTACCTTTCCTTATTATTAATCCTTACGCTAAAGCTTCTTTAATCAATTCTTCTACTTCTTCCATTGTATCGCATTCAATTGCTTTGTTTGCTAAGTTTTGCATATCACTGAAGTTAAGTGAACGAATCATTTTACGAGTTGCTAAGATACTTGATGCACTCATTGAGAATTCATCTAAGCCTAAGCCTAATAGTACTGGTGCTGCTAATGCATCTCCAGCCATTTCACCACACATACCACACCATTTGCCTTCTTTATGAGCGCCATCAATTGCCATTTTAATTAAACGTAATAAGGATGGATTTAATGGTTGATATAAGTAAGATACTTTTTCACTCATTCGATCTGCTGCCATCGAGTATTGAACTAAGTCATTTGTACCAATTGAGAAGAAATCAGCTTCTTTTGCAAATCTATCTGCTAATACTGCAGCAGCAGGAATTTCCACCATGATTCCAACTTCAATTTTTTCACCAATTGTAACGCCTTCACTAATCAATTTAGCTTTTTCTTCTTCGAAGATTGCTTTTGCACTTCTAAATTCTTTTAATGTTGCGATCATTGGGAACATAATACATAAATGTCCATATGCACTTGCTCTAATAAGAGCTCTAAGTTGAGTTCTAAAAATATCTGTTCTATCTAAACATAAACGAATTGCTCTATAACCTAAGAATGGATTCATTTCTTCAGGGAATTCGAAATAATTTAATTTCTTATCGCCACCGATATCTAATGTTCTAATAACTACTTTTCTACCATTCATCGCTTCTAAAACACATTTATATGCTTCATATTGTTCTTCTTCACTTGGGAAATCAGTATCATTATCCATGTATAAGAATTCTGTACGATATAACCCTACACCTTCACCACCATTAGCTAATACACCTTCAACATCTTTTGGTGTTCCAATGTTTCCTGCTAACTCAACTTCATGGCCATCAAGAGTAATACTCTTTTCATTTAATAATACTTTTAATGCTTCTTTTTCAGCTAAGAACACTACTTGTTTTTCTTTGTAGTTTGCGATTTCTTCCTCTGTAGGATTCAATAAAACAATTCCTTCAATCGCATCCAATATAATCACATCACCATGTTTTGCCACTGTTAAAATATCTGAACATCCAACAACAGCAGGAATTTCTAAACTTCTTGCCATAATCGCTGAATGTGATGTTCTTCCACCAATCGCAGTCGCAAAACCTAATGTATATTTCTTGTTTAATTGAGCTGTATCACTTGGTGTTAAATCTTCTGCTACAATAACAACTTCTTCATTAATTGTCGTTAAATCAGGAATGTTAACATTCGCTAAATTACACAATAAACGGAAAGTAACATCCTTGATATCAGCTGCTCTTTCTTTAAAATAATCGTTGTCCATGCTTTCAAACATCGCAACCATCATGTTCGCAACTGTTTGTGTTGCATATTCCGCATTAATCGAATCATTTTTAATCATATCAATAATTTGGTCTTTTAATTCTGGATCATTTGCCATCATTAAATGGGCATCAAAAATTGCTAATTCTTCTTCTGATAAGTTAACTGAAGCTCTTTCTTTAATAAGTTCAATATCAGCTACAGTCTTACTAAATGCGTTCTCTAGTTTTTCAATTTCAACAGGTGCTTCACTTGTAATTTGTTGAATTGATAACACTGGTTGTTCAAGTTTGTACACTTTTGCAATAGAAATTCCCGACGATGCTGCAATACCTTTTAACATACTTAGCCTCCTACTTGAGTAAATTTACTCCCTATCGATGCATTATGAACATAAGATACCCCATATTGAATCTTTGCCTATGATATGAAATCGCTTACCTCTACATCTACATTCATAATTTTAGCATTTTCTAGAACTCTAAGCAATCTATAAATTCCTCAACAGCTTTCTTTTTTAATCGATACCACGTACTTCTAGAATAATACTCATTACTCCAAACTTTTACCACTGGTTCAAAATACTCATTTTTCAATATTTTCTGTGATTCTGGTGTACAATAATCAATCATTGCATCAATGTATTGAACATAACGAACATCATGTTCAATTCTTCTATCATTATTTTTTATGATATTACAAAATGAACTTCTTTTTTTAGATTGGTTGTAGCAAGACACTAGCTGTTTAAGAATAATTTCTTTTTCTCGATTCGTTAAATGTTTCATTATACAATCCTCCTATTAATTCATTATAAATTTCAACTTAACTCCTAAAAAAGTTTCACTTACTGAAAAAATATTCATCTTATTTCAACTTCATTAACTATTTGACAAAAATCATAAAATCGCGGACAATTAAGAATGACTTTATGGAGGTTTTATGAAAAAAACAAAAACATCGTTATCCATGCAACGAATTATCATTAATAGTTGTGCTTTCTTCTTAGTGCCTATTCTAGCGCATTTATTAGACTCAATTATAAGAAATTATACAATTACCCTATCTTTACTAATTACAACATGTAGCTTATTTAATATTATTTACAACTGGGAATTATTAAAAACACACACCATTCGCTTTATAACTAACTTAAAAGATTGTTTGTTTTTTAGTCTCTTTGGTGTTCTTATCACCATCATTATTATTTTTATTAATTCTAAATACTTGCATGCACCAGTTCCTCTTATTGATTTGACTACGGCAACTCAATTTCCAATTTTTATTCCTATTTTATTGCTGAGTTATTCTATTTTAATATCCATTAATTGTACTATCATCTTTAAAAGCTTAACGGATCAGTTAGTCATTCAAACTTCTGAAATCGTTATCATTGCTTTATCTAGTGTTATTTTCGCTGTCATATTCACTATTTCTTTTGTTCCATATAATTTACTACAATGGGGATTATCATTTCTTCTCTATTTTGCCATTGCGATGGTTAATTCTTATTTATACAATCAAACCGGATCACTCATTACCGGAACACTTGTCTTATCACTGTTTCTATTAATTTCAAACTTTCTAACCTTCCTATAAGCATTACTTATAAGTACTATAAATCTTCCATATTATTAAAAAAACAACCTCAGCGATACAATAAATCGGGAGGTTTTTTTATGAAAGAAAGAAACGATGTATTACGTACCTTATTTAAAACAATGTTCACTTTAAGTGCTGTTACCTTTGGTGGTGGCTTTGTTATTGTCTCACTACTAAAAAAGAAATTTGTGGAAGAATTAGGATGGTTAGAAGAAGATGAAATGCTCGATATCACCGCCATCACCCAATCATCTCCTGGTCCTTTACCAGTCAACGCTTCTGTCATCATCGGTTATCGTATGGCTGGAGTCATTGGCTCCGTTGTTGCGGTATTAGCTACAATACTGCCACCAATGATCATTATTAGTGTTATCGCTGTGTTCTACAATGAGTTTAGAAGCAATCAAGTCATCGCTTTAGCTCTACTTGTCATGCGAGCAGGAGTAGCTACCGTCATCCTTGATGTAACTCTTACTTTATGCAAAGGAATTGTTGCCACAAAAAGAACTTTATACATTATTATGATGATTATCGCTTTTATTGCTAGAGTTGTGTTTCACATTAGTGCTGTTGCTATTATCGCAAGCTGTTTATTTGTTGGCTTTTTAGACATATATAACGATAGAAAGAAGGAAAACAATGTTACTCTTTAAATTATTTTTAAGTTTTATTCAAGTTGGTTTATTTAGTGTTGGCGGCGGTTATGCTGCTATTCCATTAATTCAAGATCGCATTGTTAATCAACACCATTTATTAACATTACCTGAATTTACCGATTTAATCACGATTGCTGAAATGACACCTGGACCTATTTCCATCAATTCATCCACATTTGTAGGAATGCGTTTAAATGGTCCTTTAGGCGCCATACTATGCACCTTAGGTTGCATACTACCATCCTTCATCATTTGCTTAACACTAGCCTATTTTTATGTCAAATACCGTAATTTAAAACAAGTACAAACCGTATTATCATCACTACGACCTGCCGTTGTCGCAATGATTGGAGCAGCTGGTCTTTCCATTTTAATGCTTGCATTATTTAATGGAAAAAGTGTCTCTATCGATAACCTTCGTTATGTAGAAACACTTCTTTTCCTAGCATCATTGTATTTGTTGAAAAAATTCAAAGTAAATGCCATTACGATTATTTTAGGCAGTGGCGTTGTAGGTGTTCTATTGAGTCTTGCATTAAATATTGCTTAAACATCATTAATGCTTCGCTCATAAATTTATCCTTATGATGAATCAATAGTAAATCTCGTTTCATCGAATATCCTTTTACCGAAATGATATTAAATTCTTTAGAACTAACTTCTTGTTCAACCATCATTTTGGATAAAAAGGAAACTCCAATGCCTGCACGTAAGGCATTTTTAATTGCTTCAGTATTACTAACTGTCCATTTCCTTTGCATATCGATATGATTTTCTTTCAACAACTGTCGCCATTGATTTCTTTCATCGCTTCCATCTTCTCTAGTAATTAGTGCTTGTTGGCAAAGCATCGATAACTCTATTTCTTTCATCGCATAAAACGGATGTTTTTTCCCAGCTACAAGGACTAATTCATCATCACCTACTTTAGTACATTGTACGTATTGATTAGAAATACTACCTTCAACAATCGCAACATCGCACTCATTATTCATAATCAATTGTTCAATAACACTCGTGTTATTAATGATTACTTCTACCGTAATACCTTCTTTTTCCATATGTGACACAATATATGGTATTATCATCGTTCCAACTGAAACACTAGCGCCAATTCGCAACAATTGTTTCTTTTTATTATCGCTAAGTAAATGGTCAATATCGTTAAATGTTTCCATTAAATAGCGAACATGAGGTAATATTTTTTTACCATTGTCCGTAATATACAATCGCTGATTTAACCGTTCAAATAAACATACTCCATAATACTGTTCTAATTCAGCGATTGCTTGACTAATCGCAGGTTGAGAAATATACAACTTCGTTGCCGCTTTCGTCATTGTTTTTTCTTCATAAACCGTTAAAAATATTTCTAAATGGCGCAGTGTCATCTACTCTAAACTCGATACGTACTCATCCATCGCTTGAGCAACCTTTTTAGAATACGCAACCGCTTCTACTACGGTTCTAGCACCATTAACAACATCTCCACTAGCAAAGATTCCATCTCTTGTTGTACGACCAAATTCATCCACGACAACTAACCCTTTTTGATTTGTTTCAATACCTTTTGTTGTAGAAACAATACGATTTCTTGGACCTTGACTAATCGAAATAATAACACTATCACAAGGATGTAATGTCGCTGTTTCTTCTTTCACGATGAATTCATCATCAACAAGTTCTGTATCCGCAAAAATAACTCCTTCGTCAGTTATCTCTAAGGCGGATTTATTAAATTCAAAACGAACACCCTCTAATTTAGCAAAATCAGATTCGTGCTTACTAGCAGCGATTTGATCATCACGTGAATAACATATTACATCCTTAACACCTTTTCTTATCGCTGTTCTAGCAACGTCCATCGCCGCATTTCCAGCTCCAATAATAATAAGTGTTTTACCTAAATGATAACTATCAGGATTGTTTAAATAATTAATACCAAAATGAACGTGCCCTAATGTTTCCCCCTTGATGTGTAAGGTATATGGTTGCCATACACCAGTACCAATAAAGATTGCTTTATAACCATCACGGAATAAATCATCGATCCCAATGGCAGTACCTATCGTTGTATTAGGACGAATTTTAATTCCCTTTAAACGTAAATGACGATATTCAAAATCATCCAACACACTCTTAGGCAATCTAAATTCAGGAATTCCATAACGTAAAACACCACCAATTTTATCTTTACCTTCAAAAATAGTAACTTGATATCCTTTTCTAGCAAGTTCAACAGCGATTGTTAAACCAGCAGGACCAGAACCAATAATACCAATACGTTTACCATTTGATTCAGTTGGTCCTTTTACCATCTTATTAGAATAAGTCATTGATATGTATTGTTCAATTGCCGAAATGTGCACTGGTGCACCTTTTCGCCCTAAAACACAATGTCCTTCACATTGTTTTTCATGATTGCACACTAAACTACATACGGTTGTTAAGGGATTGTTTTCAAATAAAATTCGACCAGCTTCATCCAATTGACAATCCAACAACAATTTTATTACCGTTGGAATATCCGTTTGAATTGGACATCCTTTTCTACATAGTGGAACTTTACACTGTAAGCAACGCTTTGCCTCATCAATAATGTGATTTGCCATAAAACCCTCCTTCATGACTTGTATACATGTATTGTACAAAAAAAATAGTACTTAGTAAAGTACTACTTAAAGTTACGTATCCAATTTTTCTAAAAAACCTTTCCCATGAATTTCACTAGAATCCATCACAATCATAAAAGCGTGTTCATCCATTTCATAGACAATATTTTTAATTGCAGCCGCTTGATGTAACGAGCAAGCACACATCAACACCTGTGTTTTTTCTTTACTATAACTTCTAGTACCATCAAGAAAGGTAGATCCACGACCAATCGTAGCAGAAATAGCTTCAGATAAAGCTGCAACATGTTTACTAATAACAAAAATCAATTTATTCGTACTTGCGCCAAGCATAATTTTATCGACAACGACCGTACACAACAACATTGAAATCAATCCATATAAAATAGTATCAATGTTTTTATACACTAAAACACCTAACAACACTACTGAACCATCAATCACTTGAGTAATCGTGCCTATGGATAAATGGGGATATTTTTTGCGAAGCAATAAAATGATAAAATCACTACCTCCAGTTGACGATCCTTGTAAGTAAACTAAAGCATAACCAATACCACTCAACAACCCAGTAAAAATAGAAGCTAATAGTTTATCACCAGTATACACAGGTACATAATAAGTAACTAAATCTAAGATAATAGAACCAATAATCATTGTTTTTAAGGAACGTAGAAAGAAATTTTTACCAAGCGATTTATAACTCAATATGATAATTGGAATATTTAAGGCTAACGTAAAAATTCCCATCGGAGTTTTAAACAAGTAATTTACAATCAAAGCGACTCCACTTATGCCACCAGTCGCAAATTCTGCATTTTTAGCAAAAACTGCTAATGCGACGGCAATAAAAAGTCCACCTACAATATCACTTACAAGCATTGTTTTCCATTTAAATTTTTTTTCCATATGTGACAAACCTCGCAGTCAGTATACTATATTTAAACCGCTTTATCAATTAATAGGATAGCTTGATAATTTTTTTC
>CAZTII010000079.1:0-7352 GCA_964613305.1 uncultured Erysipelotrichaceae bacterium
TTATAACGTATATTCATGAAATGTTGTTTTTTTATTTAAATATTTGATACCATATAGAGAGATTGAAAGGATACACAACTATGACATTAAATGAAGTGACGATTAGTTTAGGACGATTGGAAAGAAGTTATCCTCATTGCCATCAAGGAATTGAATTTTTATTGTTGATTAAAGGTAGTGTTACGATGACGATTGATAATGACGATGTCGTATTACAGACAGATGATTTGGTGCTTATTAATAGTAAGCAATTTCACCATGTGAAAGAGGCTAGCGATAATGTGGCGCTTCTATTAAAAATAGGAAGTGGTTTTCTTTATGAACAAGGTGCTACATTGTGTCAGTTTAATTGTAATTCGTCGTCTTCTAATTTTGAAGAGATGCCTATTTATTTTGAAAGTAAACGAATTTTAGTTCGTATGATGTTGTGTTATTGGCGTAAAGAGAATGGTTATACCTTAGAATTTCAATCACTATTATTTAAATTGTTGTATCAATTACAAGTTCATTTTTCTACGGCTGAAGTTGTTCAATCGGTTGTTAAAGAAAACGATATTCATGATGTTTTATCGTACATAAGTGATCATTTTCGTGAACCTTTAACGTTACAGGAACTTGCGAAGTTATTGTTTATGACACCTACTTATTTTTCAAAAGTGTTTAAAGAAAAAATAGGGATTGGTTTTTTAGATTACTTGATGAAAATACGCTTAGAACATGCGGTGTCTGATTTACTGACAAGCGACGATAGTATGATTAAAATAGCGTTAAATAATGGTTTTGCGAGTGCTAAATCATTTAATCGTACGTTTTATAAAGAATATGAGATGTTACCGAGTGATTATCGAAAGAAGCATTTTAAACCAATGTCAAATAAACAGGAATTAGCGGAATTTGAACTTCAAGATGGTGATCGACAAGAATTGTTGCGATATATTCGCCAATATAAGCTAATTGAAGAACAAAGTGAATGGGGTGGAAAAACAGTTGTTTCCATGAATCGTGATGTTTTGTATACCATTAAACCGAGTAAAAATTTATTGCATATAGGTAGTTTGGATCAGTTGTCTAGTTTTGATGTTGTAGAACAACTTCGAGAAGCTCGTGAAAACACGGACGTGGTTTTTATTTATTGCACATATTATTTAGAGAGTGTTCATAATGAAATTCAACAAGCACCATTTTTTGATCATTATGAACATTATCGCCTATTTTCTCAGGTAGAACGAGTTGGAATGCCTTTGTTTTGGCACATTGATATGGCTGTGATTCAACATCGATTGGATGATTTTCTTCAACAATTTACTACATTAATCCAACAACTTGTTGATCGTAATATTGCGATTAGTGAATGGAGAATAGAGGTTGGTTGTAGTGACCCATCACTTCTACATCAGTATCAATGGTTATATCAGCGCATTTCATTAATTGTTTCACCATTTTGTTATGTTGGTATGCATATTGATATGGAACATCGCTCCGCTGAACTACAAGCTCTTCCTACAATGTTACAGACAATGAAGAAACATCATTGTCGTGTTGATTTTGTGAGTGTTTGTGGTAATCAACAGATGGAAACGAAGTATGAAGGAATATCGCCAGAAGCGTTGGAACAACTCAAAAACTACCATTATCAGTTAGTTAGTGATGTGAAAGGTTTGATGGAATTAGGTGGGTATGGTGATGGTGAGTTGTATATGCCAACATGGAATGCATTAACTGGTAAAGAATTTATTCAATCTGGTACATTTTTTCGTTCTGCATTAATTTTAGATACGATGCTGTCGTGTCAAAGGCAAGTAGATGGTTTTGGATTTAATATTAGTACGTATACTCATTCGGTTGCTCATCAACAAATGGATACGAGTGATTTGTCGCTGTTTTTATATTTTAAAGCGAAGCGACCAATTTATTTTGTATTGACGATGATGAAACGATTAGCGCCCAATGTTATTTATCAAGATACCCATTTATTAGTAAGTAAACATTCTCAAGATTATTTTACGGTGCTTGTGTATTATCCGTGTTATGTTGATCCATTGTACTCAGTAGATGATGCGTATGTTGCTCATATTAGTAAACGATTATCGATTGTTTTAACGGGTTTAATTCAAGGAAATTATCGTATAAAACGTTTTACGTTGGATCGTGACCAAGGTGGTATTTTTAAATGGTGGGAAAAGGCTGGGTCGTTTGATTATAAAGATGATGATATTGAAGAATATATGAATTCTTTATTGCATGGATTTTATACATACAACGAAACGGTTGAGGTTGAAATGGAATTAAAACCAGAAGTTTCGTTTAATGGAATCGTCTTTTATACGATAAAAAAGCAATAATTGACCGTCTTTTATTATTGTAATTAAATGTAACCGCTTTAATAATGTTGACAATTGACCTTATATACCATAAAAATAGCATCGTTTAAAAGTTTTAATCAAACTATAATAACAGTAAGGACTAAGGGAGGGTTTATGATGTCACATTTAGAGATTGGAAACAGCACGACTTTATTTATGTTATGTGGTATGGTCATTCTATTTGTATGTGTACAAGCAGTATTATTTATCCAAAAAGCGTATAAACGCGGTATTGAGCTTTCAATGAGCAAAGAAGATTTAAAGCGAGTAATGAAGAGCAGTGCTATCTTTAGTATTGTTCCAAGTTTACCGATTTTATTAGTTTTAATGGTATTAATGCCAAATTTAGGAATGTATTTTCCATGGTTGCGTTTAAGTGTTATCGGTTCAGGAGCATATGAAAATATGGCGGCAAACGTTACAGCGCAAGCATTTGGTTTAAAAAGTGTATCGGATGCAGGATTTACACCAGAAATTTTAGTTGCGGTAATGTGGGTAATGACTATTGGAATCATTTGGGGACCACTTTATACAGTGTTTGGTACTAAATCAATTCAAAAAGGTGTTAATGTATTAAAAGGTAAACAAGAAAAACGCTTTAATGCCATTTTCGCATCAATGTTTATTGCGATGGTTTGTGTGTTCTCAGGAACGACATTTGCTTCAATATTTAAAATTGAAAAAACAGGAATGAAAGGAATTATTCCGTTATTAGTATTTATTGCATCAGCACTTGGTATTTATGGTTTAGATGTTTTAGGTAAGAAAACAAAATCAAATTTAATTAAAGAAGCGAGCTTTCCATTGAGTATGATTATTGGTATGGCGGCAGCAATTATCTTTAATATGATCTTGGTATAGGGGGAGAAGAAGATGACAAACAAAACAGCAACTGAAAAATTTAATGATTCAATTCATACATTAGGTAGATGGTCAAATACAGTAGCAATTTTATTGATGTTTTGTGTTCCGCTAGTTACAATGATAACTTATAAAGTAGAAGTAGATTGGGCTACAACATTTAAAGCGGCAATGCAACTTTGTATCGTATTTATTCCGACTCAATTTACGGAAGTATTGTCATTTACACCAATTATTGGTGCTGGTGGTACGTATTTATCGTTTATTACTGGTAATGTAATGAACATGAAAGTTCCTGCGGCTACTTCTGGTCATCGTTTAATGAACGTTGAACCTCATAGTGAAGAAGGAGAAGTTGTTTCTATTATTGCGATTGGTGTATCTTCACTTGTTACAACACTTATTATTTTTGTGGGTATGTTTGCATTAAAACCATTAACGCCACTTTTAGCAAGTGAATTATTAAAACCAGGATTTAATAACATCATGCCTGCATTGATGGGTGCAATGTTACTTCCTCATTTAATTAAAAATAGAAAATATGTTGTTGTTCCATTAATTTTATCGACAATTGCTGGTGTATTTGTAGCTAAATATGCGATGGTTCAAGGATATTTATTAATTGGTATTATGATTGCTTCAGTTATTGCGGCTATTGTGTTAACTAAACCTGAAGGGAAATAAATACAATGAAATATCGTAGTGTCTTTGATATTATTGGTCCGATTATGGTTGGTCCTTCTAGTTCTCATACAGCGGGAGCAGCAAGGATTGGGCGATTGGCATTGAAGTTGTTTGGGAAAAATCCGTCGAGTGTGACGATTCACTTTTATGGATCCTTTGCGCAAACGTATCAAGGGCATGCGACGGATGTTGCGGTTGTGGCAGGATTATTGAATTTAGATAGTGATGATGAACGGTTACCACGATCGTTGCAGTTAGCGCAAGAAGAAGGTATGGATGTTACTTTTGTTTGTGAAGAGGCTATTCCTCATCATCCAAACACGATGAAAATTGTGATGAATGCAGAAGATGATTGGATGGATGTAACGGCGATTTCGGTGGGTGGTGGCGCAGTAGTTGTCACTGAAGTATTGGATTTTCCTTTGAAGTTATCGGGTGATTATCCGGCATTATTAATTTTTCATAAAGATGCATATGGTGCGGTGGCTTCGGTTGCTAATCAATTGTTGAAGTATGAAATTAATATTAGTCACATGGAAGTATCACGGCGTGAAAAAGGAGAATTGGCTTTGATGGTTATTGAAACAGATCAAGCGATTCCTAGTGCATTTATCGATGAGGTGTTACAAGCTCCTCATATTAATAAAGTGATTTTACTGAATGTTTAAGGAGAGACTATGTTTAAGAATATTGAAGAGTTAGTTCGTTTATGTGAAAGTAGTAATAAACGAATGTATGAAATTATGATTGAACAAGAAGTAGAAGTCACGGGAAAAAGCAAAGAGTTGATTGTAAGTGACATGAGACTTCGTTACGCTGTGATGAAAAGAGCGGTGAAACGTGGTGTTGATGGTGTAACATCGTATTCTACGATGACTGGTAATGATGGCAAGCGATTATACGATTATATTAAGCGTGGCAACTACATAACAGATGTGACACTCCTTAAAGCAATCTGTTATGCGGTTGCGACCAATGAGGTGAATGCGGCTATGGGTGTTGTGTGTGCAACACCTACCGCAGGGTCATCAGGGGTTTTGCCAGGAGTTATCATTGCGATTCAAGAAGAAAAGAAGCTTAGTGATGACGTTGCGGTAAATGCTTTATTTACGGCTGGAGCAATTGGTTATGTGATTGCGAATAACGCTTTTGTTTCTGGTGCAGCTGGTGGCTGTCAAGCAGAAATTGGTTCAGCTAGTGCAATGGCTGCTTCAGCGATTGTGGAAATGATGGGTGGTAGTAGTAGACAAGCAGCGAATGCGGGTGCAATTGCTCTTAAGAACTTATTAGGGTTAGCGTGTGATCCTTTGGCTGGTCTTGTCGAAGTACCATGCATTAAACGAAATGCGGCTGGTGCTAGTAATGCGATTACAGCGGCTGAAATGGCGATGGCTTCGATTGAAAGTAAAGTTCCATTTGATGAAGTGATTCAAGCGATGTATCAAATTGGCTTATCGATGCCTGAAGCGATACGTGAAACAGCACTTGGTGGTTTAGCGGCAAGTGAGACGGGAAAAATGTGGAAGAAAAAATGTTTAGTTCCGCTGAAAAAGGAGGAATAAAATGAGTAAGCAAGCAATTAATTTGTATATTGATAATAATCAACAGCGTTTTATTGACGCAAGTGATGCGATATGGGATTTAGCAGAAATAAAATTTGATGTAAAACATTCAGGACAACAATTGATGGATTTATTATCATCTGAAGGCTTTACTATTGAACAAGGTATTAGTGGTATGGAAAGTGCTTTTGAAGCGACATTTGGTAATGGTGGTGTTGTAATTGGTGTTTTAGCGGAATATGATGCATTACCTGGTATGTCGCAACAAGCAAATTGTGCTGAAAAAAAAGCTGTAGAACACGATGGCAATGGTCATGGCTGTGGTCATAATGCTTTAGGTGTTGGTGCAGTAGCTGGGGCAATGGCGATTGCTTCAGTGATTAAAGAAAAGAATTTAAACGCAAAAATTAAGGTTTTTGGAACACCTGCAGAAGAAATGGGTTATGGTAAATCATACATGGCTCGTGATGGTGTGTTTGACGTGTGTGATTGTATTATGACTTGGCATCCAATGGCTTCAACTGGTGTTTGGGGTTATAGTACACTAGCGGTAAATCAATTGTATTTTGAATTTAGTGGTGTTTCTTCGCATGCTGGGGCAAATCCTGAAATGGGAAGAAGTGCATTAGATGCGGCAGAATTGATGAATGTTGGTGTTCAATTCTTACGTGAACATATTATTGATCAAGCTAGAATTCATTATGCTTTTATTGATGTTGGTGGAACAGCAGCTAACGTTGTTCAATCATCAGCGAAATTGCATTATTTTATTCGTGCTCCGAAACAAAAAGGTGCGAATGATATTACGGAACGCGTTATTAAAATAGCTAAAGGTGCAGCCATGATGACAGAAACAGAAGTAAATGTTGTTTGGGATGCAGCTGCGGCAGAATACATTGTTAATAAAACAATGGGTGATGTGATGTATGCAAATTTAGTGGAAGTTGCGCCAAGTTATACCGAAGAAGAATATAAGTATGCTCAAGCGTATTTTGATTCACTTCCTGCGACTACAAAGGCACAATTGAAAAATCGCTTTAAAGCAGTATTTCCATCAAAGACTGATGAAGAAATTGAACAATTAGCATCTGCTTCTATCAATGGTGAACTGGATCCATGTATTTATACGGATCGTCCTATTACTGGTTCAACGGATGTTGGTGATGCAAGTTGGATTGCGCCTACTGGTCAAATTACAGTAGCGTACGGGCCAAATGGTTCTGGACCTCATTGTTGGCAGTGGGTAGCGATGGGTAAGTCTAGTGTAGCTCATAAAGCGTTATTAACAGCTGGTAGAGTAATTGCGATGTCAGCGTTGGATTTAATTGAAAATCCGGAATTAGTGGAAAAAGCAAAACAAGAACATAAACGAACATTAGGATCGACTCACTATGAAAGTGCTCTTCCTAAAGATCGTAAGCCACAATAAAACCATTTGAAAAAATGGTTTTTTGTTGACTTTATTTCTTGGCTTTGCGTATACTATTTGTGTTGTAGGGGGAAAGTTCATGACTAGATCAAAACGTCATTGTGCGCGGGTATTCAAAGCGGTATGTGATGAAAAACGAATTAATATATTACAACTGTTAAAAAGTGGTGAAAAATGTACGTGTGTCATTCTTGATGTGTTGGATATGAAACCATCTTGTTTGTTGCATCATATGAAGTTTTTGTGTGATTCTGGTATTGTGGAAAGTCGTGAAGTAGGCAGGTGGACATATTATAAAATTAGTGAAACAGGAAGTGTTCACGCTGTTCGATTGTTGAAAGAACTTACTACGATCGAAGAAACGAAAGAATATTGTTGTAAATAATGCCTTAGGGCATTTTTTTATTGCCGAAGGTAAATACCACGTGCTATGCGCGTGGTAATAGACTTTTA
>CAZTII010000080.1:0-7337 GCA_964613305.1 uncultured Erysipelotrichaceae bacterium
ACTAATTCACTCATTTTTGTGGATTAGTTTTTGTTTTGGGGTGTGAACAGTAACCTTACAATAGCATATAACCCTCAAATTGTCGACAATAATATTTAATTTTTGGTATATCTTATAATATTACACTGATAGTTTATATAATTTAATTATCCATTTAATTTCCCGTTGTTATATTATGACAAGTTACTGCATATAAGTGACAAGTAAATAACGAAATAATTTCAAGCATAAATCATCTCTATAGTATTTATTTTATTTAATATAAATAACTCCCTTTACACTTGGATCAATGCCAAAATCTCTTTTTTTACTTCTTCATCCGACATCGATGAATTAACTATATTATACAATTGTTCCAATATAGCATCCATTTCTTCTTGATTGATCAAAAGCGGTTCTATTACATAAATTAAATCATTTGGTGTTTTTGTTCTCTCTTCATTTTCCAAATACAATTCTTCATACATCTTTTCGCCTTCACGCAACCCAGTATAGCGAATTTCAATGTCAACATTTGGTTTAAATCCTGCTAAGCGAATTAAATCTTCTGCTAATTTCGCTATTTTAACCGGCACTCCCATATCTAAGATATAAATATCACCATGAGTCGCAAATGCACCTGCTTGAAGAATTAATTGTGACGCTTCTGGAATTGTCATAAAGAAACGTTCAATATCAGGATGAGTTACCGTTACTGGACCACCACTTTTTATTTGATCCATAAATAAAGGTATAACCGAACCATTAGAACCTAGTACATTTCCAAAACGAACGGCGCCAAGTTTAGTAACACCATTGCCACGATATCCTTGTACAATCATTTCGCACAAACGTTTCGTTGCACCCATTACATTCGTTGGATTTACCGCTTTATCGGTAGATACTAAAATAAATTTATCAACACCATTGTTAATACTCTCAGCTAATACGTTATATGTTCCAAAAACATTGTTTTTAATTGCTTCTTTCGGTGAATTTTCCATCAATGGAACATGTTTATGCGCTGCCGCATGAAACACAATCGAAGGTTTAAATTTCTTAATTACTTGACTAATTCGGTTACGATCACGAACAGAACCAATTAAACACACTATTTCTATGTCTTGCGGAATAATGCCACTTTTCTTTTTCATCGCAATTTCTTGTTGTAAGGAATACATATTATTTTCATAAATATCAAACAAACAACATTGTTTAGGATGAAATTGAATGATTTGACGAACTAATTCAGAACCAATAGATCCCCCTGCACCTGTCACTAAGATAACTTTATCTTTAATGTATGAGCTAATAGAATCATTTTCTAATGTAATTGGTTTACGATTCAATAAATCCTCAATACGAATATCACGCAATGCATTAGTATCCACTTTTTCTTTTTCAGTGATTGCTAAAATTTTTACATTCAAATCATTCTCGGAACATTTATCATAAATACGTTTAATTAACTCTTGTGGAGCACTTGGTATTGCAATAAATGCAATGTCTATACGTTGTTTCTTTTTAATCATTGCTAAATCATCGGTTGTTCCTAATACACGAATACCATTCACTAATTTATTGCATTTATATAGATCATCATCCACAAAACCAACAACACGATAATTTAACTTTTGATTGCTTACTATTTCTTTACTTAAAATATAACCCGCATCACCTGCACCGATAATCAAACAAGTCAAATGTTTGTCTTTTGACAATGTTTGAAGTCGTAAATACCGATAGATTACACGTATCCCCAACATGGTTCCTATCGTTAAAATAGTACCTAATAAATAAATAGACCTTGGTAACAAACCATGCACATAAAAGCTAAAATAGTAAAATAGAACAGTTGTTACAAATATGGATGATACAACTCGAACAGATTCTTCAACACTAATGTATCGCCATAAACTTAAATTCACTTTAAATAGATACATTATTATTAAATGAATAATTATTAACGCTGGTAACATTTTAAACAATAATTGCACATATGGAAACGCATCTACACTATCAAACTCAAATCGAATCATTACCGATATCCAATATGAAGCTACTATGGCCAATGTGTCAGCTATTAACACACTTAGTTCAGAAATATTCATCTTGTTTATTTTCATTTAAACACCCCCCTAGTAGCAATTATTCGGTTACTTTTACCACCAACACAGCTTCCGCACTATCATGTTCACTTGCTGAAACAGAGTATGTTACTTTATACTCGCCCACTACATCAACATTCACAGTTGAATCAATAACTACTTTTTTCAATAGTTCTTTATTTTCTTGATTATCGTACATAACTTTTGATAGATTATTTTTAGGGTTAAACGGCTCATGCATTTTAACCGTAACTACCTTCTCTTTCAATTCAATATTCAAAGGTAATAACACCGGTTCTTTAGAAAAAACATGGAACTTCACTTCTTTGGAAAACTCAGGATGAGATTTTAGCGCTAAATTTACCGTATAATCTGACGCTACACTTATATCAACGACTCCATCGATAATCAAATCCGTCGTAATGTCATTTCCACAGCCATCAGTCGCTTTAAAAAACTTACCACATTCAATGTTATGGACAGAATTCACTTCAATATCTAACGGTTGTAAAACTTCAACAACAATATCATTTGATGCATCAAAAAACGCTTTTCGATCTACCTTTGTCACATTATTCGACGAATCGATAACGACATACGTAATCACACCGGATTGTTTGATAAACTCTTCTCTACTATTTTCAACAAACACTTTTTCTGTAATATAACCATCACGATTATCTGAAGCACTAACACCTTTTAATAAGGATGCTTTTGTTAAGCAAGCCACATTAATTGGATCCTTAGGAACCGTCAATGTTGGATGTTGGCGATCTTTCATCATATAAGTAACACTAATCATCACAATAGATATCAAAGAAATAATGACCAAGACAATAATATTTTTTTTCATTTTGCACCTCTACTTCAATATTAGACTTTATTATTCTAAGTTAAATTACATTAAATTACAAGTTTATTCTAACTTACCATCACAATTGAACTTAGATTCTATATTAAAATAAAACGAAACTACAATTATTGACTCAATAATAAATAATAAGCAATACTATAAATATCATTAACTACTGTTCTTTCAATTTTTTCTCAATACTAACATTAGGCAAAATAAGCTTGCATTCATGGACATTTCTCTATAAAATGATAAGGTGATGTTTTACGTACGTTTTTAGGAGGTTACTATGGAAAATAACGAATATGAAATAGATTTAGGCAAGATACTAGAAGCAATCAAAAAAGTTCTCATCCCTTGTATTATTTTTTGTATAGTGTCTACAACAGTTGCTTTTATCTTCACCATCACTTTAATTAAACCAAGTTATACATCAACTGGTAAAATTATCGTGGTACAAAAAAATGATTCAAAAAACAATCAACTTAATTTTAGCGATGTTCAATTAAGCCAAAAACTAGTAAGTACATACAATGAAATATTAAAAAGTGAACGCATTTGTGATTTAGTATTAAAAGAATTAAATTTAAACTATACATTTAAACAATATAATTCCATGCTAAAAGTCACTTCTGCTGCAAACACTGAAGTTATAAATGTTATCGTCGAATCTGACAATCCAAAAGAAGCTACTATTTTAGCAAATACGATTATTGCGGTATTTCAGAAAGAAATCTACAATATTATGAATATTGAAAATATTAGTGTGCTAAGTTGGGCAAAAGTTCCAACCCAAAAATCCAGTCCAAGTATTGTCACAAATTCAGCATTTGGATTATTAATAGGAATTATGCTAAGTGGTCTATTAGTAGTATATACAATGATTAAAGACAACAACGTGCGCACTGAAGAACAATTTAGAGAAATCTTTCAAGCACCAATCATTGGTATCATTCCTGAATTAGAATACGATTTTAAAAGAGGAGGAAAATAACTATGACTGAAATTAACTTCAATCCTCATGACTTTAAAGATATTATTACATTAAGCGAACCAGATAATCCTGCTTCAGAAGCATTCAGAGCACTTAGAACAAACATTATGTTTAAAAACTTTGATAAACCAATGCAAGTGATCAATATTACAAGCGCTCAACAAAACGAAGGAAAATCTACAATACTACTAAATTTAGCAGTTGTATACGCTCAATTAAATAAAAAAGTTCTTATTATTGACTTAGACTTGCGTGTTCCTTCTATCCATAAATCTTTAAAGTTAAGAAATCATTTAGGAATCACTGATTTATTAAATAATCGCATACCATTCTCAGAAGTGGTAAATAATTTTATGCCAAACATTGATGTGATTACTTCTGGAACGAAAATTTTATACCAATCAGAATTTATTCAATCAAAAATTTTAGCTGACTTTGTAAATGCTTGTCGCAATCAATATGATATTATTCTAATTGACTGTCCACCAGTTGTTCCGGTTACTGACGCATTGATTACCGCTCAATTTACTGATGGAACACTACTTGTTTGTGAATCAAATCGCAACATAACAAGAACATTACAAACAGTAGAAACTCAATTTTCATCGTTAGGAAAACCTTTATTAGGAGTAGTAATTACTAAAGTACCAAGAAGTCATGCTAAATATTACAATTATTCCTATAAATATTACAGTAGTGAAGATAAAAAAGAGAAGAAAAAAAGGAAAAGCATAAAACAATATGATTGACATCCATTGTCACTTGATTCCTGATATTGATGATGGCAGCAAATCAATGGAAGAATCCCTTGACCTTATAAAAATAGCCATAAGTCAAGGAATTACTGATATTATTTGTACTCCTCATTATAAAATCAATCGTTTTGAAACAAGTGCAACTGAAACTATCATGCGTTTTCTTGAACTACAAC
This sequence comes from uncultured Erysipelotrichaceae bacterium, assembly GCA_964613305.1. Lineage (GTDB taxonomy): Bacteria > Bacillota_I > Bacilli_A > Erysipelotrichales > Erysipelotrichaceae > CAZTII01. The sequence continues at coordinate 4,866 of CAZTII010000080.1, forward strand.
AAGCATCGTCACTATTACCAATTCGATTATATTTAGGGAATGAGATTTACTTCACTGAACAATTAACTTCGCTATTAGAAGATAAACAAGCATTGCCTCTTGCTTGTTCTAAATATTATCTCTTTGAGTTTAGCTTCACTGATTATCCTAAAAATGCACTAGATGTTATTTATGATACTATCGCTTGTGGATATACGCCAATATTAGCCCATCCTGAGCGCTACTTACCATTACAAAAAGACCCTTCTATTATTCTATCACTATTAAAAGAAGGCTGTCTTATGCAATGTAATGCATCAAGTTTAACTGGAGAATTCGGTAGAGATGCCAAAAACCTAGCATGGTATATGCTAGAAAATAATTGTTATCATTTTATTGGTTCCGATACACATAATTTAAAACGTTACTTTACTTACCAAGAAGTATATCCATTGATAGCTAATAAAATTGGAATAGAAAAAACAAATCAACTATTCTACTCCAATGCAAAACACATTATTACCAATCAACCGTTAAACGTTAAAATACCAACTTCTTTCACTAAAAAAAGAAGCTACTAATTACAAACAAAGGCTTGATACTATTAAGCCTTTGTTTTCAAATGAAAGTTGAGGTTACTATGATCTATTATATACTTATATTATTAATTATTATTTTAGGACTATTCGCAAAGAAAAAAGAAGCTAAACTTCTCTATACTATGTTTAATGGATTGATGTTATTTTTAGTAGCCGCACTACGACGCGGAGTAGGACACGATTATTGGGCCTACGCCAACATGTACGTTAATGAATACACTCATGATGCCGTATCCCCAGAAAGTGCCTTTCGCTTACTAACTCGTTTTTTCGCAAATGTGTCAATGGATTATCAATTAATCTTTATCGCCATTGCCATCATTGTCGCTCTATCTGTTACATGGTTTATCTACAACTATTCAAGTTCCATATGGCTAAGTTTCTTTATCTTCGTAAGTTTTGGCTGTTTCTACTTTAGTTTAAACTTTCTCCGCCAAGTAACCGCAGCCATAGTAATTCTATTTGCCCTCCATGCTTTTAATCGAAAAGATTATATATATTATTTTATTCTCATCTTATTCGCTTCATTTTTCCACCGATCAGCCCTCATCTTTATTCCAATCACATTATTATTTTTCATACCATTTAACACAATCACATTAGTAATCTATACCACAATAAGCACATTGTTCTTTGTTTATTCCATACCAATCACAAGATTTTTCACATCACAAGGTTACTACTCATCATATCCAGAAACCAATATTCATATGACTACAGGAATACCAGTACTCTATGGTATCTTCATGATAGCAGTCTTTATTTTCATCTTCATTGTACGCGATGATTGCATCAAAAAAAGAGAGTTTAATAAAATTTTAATACCACTGGCATTCTTAAATACATTCTTTACCATTATCGGTGCTAAACATTCTATTCTATCACGATTTAGCATCCTGACCGAAATACCAGTCGTCACTATCTTACTTGTTGATGCACTATCCATTTACATAAAAAAAGCAAATAACATTAAAATTAAAACTATTATTTTAGTTAGCTTTGTCCTTATTTCCTTAGGTTTCCACGAATACCTTCATTATAGAAACTACAATGGAGTATTCCCTTATGCATCAGTATGGGAGGTACCGCTATATGAAGACTAGAACATGGTTTCAACAAGCAAACATGGTCATCGTCACTTTGCTATGTTACGCTTGTTCATTCAACGAAAATGTTTACATTGGCGGTATTATTGCTCGCTATTCGCATCTTTTCTTCTATTTATTCATCGCAACATTAGTTATAAACAGTATTATTAGTGGTTATAGAAAACAATATCTATATTTAATACCAACCATCAGCATATTTATTATTGCCATCCTTATTGATAAATTAGCTGATCCAACAACATTACTAGGATACGGAATAAAAGAAGTAGTCAACATCATCTTTCATACCCCACTTGCTCGATATCCTTTAATTACACCATTAAACTGTATTATTACAATTATTCTATTCTTTCTCATCGGATTTACCATTAACGAAATAAAATCAATGATCGATCAAAAAAACAACGATTAATATTCTCGTTGTTTTTTTATACCTTAGAAATAATTTCTAACGATACTTTAATTTCTTTCACTTCATTAAACATCTTCACTTCAAGTATCGCAATTCGTTTATGACGATCAATAAACTTAATAAAACTCTCAAGCCCTGCTAAAGGACCTTCCGTAACGACAACTTTATCATCTACAATAAAACCAACAGATGATTCAATCAATCGTTCTTTATTTAATAATCTTTCAAGAAATGCTACTTCTTCTTCACGCAACGGTGGCGTTCCGATTAAATCATGACGAATTTGTTTCACTAACGTCGAATTTTCATTTTTAACCTTATCATAACCACTTGTAGAACAAGTGGTATGTAACGCCCTGTAAGGGCCTGTGGC
>CAZTII010000081.1:0-7031 GCA_964613305.1 uncultured Erysipelotrichaceae bacterium
TTGAGGATTGCTTTACAGAAGAGCAAAACATTCCTTTCAAAGCATTATTGTAGGACTAGCGTATGTTATTAGATAAAATTTTAGCTAATAAAGTAACGTGTTACGCTACTAGTTTTAATAGTTGGCAAGAAGCGATCGCTGGTGCTGCTGCACCAATGATTCGTGAAGGTTTTATTACATCAGAATATGTTGATCAATTGATTGAGTGTGTTAATAAATATGGTCCATATATTGTTATTGCACCAAACATTGCGATGCCACATTCTACGGAAGGGGCAGTTGGCGTTAATAAAACTTGTATCGGTTTAATGGTAGTTGAAAATCCGGTTTCATTTGATGAAAATGATCCGGAAAAGGATGCGCGCTTGTTCTTCACTTTAGCGTCGAATAATCATGAAGAACATTTAAATAATATGGTTGAGTTATCAGAAATGTTGATGGACGATGCCTTAGTTGAAGCGCTGTTGGAAGTACGTAGTGATGAGGATTTAAGGGTTTTAAGTGAAAAGGTGAAGAACACCTAGGGGGAAACAATGGAGGCACTATTAAAGATTTGGACATTCTTTGCGTCGAACATTTTAACGCAACCTGCTTATTTTATCGGATTAATTGTATTTATCGGTTATCTTTTACTAAAAAAACCATTTTATGAAGCTTTTGCTGGCTTTATTAAGGCAACAGTGGGATACTTAATATTAGGTGTAGGTTCAGGTGGACTTGTTAGTAATTTCCGTCCTATCTTAGTTGGACTTAAAGATCGTTTTAATTTACAGGCAATGGTTATTGACCCTTATTTTGGTCAAAACGCGGTTACAGCTGGTATTGAAAAATTAGGTAAAACATTCTCTCAAGTAATGTTATTACTCTTGATTGCGTTTATCTTTAATTTATTATTAGTTCGTTTCAAAAATGTTACAAAGATGCGTGCTGTATTTACAACTGGTCACGTGCAAATGCAACAAGCTTCAACAGCTTTCTGGTTAATCTTATTCTGCTTCCCTGATTTAGGAAGTACACCAATGTTAGCATTGATGGGATTAATTTTAGGGTTGTATTGGGCTGTTGGTAGTAACTTAACGGTTGAAATTTCTCAAGATTTAACAGAAGGTGGCGGGTTCTGTGTGGCTCACCAACAAATGTTCGGTTTATATTTCTTTTCAAAATTATCTGAAAAATTAGGTGGTAAAAACAAAAAACGTTTAGAAGATATTACATTACCTGGTTGGTTATCAATTTTCAATGAAAACATGGTTGCGACATCAGTTTTAATGGTTATTTTCTTTGGTACAATTTTAATGATTTTAGGTAAGCCATATTTAGTAGAGGCTAAATTCTTAGCTGAAAATAAAAACTTCTTCTTCTATATTATGACTACTTGTTTAAACTTTGCGGTTTACTTAGCTATTTTACAACTTGGTGTTCGTACATTCGTTACTGAGTTAACTAACTCATTCCAAGGTATTTCTAACACATTCTTACCAGGTGCTGTTCCAGGTATCGACTGTGCTGCAGTTTACGGTTTTGGTTCTCCAAATGCGGTTACAATTGGTTTCTTATTTGGTGCATTAGGTCAATTCTTAGCAATTATGATTTTAATTGCAATGAAATCACCTACTCTTGTTATTGCTGGTTTCGTTCCTGTTTTCTTTGATAACGCTACGATTGCTGTATTTGCTAATAACAAAGGTGGTGTAAAAGCTGCTATGCTTATGCCATTTATCTCTGGTTTATGTCAAGTATTCGGTAGTGCTTTAATTGCTTCTTGGGTTGGTCTTGCAGCATACGGTGGATATTTAGGTATGTGGGACTGGGCAGTTGTATGGCCATTCTTCACTGTTCTAATGAAATTCTTAGGATATGCAGGAGTTGCTTTAGTTGTTGGTATTTTAGTAGCTATTCCTCAACTTCAATACAGAGCAAACAAAGACACATACTTCTTGATCACTGAAGATTATGATGCATATTTAGAAAAAATTAAAAAGTAGAAAAGGAGATTTACTATGTTGAAGATTTTAGTAGCTTGCGCTAATGGTGCAGGAACAAGCCTCATGATGAAAATGAGGGTTGAAAAAGCAACAAAGGATTTGGGTATTAAGGTTCAAACCATTCATCATTGTTCTTTATCAGAAGGGAAAAGTGCTGCAACTCAATACGATGTCGTATTCTGTCCATTGAATTTTGTTAGTATGTTCCAAGATGCTGAGAAAAAAGGTGTTGTTATCTGTGGAATGAAAAACGTATTATCAGATAAGGAAGCGCAAAGTTTACTAATAGCTTCTGGTTTAGTAGAGAAGCATCAATAAAGGAAACGCTACCTAATTTTAGGTAGCTTTCTTTTCAATGGGAGGAAAACATGAAGATTACAAAACAACATTTAGATGATATAACACGCTGTTATTGTGCTAGTTCGATGAAAGTTGATGATGAACTCGTTCTTTTGTTGGCGAGCGAAGATCCTAAGAGTAGATGTATTTGCTACTCAGGAAAAGACTTTGAAAAGAAAGAATTGGTTTGGGATGATGCAGGTGGATGTATGTCTATAATTCCGTTTGCGACGAGAAAAAATCAATTTTTAGCTGTTCAAGAGTTTTATTTAAAAGTTACTCCAAGTTTATCTAAAATTGTATGGGGTACTTATGACAATGGATGGATTATTAAGGATGTGATTTCACTTCCTTATTTGCATCGATTTGATATTTATCACATTGATGGAGTAGACTATTTTATCGGTGCGACAATTGCGCGTCAGAAAGAACATAAAGAAGATTGGTCTTATCCAGGTCAAATTTATGTTGGTGTGATTCCTAGTGATCCTAGTGAAGGGTTTGAATTAAGAGAAATTGTTGATGGTTGTTTTAGAAATCATGGTTATTGCCGAGGAAATAATAATGGAGCTATTTGTGGCTATTTTGGTAGCGACCAAGGTATTTTACGTGTAACACCTCCATTAAATGGTAATGACTGGCACGTTGAAAAAATAATGGAAGGTACTATTAGTGAAATGGCCTTCTGTGATATTGACGGTGATGGACAATTAGAAATGATGACAATTGAACCGTTCCACGGTAATAGTATTAAAATTTATAAGTTAAAAGATGGCAAGTATGAATGTGATTTTGTATATCCAACCGAAATTGATTTTGCTCATTCGCTTGTTGGAACAACATTAGCTGGCAAACCTTGTTTTGTTGCCGGTATTCGCCGTGTTGATGCTGAACTTGTCATTGTTACCTTTGAAGATGGAAATTATCAATTAAACATTGTTGAAAAAGGTGTTGGACCTGCTAATTTAGCAGTTGTTCATACAGATGAGGAAGACTTGATTATTGCGGCAAATCATACTAAAAATGAAGCTGCGGTATATCATGTTAGAAAGGATTGATTATGTTAAAACAACTTAAAAAAGATGTGTTTGAAGCAAATTTATTGCTTCCAAAATATGGATTGATTACTTTTACCTGGGGTAATGTTTCTGCAATCGATCGTGAAAAAGGATTGGTTGTTATTAAACCAAGTGGTGTTGAATACGATGTCATGACAGTAGAGGATATGGTTGTTTGTGACTTAGAAGGTAATGTTGTTGAAGGTAAATTAAAACCAAGCAGTGATTTAATGACTCATCTTGAATTTTATAAAAACTTTCCTACAATTGGTGGTGTCGTTCATACTCATTCACCATATGCTACCTCATGGGCTCAAGCAGGGCGTGATATTACTGCTTTAGGGACAACTCATGGTGATTATTTTTATGGATGTATCCCTTGTACACGTTTAATGAGCGATGAAGAAATTAAAACAGAATATGAATTAAATACAGGAAAAGTCATTGTTGAGTGTTTTAAAGAAAGAAATATTGATGCTAGTCAAATGCCAGGAGTACTTGTTCATAGTCATGGTCCATTTACTTGGGGTAAAAATGGATTGGATGCAGTACATAATGCTGTTGTTTTAGAAGAATTAGCTAAAATGGCATTAAATACAATGATTATTAATCCTTCAATTGGACCAATGCAACAAACATTGTTGGATAAACATTTTTTAAGAAAACATGGACCAGGTGCTTATTATGGCCAAAAATAAGTATCGTTTAGGTCTTTATGAAAAGGCGATGCCAAATAATTTAACGTGGCTTGAAAAATTTACGTATTGTAAAGAGTTTGGTTTTGATTATTTGGAAATTAGTGTAGATGAAACGGATAGTAAATTAGCTCGACTTGATAATGAAGAGCGTTTTGAAATTAAAGAAGCGATGGAAAAAACTGGTATGACGATTGGTTCAATGTGTCTTAGTGGTCATCGTAAGTATCCTTTAGGTTCTTTAAATGATGATACGGTTGCTCGTAGTTTAGACATTATGGAAAAAGCAGTTGATTTAGCGTATTTCTTGGGCGTTCGTATCATTCAACTTGCTGGTTATGATGTATACTATGATGAGGGCAGCGATGAAACAAGAAAGCGGTTTTTAATTAATTTAAAAACTTGTGTGGAAATGGCTTCTAGAAAAGGTATTTTACTTGGTTTTGAAACAATGGAAACAGCATTTATGGATACAGTAAAAAAATCAATGGCAATTGTTGATGAAATCAACAATCCTTATTTACAAATTTATCCAGATATGGGTAATTTAACAAACGCATCGATATTGTATGGACACGATTTAATAGAAGATATTGAACGTGGAACAGGGCATATTATTGCGGCTCATTTAAAGGAGACAATTGTTGGTCATTATCGAGAAATTCCATTTGGAACGGGACATACTGATTTTGAAGCAGTTCTTCAATGCTTGAAAAAAATGGGTGTTACGATGTTTGTTGGTGAATTTTGGTATGTTGGTCAAGACAACTGGCAAGATGATTGTAAGTTTGCCTCTAGATTTTTACGAGAATACTGTGATAAAGTATTTGCATAAGGACGCGAAAAAGGAGAAAACATGGAAGATTTAAAAAAGATTTCAAGCAACGTTAGAAAAAATATCGTTAAAATGGTTGCTAGTGCAAATTCTGGACATCCAGGAGGATCACTTTCAGCATGTGATATTTTAACTGTTTTGTATTTTAAAGTAATGAATATTACAAAAGAAAATGCATCAAGTGTAGATCGTGATCGTTTTGTATTATCGAAAGGTCATGCTAGTCCATTATTGTATGCAATATTGATGGAAAAAGGAATTTGTAGCGAAGATGTTACTACATTCCGTCAGATCAATAGTAAATTACAAGGTCATCCAAATATGAACTATGTAGCAGGAGTTGATATGTCTACTGGTTCCCTTGGACAAGGTATTTCTTGTGCAGTTGGTATGGCAATGGCTAATCGTGTTTCTAATAATGGTCATCGAATTTATGCCTTACTAGGTGATGGTGAAATTCAAGAAGGTCAAGTTTGGGAAGCGGCTATGGCGGCAGGTCATTATAAATTAGATAATTTATGTGCTGTTTTGGATAGTAATGGTCTTCAAATTGATGGTGATATTACTAAAGTTATGAACCCTAATCCGATTGATAAGAAATTTGAAGCGTTTAATTGGCATGTGATTCATTGTGACGGTCATGATTTCGATGCAATTGAAAAAGCTTTTGTAGAGGCAAGCAATACAAAAGGAAAACCAACGATGATTATTGCGAAAACAGTTAAAGGAAAAGGTGTTAGTTATATGGAAAACCAAGCTGGATGGCATGGTGTCGCACCAAATAAAGAACAACTTGATATTGCGTTAAATGAATTGGAGGGCAATTAGATGGGTTTAGCAACTCGTGAGGCTTACGGTAAGGCGTTAGCTGAGATTATTGTTTCAAACGATAAAATTGTAGTGTTGGATGCTGACTTAACAAAATCAACCAAAACAGCTGATGCGAAAGTAGTGTGTCCAGAAAGACATTTTAATATGGGTATTGCGGAAGGAAATATGATGAGTGTTGCGGCTGGTTTTGCAGCTAGTGGATTTACTGTATTTGCTTCAACATTTGCGATTTTTGCTTCTGGTAGAGCTTGGGAACAAATTCGTAATAGTATTGGGTACCCTCATTTAAATGTTAAAGTATGTGGTACACATGCTGGTATTAGCGTAGGTGAAGATGGTGCTAGCCATCAAGCGTTGGAAGACATTGCGTTAATGCGCGTTATTCCTGGTATGGAAGTATATCAACCATGTGACGGATGTGAAACAGATGCGATTATTAAATATGTTGCGACGACAAAAAATCCTACATATGTTCGTTTAGGACGTAGTAAAGTAGAAGATGTTTATAAATGTGCAACTGAATTTGAAGTTGGTAAAATATCTACCTTACGTAAAGGGTCAAAAATAGCTATTTTTGCGACTGGTGCTTTAGTTCAAGAATCACTTAAAGCATATGAAATACTAAAAAATGAAGGAATTGAAGTAACTGTTGTCAATGTAAGTTGTTTAAAACCGCTTGATGTTCAAGGTGTTGTGGAAGTGTTTAATAATCATGATGTAATTATTTCAGCGGAAGAACATAATGTTATGGGTGGTCTTGGTTCTATTTTAGCAGAAGTGAGTGTTAAGACTACACTGCGTCCAATTCATATGATGGGAATGAATGATACATTTGGTGAAAGTGGACCAGCAGAAAAATTATTTGAAAAATACGGTTTAACAAGTAACGATATTGTTAAAAAAGTTAAAACTATTTTAGGTTGAAAAATTCAACCTTTTTTATTAGGTTTTATTGAAAGAAGTATTTAATGAGTGTATGATAAATAAAAAAAGGAGAATATAGTATGGTCAAAGTAAGTGTTGCTCAAAAAGTGGAAGAAGTAAAAGCATTCGTATTAAGCATCAATCCTGAAATTACATTTGTTAAAAAGGTTGGAATTGGCTTATTCTTTGAAACACCAGATGATGATAAATATGCCGTTGAAATTAAAGCTTTAATGAAAAAACAACCAGGTTTTGGTGTATTGTATTTTGCTGTAGAAAAAGCGTAGATGCAAAGCACAGAATAAATATTGGTATTGTTGATTAAGTTGGGGTTTTGCTAATTGACAGCTATGAATTAAGTTGG
>CAZTII010000082.1:0-6660 GCA_964613305.1 uncultured Erysipelotrichaceae bacterium
TGTTATCTACTGGCTATAAAAAATTGCTTAAATTTTTCTATTTCACCAATATTATTGGATTTGCTCTTGTTGTTTTTCTATTTATCGCAGCATTGTTTATTTCTGAAATGAAAACAGTAGAAATCATTGCTTTATTTCTACAACTAATCGTTTCTCTGAGTTATGTAATATCGCTAAGAATGGTATTAAAAAATAAAGAGATGAGTTATGTTACAACTGTTTCTGATGATATTTATCGAGAAGAAAAATTAAATAAAAAATTCAATAAATAGTGAAGGCTATTCTTCATTATTTTTTTATTGACAATGAAAAAGTACAATGTTAAACTGAAAAAGTAGTAAATAAACCTATGATGCGGAGATAACGTCGATAATGACTTCACAGAGAGCTTGATGATGGTGGAATTCAAGTAAGAAACAAGTCGGCAAATGGACCGTTGAGGGCGCAGTCAAAACATGTAATGTGTGAGTATTCTGCGACGCGAGAGGCAAGCGTAAGATGCCTAGGATATGATAGTATCCTGATAAGAGCACGTTTTTACGTGAATACAAGGTGGCACCGCGGATAATACCATTTTATTCGTCCTTGACAGAGTTTTTTCTGTTAGGGACGTTTTTTATTTGTTTTCTAATAGAAGATAGATAAGGGGGTAGTTGTGCAAGGATTAGTAACGTTGCGGTATAAGTATAGTTGGCCATCAACTTTAAAATATTATTGGCATAGCTGATTTAATTTGTATAAATAGAATAAGTTGTTTAAACATTGAAAACTTTGTGAAGGAGAATACAAAATGATAAAAGAAGCGATTGTAAAAATTGTAAGTAAAGAAGATCTTACATACGAAGAAGCATATACAGTAATGAATGAAATAATGTCTGGAAAAACGACAAGTACCCAAAATGCAGCTTTTTTAGCGGCCTTATCAACGAAAAGCACCAAAGCGGAAACTATTAATGAAATTGCTGGATGTGCTGCGGCAATGCGTGAACATGCTCAAAAAGTGAATACCGGTATGGATGTCTTTGAAATTGTTGGTACTGGTGGTGATAATGCTCATAGTTTTAATATTTCAACAACTACAGCTCTTGTTGTAGCTGCTTCAGGTATGAAAGTGGCAAAACACGGCAATAGAGCTGCTTCCTCTAAAAGTGGAACAGCTGATTGTTTAGAAGCGTTAGGAGTAAATATACATCAAAGTCCAAGTAAATGTATTCAATTATTACAAGAAGTTGGAATGTGTTTCTTCTTTGCTCAACACTACCATACATCAATGAAACACGTTGGCTCGATTCGAAAAGAATTAGGGTTTAGAACGGTTTTTAATATATTAGGACCTTTAACCAATCCAAGTATGCCGACCATGCAATTATTAGGGGTCTATGATGACTATTTAGTAGAACCACTTGCTCAAGTGTTAATCAGCTTAGGTATAAAAAAAGGAATGGTTGTGTATGGACAAGATCGATTGGATGAAATTTCATTAAGTGCACCAACGACCATCTGTGAAATAAACGATGGTTGGTTTAAAACATATGTTATTACCCCAGAAGACTTTGGATTTGAGCGATGTGTGAAAGAAGATTTAAAAGGTGGAACGCCAGAAGAAAATGCCCAAATTACCTTAGATATTTTACATGGTAATTTAGGGCATAAACGAAATGCAGTATTGTTAAATGCAGGAGCTTCTTTATATATCGGAAATAAAGTAAGCAGTATTCAAGAAGGAATTGAACTGGCAAAAGATTTAATTAATTCGAAAAAAGCGTTACATACGTTGCATCAATTGATTGATGTTAGTAATCAAATAGAGGTAGTATCATGACTATTTTAGAAGAAATTGCGAATTATGCGACACAACGAGTGGAACAATCAAAGAAGATTGTTTCACTAGAACAACTTAAAAAAGAAGCGTTTAATTTACCAATGGGTCAGTTTGAGTTTGAAAAAGCACTTCAAAAGAAAGAAATGGCGTTTATTTGTGAATGTAAAAAAGCATCGCCATCAAAAGGAATCATTGTACAAGACTTTGATTATGTTACGATTGCTAAACAATATGAAGAGGCACAAGCGGATTGTATTTCCGTATTAACGGAACCTAAATGGTTTTTAGGAAAAGATGACTATCTTAAAGAAATAAGGGAAAACGTACGTATCCCCATCCTTAGAAAAGATTTTATTGTGGATGAATATATGATTTATGAAGCGAAAGTACTTGGAGCTAATGCCATCTTACTCATTTGTTCCATTCTTACGGTTGAACAAATACAACAATACATACAGCTTTGTGATAAACTTGGTCTATCTTGTTTAGTAGAAGCTCACGATGAAAATGAAATACATGTTGCACTACAATGTAAAGCACGATTAATTGGCGTTAATAATCGCAATTTAAAAGATTTTACAGTAGATACAAACAATAGTAAACGATTACGACAATTAGTACCAAACGATATACTATTTGTTTCTGAAAGTGGTATTCAACATGAAGAAGACATCAAACAATTAAAAAATATTGGTGTTAATGCAGTATTAATTGGTGAATCTTTGATGAAAGCTAGTGATAAAAAGGCACTCTTACATCAATTAAGGAGCGCATCATGACAAAAATAAAATTGTGTGGTTTAAGTAGAATCAATGATATTGACGTTGTTAATGCATTAAAACCGGATTATATTGGTTTTGTTTTTGTAAAAAATAGTAAACGAACTATTTCCTTTGAACAAGCGAAACAGTTAAAAAAACGATTGAATAATGATATTAAGGTTGTTGGTGTTTTTGTTGATGAAGATATTGAAATCATAAAACAAGTAGTGGATGTTATCGATAGTATTCAACTTCATGGTAGTGAAGATAATGAGTATATTCATAATTTAAGAAAAAGTTGTGACAAACAAATTATCAAAGCGATACAAGTAAAAGAGAAAAAGGATATAGAAGAAGGAGAAACTAGTATTGCCGATTATATACTCTTTGATAGTGGTAAAGGTAGTGGAAAAACATTTGATTGGAATTTACTAAAAAATAGTAAAAGACCTTATTTTTTAGCAGGTGGTCTTGATGAAGAAAATGTTCAACAAGCAATTGGTTTGTTACATCCATTTGGTGTTGATGTCAGTTCAACGATTGAAACAAATGGCTATAAAGATGCAGTGAAAATGAAACGATTTGTTGAAAATGTAAGAAAAGGAGAAAGTGATGAATAAGGGAAGATTTGGTATTCATGGTGGACAATACATTCCAGAAACACTCATGAATGCGGTGATAGAACTTGAAGAAGCGTACAACTTTTATAAAAATGATGAAGAATTTAATAAAGAACTACAATATTTACTCAATGAGTATGCAGGAAGACCATCTAGATTGTATTACGCTAAAAAAATGAGTGAGGATTTAAAAGGTGCTAAAATTTATCTTAAACGAGAAGATTTAAATCACACCGGTGCTCATAAAATTAACAATGTATTAGGTCAAGCATTACTAGCTAAAAAAATGGGAAAAACACGATTAATCGCAGAAACAGGAGCTGGTCAACATGGTGTTGCGACTGCGACTGCGGCAGCTTTATTAGGATTAGAATGCGTTGTTTTTATGGGAAAAGAAGATACGATAAGACAACAATTAAATGTATATCGAATGAAATTATTAGGAGCTACTGTAATCGAAGTAACTTCAGGAACAGCGACTTTAAAAGATGCGGTTTCAGAAGCGATGAGAGAGTGGACTTCTAGAATTAGCGATACGCATTATTGTTTAGGATCAGTCATGGGACCACATCCTTTTCCTACGATTGTGCGTGATTTTCAAGCGGTGATTTCAAAAGAAATCAAACAACAAATGATGGAAAAAGAAGGAAGATTACCAGATGCGATTATTGCTTGTGTTGGTGGTGGTTCTAATGCGATAGGAAGTTTTTACCATTTTATTGATGATGGTGACGTACAATTAATTGGCTGTGAAGCTAGTGGTAGAGGTGTTGATAGCTTTGATACAGCAGCTACCATTACTAAGGGAAAAGTTGGTATCTTTCACGGAATGAAATCGTATTTCTGCCAAGATAAGTTTGGTCAAATTGCTCCGGTATACTCTATTTCTGCTGGTTTAGATTATCCTGGCGTTGGGCCAGAACACGCGTATTTACACGACTGTAAGCGGGCAAAGTATGTTCCTATTACTGATGAAGAAGCGGTTATGGCATTTGAATACTTAAGTAAAACAGAAGGTATTATTCCAGCGATAGAGTCATCTCATGCTTTGGCGTATGCTTTAAAATTAGCACCAACTTTATCTAATGATAAAATTATCGTTATTACTTTATCAGGTAGAGGAGATAAAGATTGTGCAGCAATTGCTCGATATAAAGGAGAAATGATCAATGAGTAGAATAAAAGAAGCATTTAACAATAAAGCGTTTATTGCTTTTATAACGTGTGGCTATCCTGATTTAGAAACAACGTATCAAAGCGTACTACAAGCAGTAGAAAATGGTGCTGATTTAATTGAATTAGGAATACCATTTTCTGATCCGACTGCAGAAGGAGAAGTCATTCAAAAAGCGAGTTATGAAGCATTAAAAAATGGAGTTACAACAGATAAAATAGTTGATTTAGTCATTAGATTACGTAAAGAAATAACAATACCTTTGGTTTTTATGACCTACGCTAACGTTGTATTTTCTTATGGCAGTGAAAGATTTATTGCGAAATGTAAAGAAGTAGGAATTGATGGAATTATATTACCTGATGTACCATTTGAAGAAAAATATGAATTTCAACTACTTTGTTGTAAGTATGGAATTGATTTTATTTCACTAATCGCTCCAACTTCAGAACATCGAATTGCCATGATTGCAAAAGAAGCTCAAGGTTTTATTTATGTTGTTTCAAGTCTTGGTGTCACTGGAGTACGAAGTGAAATAACAACGGATATACCTTCTATTGTTAAACTTATTAAGCAACATACAACTGTTCCATGTGCTATTGGTTTTGGTATTTCTAGTGTTGAACAAGCAACATCAATGAGTCAATGTAGTGATGGTGTTATTGTAGGTAGTGCCATTATAAAAATAATCGAACAGCACGGTAATAAAGCACCAATCTATATCGGTGAATACGTTAAAAAAATGAAACAGGCGATAAAGGTGTTGCTATAGCTTGTATTATTGTAGATAATAGGGAGTGGAGGATGTATGAAAAAAATAGTTTGTGATACACTTGTTGTCGGTGGTGGTTTAGGTGGTTTAAGTAGTGCTATTTTATTAAAAGAAAAAGGAGTTGATGTTTGTTTAGTCGCTAATAAAGTCTTAGGCGGCAGTAGTTTCTATGAAGGTACATGGGGTTTAGGGGTTATTTTAGCTCGTGATAAAAAAGATATACTTGTTGAAGAAATCATGGAAGTTGGTGATAATGTACCCAATCGAGATTTAGTGAAAACATTTGTTTATAATATGGAACATGGGTATCAAAACTTAAAACGATGGGGTGTTACAATGACATATCCTACAAATGATCTCGATGATACATACATTCCATGTTTTGGTAGTAAACATTATACGTGGCGTGGCTTTACCAAAGAAGGGGCTAGAGAAGCATTGTTGAAGCAACTGGAAGGTGTACCAACATACAATCATACGAAATTATTAAAGTTATATACAACCAATAATCGTGTAAGTAGTGCCTTATGTATACAAAAAGATGAGTATATTATGTTCTATTTTAATCACTGCGTTTTAGCGACTGGTGGTATGAGTAATTTATTTAAACGATCGATTAGTTATCGTGATAATATAAGCAATGCATTAGGTTGTGCTATTGATGTAGGGGCTAAAGTTGTTAATCTTGAGTTTAATCAATTGATGTTAGCGCTAGGTAAGGTTGCACCACTGACCATATTTAATGAAAAAGTGTATCATTATTTAAGGATTGATGATGATTTTTCTTTTGATTTTACTAAAGCATGTAACGCACATCGGCTTCATGGGCCATTTACAAGTAATCGTTTTAGTAAACATTTAGAAATGTTTTATCAAAAAAACCTTGAAAAAGACATCTGGGGATACTTTGATAAAAGTATCCACGATGATCAAAGTGAGTTTGTTAAGGTGTATTTTGATTGGTTAAAGAAAGAAAAAAATCTTACAAAAGATGATAAATTTGATTTGGTGTTATCGTACCATGCCTCTAATGGTGGACTGCTTATAGATGAGCATGGAAGGTGTACGGTTGATGGTTTATATGCTTGTGGTGAAGTCACTGGAGGTATGCATGGTTCAGATCGAATTGGTGGTTTATCTGCCATTAATGCCTTGACCTTTTCTCACTTAATTTGTGAATATATCGGTAAAAATCAACAACAATATGATAAAAACGATGTTGAATATGCTCCATTTACTATAAAAAACGGAAATGAAATTATCAATGAACTTCAAACATTAAATCAGCAGTGGGCAATGGTAAATCGCAGTAAAAGTAAGAGTGAAAACATGTTACAATATTTATCCAAAATACAACTTATTGAAAGTAAAAATGAAGATTTTGGACTTGGTTATATTGTATTGATGATGATTAAAGTATCGACGAAATTACATGAAGCCATTATTACAAGAAACAAGTCATTAGGAAGTCATCACATACTTAGTGAAAATGAAAATGAATAGTTTTCATT
>CAZTII010000083.1:0-6658 GCA_964613305.1 uncultured Erysipelotrichaceae bacterium
GAGTTTTTCTTTGTTTAAATAGGGGTATTGAGTTATAATAAGTAAGCTGTGAGGTGGTAATAGTGGCAATTATTGAAGTAAAAAATGTTTGTTATTCGTACGATGGTGAAACTAATGCATGTGATAATGTATCTTTTTCTGTTCAACAGGGAACGTATACTACCATTATAGGACATAATGGTAGTGGTAAAAGTACTATTGCAAAATGTATTGCGGGATTACTTGATATAAAAGCAGGAGAAATAATCATTGATGGTGAAAGTTTGACAAAAGATAACTATCAAGCAATTCGTCATAAAGTTGGTATCGTTTTTCAAAATCCTGATAATCAGTTTATTGGTTCGACGGTAGCGGATGATATCGCCTTTGGTTTAGAAAATTATTGCGTTGCCCAAGAAAAAATGGATGATATTATTGATCGATTTTCTAAGCGAGTGGGAATGGAAGATTATTTACATAGTGAACCATTACGTCTTTCTGGTGGTCAAAAACAACGTGTGGCGATTGCTGGAGTGTTAGCGATAAGTCCACTAATATTAATATTTGATGAAGCAACGAGTATGCTTGATCCTTTAGGAAAAGAAGAAATAAAAAAAGTTATTCGTGAATTACATGAAGATAGTTCAATTACAATTTTATCGATTACACACGATATTGAAGAAGTTGTGTATAGTGATGATGTGATTGTGATGAATGAAGGAAGAGTTGCGATGGTTGGAACTCCTAATGATATTTTATTGCGTGAAAAGGAATTAAAGGCGATGTCATTGGATATTCCGTTTAGCTTACAATTTCAAAAAGCTCTATTAAAAGCGGGTGTTACGATTAAACCGTCAATTTATTTGGAAGAAGTGGTGGAACAATTATGTCAATTCAATTTAAAGAAGTAGGATATACATATTCAAAAGGTACTCCTTTTGAATATGTTGCCCTTAATAACGTCAATTTAGATATTACAATGGGTAAAATTACAGCTATTATCGGTGCAACTGGTTCGGGTAAAACAACGCTTGTACAGCATTTAAATGCGTTATTATTACCTACGGAAGGACAGATTACGATTTGTGATCGTACAATCGATAGTAAAGAAAAGCCTAAAAATTTAAAGAGTTTGCGTAAAGAAGTAGGTTTAGTTTTTCAATTTCCAGAATATCAATTGTTTGAAGAAACGATTGCGAAAGATATAGCTTTTGGTCCTAAGAATTTCGGTGCAACAGAAGAAGAAGGATATTTAAAAGCAAGAGAAGCATTAAAAATGGTAAAACTTGATGAAAGTTATTTGCAACGCTCGCCACTTGATTGTTCTGGTGGCCAAAAAAGAAGAGTTGCGATTGCGGGTATCTTAGCAATGTCGCCTTCTATTTTAGTGTTAGATGAGCCAACAGCTGGTCTAGACCCTAAAGGGGCTAAAGAAATGATGGATTTATTTAAACAATTCAATACCGTAGAAAATAAAACTATTTTGTTAGTAACTCATGATTTACAACACGTGCTAAATTATTGCGACGAAGTGGTAGTGATGGAAAAAGGTAGTGTTTGTTATAAAGGGAATGTGAATGATTTCTTTAAAAATGATGAATTAATGAAAAAATTGAATATATTACCACCTGCAATTATTCGCTGTAAAGAACTATTAAAAACAAAAGGTTTTGTTTTATCAGATGATATTTTAGATTTAGAATCTTTGGCAAAAGCTTGTAGTAAGCAGGTGGTGAAACGATGAAGAGTTTTGTTCTTGGGCGTTATTTGCCATTGGATTCAGTAATTCATCGCTTAGATCCTCGAATTAAAGTGATTGCGATGCTTCTTGGATTAATTTCCATTTTTATTAATGCCGGATGGATTGGATATGGATGTATTGCGTTGGCAGTTATTTTTGTAGCGTTGTTATCGAAGTTAAAACTTGATTTTTTATGGTCATCGATGAAACCGATGTTAATGATGTTGTTGTTTTTATTAGTATTAAATTGCTTAACATTAAAAACAGGTACACCATTACTTACAATTGGTACATTTATTATATATTCGGACGCTGTTTTTCAAACTCTTTATATTGCGACACGATTAGTATTGATGATTATGATTACAACCATATTAACAGTCTCAACAAAACCATTAGATTTAACTTTAGCAATTGAAGATTTATTAAGTCCTTTTCAACGGTTTGGTGTTCCTTCGCATATTATTGCGATGTTGATTTCAATCGCATTACGTTTTATTCCTGATTTAATTGAAGAAACGCAACGTATTATAAAAGCTCAAGAATCTCGTGGTGTTGATTTAAATGAAGGTACAATAAAAGAAAAAATAATGGCTATTTTATCGTTAATTGTTCCACTGTTTGTTTCGGCATTTAATCGTGCAGAAGATTTAGCGTTTGCGATGGAAGCGAGAGGTTATGTTCCTACAGCGAAAAGAACGCGCTATAAAGTACTTAAAATTAGATTTACGGATATTTTCTTTTTAGGATGTGTTATTGCTTTACTGATTGTATTAATTGGAATATCAATATGGATGTAAGAAGATTTAAATGTACTTGTAGCTATGATGGAACAAATTATATCGGTTGGCAATCACAAAAAAGAAACGATAGTGTTCAAGAAGCCATTGAAAAGGTTCTTAACTCCATTAGTAAAGAAACAATAACTATTGTATCCTCAGGTAGAACTGATGCGAAAGTACATGCGAAAGGACAAGTTTTTCATTTTGATACAACATTTTATTTAAATGAATCTGATTGGAAAAGAGCTATTAATGGTTATTTACCAAAAGATATTTATATTTTGGATGTTGAAGAAGTTGATGAGACTTTTCATGCACGTTTCAGCGTTGTTAAGAAAAGATATGATTATGTTATCCATTTAGGTGAATATGACGTATTTAGTGCTAATTATGCGTATCAATGTCCATATCCTTTAGATATTGAAAAGATGAAAAAAGCTTCTTCTTATCTTATTGGTGAACATGATTTTAGTAGTTTTTGTGCTAATTCAAAAGATGTTACAAGATGTCAGATTAGAACAATTGACGATATTCGCTTTGAAGTAAATAATAATACGGTTCGTATTATTTATGAAGGTAAAGGATTTTTACGTTATATGGTTAGGATGATTACAGCGACATTAATTGAAGTTGGTCGTAATTGTATTGATGTAGAGGCAGTGGATGTTATGTTAAAGGCTTGTGATAAAGATGTATGTCGTCATAATGCACAACCACAGGGATTAACACTAGTATATGTGAAGTATGAATAAAGGATGAGCTCTGCTCATCCTTTAATTATGGTCGTCAATATATCGTTTTTTAAATCATTAATGTTATATAAATGATCTAATGTGTCAAATGTTTCTTCTAAATTTTTTCTTGCTAAATTCCATCCTAAACCATCGGTAATCCAGACAAATGAAAATCCGTTGATGCTTTTAGCCTCATCGCATAGATTTTTGTATGAGCGTGCCGTTTCATTAAGTTTAGAACCTCCACCAGAGTAAAAGTTTACTTCAATGGCATAGATTGTCTTCTCGGTTTTAAGTACAAAATCAAATCTTTTTTCAGTTTTCCCTTGATTTGAAATAGAGTCAAGATTAATATTCCATTTACTTTCAATATCTGATTTATACATTTCTTTAAAGTAAGAAATATCTTTTGTAAAACCTGCTTTAATAATGAATTCTTCGACAAGATTTTCCATTGAATGGCCGGTTCTATTTTTTCTGGCATTTGTATCTAGTCCTGATTCCACACCAGTTACATAGTCACAAAGATTTGAAATAATATGATTTGATAAAAGATCAAATAAACCCGTTTTATGCATGAATAAGCAGTAATCATCGATAGAATAATTCATTTCATTGAACTTGTAATAGTAATCTTGTTCAGGTGATTTTATAACAATTTCCATTTCTCTTTTAGCTAAAAGAATTGGAATGCATTTTAAAACTTGAGGATAGCTAGCGATTAACTCACGAAAATCTTTTTCTATTGTTTTGCTTCCGATGAGAGAATTTAAAATGTTTAACTCTATTTTAATTTTATCGACATTGTCAAAAATTTTTGGGAAATCTGAATAATAATTCCAACTTGCTATGGAGTCGGTAAATGTAGATAACCATTGATTAAAATTTCTGTTCTGCATTGTGTTTTTCTCCTTCTAATCGTTGCGTTGTTAGATTTAAATAGTCTATATTGTTATCTATACCAATATAAAATCGTCCCATATTTTTAGCGACAACACCAGTTGTTCCGGAACCGTTGAATGGATCAAGTATTACGTCACCCATTAGAGTGGAACATTGAATAATTCTTTCAAGTAAGTATCCTGGTTTTTGGGTAGGGTGTTTACCATATTTTTTTTCTGACTTTGAAGTTAAAGAACCTCTCCATACATCTTTCATTTGCTTATTATCATTTAATTCTTTCATCAATGTATAATTAAATGTATGTTTAGCTTTTGAGTTGTTTTTCTTAGCCCAAATAATCGTTTCCGTGCTATGAGTAAAGCAACGACAAGCCAAATTTGGCGGGGGATTTGTTTTTTCCCAGGTAATATTGTTGATGATTTTAAAGCCTTCTTGTTCTAATGCAAATCCCACAGAATAAATGTTATGCATCGTTCCTGATATCCATATTGTTCCATCATCCGTTAATAGATCTTTACATAATCGTATCCATTTTCGGTTAAAATCGTGTTTCATTTTAAAGTTAAAGCCACTATCCCAAGCACCTTTATTTACAGAAACTTGTTTTCCTCCTGAAACGGATATTCCTCCGTTTGATAGGAAATAAGGTGGGTCAGCAAATATCATATTGATACTATTTTTCTTAATTTTTTTAAGTAATTTAAAGCTGTCACCCAAAAGTAATGTGATATTTTCTTTAGAATAGTATATGGGAGTTTTATCGTTAAGTAGAGTTATCATAGTTTAGTAGTTTGTGATAATCACTTCTTCTCCTGTTCTATTTGTTGCGTCTGAATTAATCATTCTTTTCACTGAAACAACGTCAATGTTAAAATCATTATAAAGCGTATTAATAAGTTCAGTGTTGTGATTAGTTAACATGCAATAAACACCTTGATTTGTTAAGGATTTAAAAAGATTTGCTAGACGAACATGTTCATCAAAAGAAAAACCTTCTTTAGTATAACTTTCAAATGAAGTGTCATTTAGTGGAGCATAAGGAGAATCAAAAAAAACGAAATCTCCTTTTTTTGCGTTTGCACAACATTCTTCAAAATCTTGATTTAATATAGATACTTTGCTCAAGAATAAAGATAAATTACGAAGATTTGCTTCATCAAAAGAATTACCTGTCTTTTTTTGGTTGAAAGGTACGTTAAATAGACCTTTTGAATTTACACGATATAATCCGTTAAAACAGTGTTTATTGATGTATATAAATAGTGCAGCCATATACGTAGTATATTGTTGGTTGATGATGGCTTTATTATATTCGTCTCTTTTATCATAGTAATAGGATTTTATATCTCCTACATGATTATCGTCTAATTTTTTTAACCAAAAAATAACTTCCTCTACATTGGATTGGATTTGCAGATAGGTGTGAATCAATTCTTTATTAATATCATTAATAATTGATGTTGATGGTTGCAGCGCAAATAGAAGAGCACCTCCACCAATAAAAGGTTCAAAATATGAACCATAGTTCTGAGGAATTTTTTTTGTGAGATGAGGAATGAGTTGAGTTTTTCCGCCAGCCCATTTTACAAAAGGTTTAATAGTCAACATAAATACCTCCGCATCTATTGATTATAGCAAAAAGATTAGACTAAGTCTTTATTAATTTAGGATATAACTAAATTTAAAATAAGATAAAAATAGGGAGGTAAGAAAAAATGGAAAACTACGTAACACAAAAATCAAGCTTGTGGCGTTTTGAAGATAGAGGTTCTTGGTGCACACATTCTGGTTCTTATAGAGGTAATTGGAGTCCTCATATTCCTAGGAATTTAATATTAAAATATTCAAAAGAGGATGATGTTGTAGTGGATTTATTTGTAGGTGGTGGTACAACACTAATTGAGACAAAATTACTTAATCGATATGGAATTGGGGTTGATATTAATAAAAATGCTTTATTGATTACTGAAAAAAATCTTGATTTTAAGTGTAATACTATAAAAAGTCAAAAATTACTTTGTGAAAGTGCAATTTCGACTTCAATCAGTACTTCATCAGTTGATTTAATTTGCATGCATCCACCTTATGCGGACATTATAAAATATAGTGATAATATTAAAGGCGATTTGTCGTTATTATCTGTAGATGAGTTTATTAAAGAGTGGGATTTAGTTGCTAAAGAATGTCGAAGAATACTAAAAAAAGGTAAAAAATGTTGTTATATGATTGGTGATTGTAGAAAGAACGGTCATGTGATACCGCTTGGATTTAAGTCGCTTGAAGTATTTTTAAATAATGGGTTTATTTTAAAGGAAATAATAATAAAAGAACAATTTAATTGTAAATCAACTGACTATTGGATGAATAAATGTGAGAAGATGGGTTTTTATTTATTGGCTCATGAGTATATTTTTGTGTTTAGTAACTAAAAACAACTGTTGTATGCAGTTATTTTGGGTTCTATAATCTATTGATACATTGTCGTTTTTACATCGTTGAAAAAGGTTAAAATGCTTTTC
>CAZTII010000084.1:0-6266 GCA_964613305.1 uncultured Erysipelotrichaceae bacterium
ATCCAGTAGGTATTAAGTAACACATCGAGAATGAGCGTGAAATGATGTTCGGTATTTCAGCACCTATTGAGGCAGCTTCCAAGTTTTCGTTTAATGCAGCTATTAATACCGGAACATAAACAGGGGATAGAACATTGGTTCCATGAATTCCAAATACCCACAATAATTGTGTTAAGAAGAAAATAAATAAAATTCCTGGTAATCCAGTAACAATACCAGTTAAAGGTTTTTGAATTGCCATCGAAATTCCATCTGAAATTGTTACTCCGGTTAATGTTTTAAAGAACAAACCGAAACCAGATAATAACATAATAGTGATTACTGCTGGAAAAAGTGAAGCAAATGCTTTTGAAATTGAACTTGGTACAGAGTCGGGCATCTTAATTTCGAATTTTTTTGATTTAGATAGCTGAATATATAGTTCAGTAGCTACAATTGCAGTAAACATTCCCAAAAACAAACCAGTAGAAGATGTGAACTGTTTAGATAATACATCGATTACTTCTACTTTTTCTTCTGCAACTTTTACGAAAACGTTTGTTGAACATAAAGAGATGTAGCTTGCTAATGCGACCAATGGAATGGATGTATCATTTTGTTGGTAGTATTTACCTAAAGAAATTGATATAGCAATAACAGCAATAATTGTTAAGCAGTTTGTAGTAGCATAATTGGCGGCTTCAAACATTGGGGATAGAGTTGATAACCAACCCATACCTGATACTTTAGCGAGTGATATTCCTTTTGTTGTTGTAGAGCAGATGAGATTGATGAATAAAACGCTAAACGCACCTGTCATAATTACAGGCATGGTTGCTGCAAAACCATCTCTAATCGCTATCATATAGCGATTAGCTGAAATTTTTTCAGCAATAGATAATAAATAATCAGTAATTTTTCCGTTCATAATTTTCTCCTTCCGTAATAAATTACACGACTGATAACTTAATCATACAAATACGTTAAAATTGTGCAATGTCATTTAGAAACATGCTTAAAAATTAAGCAAGTAACTAATAAAAAGTTCTTAAATTGTAAAATAATTTTACGAATTGAGTTAATTTAGTGTTAAAAGAACTTATAGTTTTGTAGAAATCAAAAATTATTGTAATTTACTAAAAATAGATTATTAAATATAAATATGCTAAAATGTATTTAATAAAGGGGAAAGCATCTTATTGTATGTAGAGAACTTATGAGCTTATATGACGATTTAATGGAACAAAAAAACTATTCGAAAGCGGACAAATATATTGCTGATTATGTAATCAATAATGCTAAAGAAGTGATTAATATGAGTATTACTGATTTGTCAAAAGTTCTTTTTGTTTCCACAAGCTCAATAACGAAATTTTGTAAACGTAATAAGCTAAAAGGATATAGTGATATGAAAATAAGCATATCTCTAGAGCTTAATCGATATTTACAAAATAAAAATTGTATTTCTTTTGAACTGCCGATTACATCATTAACCCCTGATGATGATATTTCTAAAATATTGTTTGAATTATATCAACAAACATTAGTTAATACACTAAGTTCCATTAATTTAGAGGCCATAAAAAATGCGGCAGAAATAATTTATCAGTCGGATTATATTTCTTTGTATGGTTCAGGAGATTCCAAATTAATTGGCGAAGATTTACTTTCGAAATTTAAAATGATTAATTTGCCTGTAGATAATCAGGTGGTTTCGACGGCTACAGGAGGTATTTACAGAAATAAATTAACGAAATATCCGGTAGCAATCGTAATTTCACAATATGCAGATACTACCCGTGTTAAAGCTTGGTTGGATCAATTAGAATCATTTAATTATAAGATTATTCTTATTACCACGAATAAGAATAATTTTAACCCTAAAATTATTAAGATATTAGTTGATACGCAAGAGAATAGAGCATTACGTATAAGCAACTTATCTTCACGAATAGCTATGAGTTATGTTTCGGAAATTCTTTATTTGCTTTTATTTAAAAGAGAATTTTATCAAAATTATCGCCTAGTTATTAATAATAAGAAAAATGATAAAACAGTATTGGAAAAATTTAATATGATATAATTAACTAACGAATACTACGCTTTTAATAGTAAAAAAAGTACGTATACCGCACTTTAGAACATTATTTATTCTTCATAATGATTTGGTAGTGCTAAATTTAATACAAGGGCAATGGCAATTCCGGTTGTTGTATCGATAAATCGTTGTAATCCATAGAGTAATGGATTACTGTCGTTAATATGATTTAAAACGATACTAAAGAAAACGACACATGCCATTGTTACGGATGATTCTAGTTTGAAAAGGACTAAGGAATAAATAACGAAAATTAAAGCAAAAGAAATAATAGTGTAATAAAGGATGGAATGGGTTTCTACCCATTCTTTTCTTATTAGTAGGATTATTACAATCGACCAAACTGTTCCGATGATTGTTCCGATTAAACGGTTTTTTGATTCAGAATACATTAAATCTTTTGTGTTTTTCATACAAATAATTGCCGTGATTACAATGAGTATTGGATTTTGATTTCTTATGTAAGCAAATAAACAAGATAAAAATGTTGCGAGTGCTGTTTTTATAATACGTAATCCGATTTTAGGCAGTTTCATGAATATACTCCTGATATGTGCTTAAGTTTTCTTCGTTTATAAAAGCGATGATGTTTGCGCCCGTTTCATCTTCTTCAAAGGTGATGATTTCTTCATTTTCTTTTAATGATTGAAGTAGTTTATAGGCGTGATATGGAATGTGTAAAGAAACACGTTGTTGTTTGAAAAGGGTATCGACGATTGTTGTTAGTAGCTTATCGATGTTTATGTTGTTTTTGCAGGATATGGGTATAAAAGGATGTTCTTTGAAGAATCCTTCGCCATTGTTTAAATCAATTTTATTGTATACGTATAATACCGGTATGTGATCAGCATCTAATTCTTTTAATACTTGTTTTGTGGTGTTGATTTGTTGTTGGTAGTGAATATTACTACTGTCGATGATGTGTAATAATAAATCAGCTTCTTTGATTTCTTCGAGAGTTGAATGAAATGCTTGAATAAGTGATGTTGGTAACTGATCTATAAAACCCACGGTATCAGTGATAACAAAGGCTTTGTTTTTATAATCGATGCGGCGACTATTTGTTTCTAAGGTTGCAAATAACATATCTTTTACAAATACTTGTTTTTCATCGGTTACGAGTTGATTCATTAAACTACTTTTGCCGCTATTTGTATATCCTACTAAACATACTTGTTTTAGTTGTTGTTTATGTCGTTTTCTTCGTTGTGTTTGTCTGTTTTTAGTGATTTCTTCTAATTGTTGTTTTAGTAAATCGATGGTATGTCGTCCATGACGACGATCGATTTCTAGTTGGGTTTCTCCGGCACCACGAAAACCAGAACCACCTTGTTGACTGTAAATATCGGCGCGTTCTCCAATTAAATGGGATAAGTTGTATCGTTCTTGAGCGATCTTTACTTGTAAGATGGCTTCTCTGCTTTTAGCTCTTGATGCGAAGATTTCTAGTATCAATAATGTTCGATCATAAATGGGTACAAAGATGACTTCTTTAATGGCTCTAAGTTGTCTTGAACTTAGTTCTTCACTAAACACAATCGCATCGGCATTTACTGTTTCTTGTAACTCTGCTAATTCTAGTAGTTTACCGCTATTTAAAAAAGTGGAAGAATTAATTTTCGTTGTTTTTTGAAAAAGTTCATCGACAACGGTAAAATTACATGCTTCACAGAGTGCTTTTAATTCGATTATACTGACTTCAAAGTCAGTTGTTAAGTTGTCATGTTCAACTGCTACTATGATTATATTCATGGTTCACCTCTTTTAAGAGTATATCAAAAATACAGTACAATTGGTATATCATGCAATGAAAATCGGTTTACATAAAAAAAATCATATGTTATGATGTAGTTAGATTTGTAATGTTAAAACAATTAATTTTAAAAGTAAATTGTTATATTAGATTGGAGATTGTATGGAGAAAATTAATGATTTACAAACACGTTATAATGATTTAAGTATGGTGATGACTGACATTATTCGCGCAGGTACATATCGTTGGAATGTTCAAACTGGAGAAATATTGGTTGATGAGATATGGGCTGATTTAATTGGTTATACAAAAGAAGAAGTAGAACCAGTGAATGTTGATAAATGGCATGATTTCTTGTTCATTGAAGATCATCAAATCTCTTTTGAAACAATTGGAAAAGTTGTGCAACAAATCGATGATTATTATGATATCGTTTGTCGTATGAATCATAAAGATGGTCATTTGGTATGGATACGCTCACGTGGTAAGATTTTTTCAATGGATGAAAACAATCAACCATTGTGGGTTATCGGAACACATGTGGATGTTAGTGAAATTATTGAAAAAGATTTGCGATTGATGAAGCAAATTGAAATAAGTGAATTAAAATATCGTTCCATGTATGATAATGCACCAATATCGATTATTATTCATGATATAGAAACTGGTGCAATGATCGATGCGAATATCGAGGCGTTAAAGATGTTGCGTCTTAATTCATTTGATGATTTATTGAAACATGATCCATGGTGTGAGTATCCATATGACGCAGAGAGTGCCAAAGTACAAATGAAGCGCATTAAGGATGAAGATTCTGTTGAATTTGAATGGAAAAATAAACGTACGGATGGGACTACTTTCTGGTGTAATGTGCGTTTAGCTAAGATTATGTTTAATGGAAAATTGGCGGTGATGAGTGCTACGCTTGACTTAACAAAGCGTAAAGAAATAGAAGCACAAAATATTGAACTAGCGCAAAAAATGGAATTTACTAATGCGGCAACCAAGGCAAAATCGGAATTTTTATCGAATATGTCACATGATATTCGTACTCCGATGAATGCGATTATTGGTATGGTTGCTTTAGCTAAAAAAGATATTGAGCAACGAGATGTTTTATTGGCTGATTTGGATACGATTGAAACTTCGGCGAATCACTTATTGAATTTAATTAATGATGTGTTAGATATGAGTAAGATTGAAAGTGGTAATATTGCTTATTCGTTGGAAGATATTGATATTAGAACAGAAATCGACTACATTTCTTCGATGATGAGTCATGCGTTTAATAAGCATGGTTTAACATTTGAGATTAAAGTTGGCACAATTAATAATCCTCATGTATTGTTTAATTCATTGCGTTTAAAACGTATATTAATAAATATTTTAAATAATGCGGTTAAATTTACTCCTAAAGGTGGAAAAGTTACATTGGAAGTGCATGAAATTCCATCTGGTGATGAAACAATCAATAATATTCAATTTGTTGTTACCGATACTGGAATTGGTATGGATGATGAAACGATGACAAAATTATTTGAGCCTTTCTTTAGAAAATATGAAGGTGGTAATTCTAAAGTAGAAGGAACTGGTTTAGGGTTATCGATTGTTAAACATATTGTGGATAGTGCTAATGGAACAATTAGTGTGAGGAGTAAGTTGAAAGAAGGAAGTAGCTTTACTGTTACTTTACCATTAAAAATCACTTCCGCTGAAAGTTATGTTAGTAAAGTGGATGCGATTGAAAATAGTGAAATTGATCCGGAGTATATTCGTGGATTTAATATTTTATTGGTAGAAGATCATCCGATTAATGCTCGAGTGGCCAAACGTTTATTGGAGAATGGTGGTGCTACTGTTACTCATGTTGAAAACGGTCTTTTGGCATTAGAATGTTTTGAAAATAGTCAACCGAATGAATATACATTAATTTTTATGGATATTCAGATGCCAGTGATGGATGGTTATGAGGCGACAGAAGCGATAAGAAAATGTTCGCATCCACGCGCGCAGACGGTTCCAATCGTAGCAATGACGGCGAATGCTTTTGTGGAAGACATTCAAAAATGTATTATGTATGGAATGAATGCTCATATATCGAAACCGATTAATTTTGAAACAATTATTGCGAAATTAACGCGTTGTAATATTAAGGCGACAAAAGAATAAGATTGTTTTAATAACGTTGTTTTATGGTAAAACAACGTTATTATTTTTGGTTAAAAATTGTAAAATAGCGATTAAAAATGATTGAATTGAGTGATTGGTATGTTATAACCCTAGTTTGCCACTTAGCTAATTCGCAAGTAAATCTATAATATAATTAATATACACTATATAACCCGAAAATGCAGAAAAATCATTAAATTTTCTGCATTTTTATATTGCATTTTATCCGGATTTAGTTTATAATTTATGTAGTCCATAAGTATATAA
>CAZTII010000085.1:0-5901 GCA_964613305.1 uncultured Erysipelotrichaceae bacterium
GCATCTAGATGGTGTCCCGGAAAGGAATTGAACCTTCGACCCACTGATTAAAAGTCAGTTGCTCTACCCCTGAGCTACCGGGACAATAATATTGGCTGGGGCACCTGGGATCGAACCAGGGGGATGTCAGAGTCAAAGTCTGATGCCTTACCGCTTGGCTATGCCCCAACATATCAAGATGCTTTGAATATGGCATTTTAAGAAATGGTGGAGAGAGGCAGATTCGAACTGCCGAACCCGTTGGGAATTGATTTACAGTCAACCGCGTTTAGCCACTTCGCTATCTCTCCAACAAAATAATGGTGCCGACTATAGGAATCGAACCCACAACCTACTGATTACAAATCAGTTGCTCTGCCAATTGAGCTAAGTCGGCACAAAAGTATAGTATTTGCACTTTTACATAAAAATGGTGGAGGTTAACGGGCTCGAACCGCTGACCCTCTGCTTGTAAGGCAGACGCTCTCCCAACTGAGCTAAACCTCCGTACCGTTTAATTTTGGTGCCCATTAAATATACCATACCATCAAACTTCCGTCAATATATTTCAAAAAATTTTTTATTTTTTTTTTTTGTTTTTACAGTTTTTTGTTCAAATATTAAATATATGTAAATTTATAGTGCTTTTTATCTGTTTTTTAAGTAAAACAAGTAAATTAATCTTCTTGACTATTCAACCCAAATTGTTTTATAGCTTTTAAATGAATAACATTAATAAAAACTGACATGGCAACCCCGAATCCTGTATCCATCATTCTATTGATCACGTAAGAAATGGTTTTAGATTCAGGCATATTCAACATAATAATATTAAACACAACAGAGGCACCTTGAATTGCTCCAGGAACTCCAATGGAAAGATTTATTAAAATAACTATAATAATCCCAACAAATAATAAAATTACTTGTAAATACATGTTCGGATAAGTGTGATGGATATAAAATACCATAACCCCCACTATACCACCAACTACCGTACCTATAAAACGATTTCCTCCAGTAATCCATGGTTTTGTACTAGTTGCCGATTCCATTCCAAATACAGCGCCTATACAAGCAAAAGTTGCGTTTCTATCAATCAACATATAAACAATGGCACATAAAGTTGCACTAATAGCCGTTTTTAAACTACGCATCCCTAATTTAACTTTAATCATATTAATCCTCCAGGAATTAAATTTATTTTACACCTTTTAAGGCCTAAGTCCATATTTTTATATTAAAGAAAATTCATAAAAAAAGTGCATATAGCACTTTAGTCATTTATTAAAGAAACACCAATTGTATTTTCCTCTAATACATCCAACAACACATCCACTGTATCAAGAGAAGTAAACATAGTAACACCATTTTCAACAGCGCAACGACGAATAATATAACCATCCATAGAAGGTTTTACATCCGTAGCACTCAACGTATTAATAATATACGTCACATGCCCTTTACGAATAGATTCCAATAATTCCTCAGATCCTTCCGAAATTTTCTTTTTAACGCGCGTTTTAATTCCTGCTTCTTTTAACACCGCTGCCGTACCACTAGTAGCCTCAATATTAAATCCAAGCTTATAAAAACGTTTTACTAATTCTACGGCTTTTGCTTTATCATTATCAGCGATTGTAACTAAAACCGTACCATAATTAACCACTTTCATATTACTAGCCTGTAATGCTTTATAAAGGGCTCTATTAAGCGTTTTATCATAACCAATCGCTTCCCCTGTACTTTTCATCTCCGGAGATAAATAAGCGTCTAAACCACGTAATTTTGAAAAGGAGAATGTAGGCATCTTAACATAATATCGATCCTTTTCCTTCATTACTTCACTACTATAACCCAATTCCTTCAGCGATTTACCCAACATAATCTTCGTCGCAATATTTGCTAGTGGAACACCAGTAGCTTTAGAAATAAATGGAACAGAACGAGAAGAACGAGGATTCACCTCAATAATTGAAACTTCATCCTTACAATCAACAATATATTGAATATTAAACAAACCACGAATACCAATTTCTTTACCAAGTTTTACAGTATAGTTGAAAATCTCTTCTTTTACTTTACTGCTAAGCGTATAAGGCGGATAAACGCTCATCGAATCACCAGAGTGAACACCAGTTTTCTCAATAAGTTGCATAATACCAGGAACAAACACATCCGTACCATCACAAACCGCATCCACTTCCACTTCGATACCTTGAACATATTTATCAACTAATACCGGTTGATCTTCATCAATCTTCACCGCTGTCGTCAAATATTCCACTAATTCCTTATCACAACCCACTAAACGCATAGCCCTACCGCCTAAAACATACGATGGACGAACCAACACTGGATAACCAATCTCATTAGCCGCCTTTAAACCATCTTCAATTTTAGTAACTGCTTTACCTTTAGGTTGAGGAATTTGAAGTGATTTACACACTTTATCAAATTCATCTCTATTTTCTGCTTTATCAATCGCAAAATAATCCGTACCAATAATATTTACCCCTAAATCAGTCAATCGTTTCGCTAAGTTAATTGCTGTTTGACCACCTAAAGAAACAATAACACCTAAAGGCTTTTCAAGGTCAATCACATTCATCACATCTTCAATACACAATGGTTCAAAATACAGTTTATCACTAATCGAATAATCCGTAGACACCGTCTCAGGATTATTATTAATAACAATCGCTTCATACCCCATTTCTTGAATCGCCCAAATCGCATGAACTGTTGAATAATCAAACTCAACGCCTTGACCGATACGAATCGGACCAGAACCTAACACCACAATTGATTGTTTATCCGTTACAACCGATTCATTTTCTTCTTCATAACAAGAATAAAAGTAAGGAACATACCCATCAAATTCACCAGCACACGTATCAATCATCTTATACACTGGCATAATATTATTTTTCTTACGATACTTAAACATCTCAATTTCAGACATTCCATAAATATCTTTTAAATATTGATCACTAAAACCAATTCTTTTCGCTTTTGCCAACCATCTATCAGAAGGATCTGCTTTAATCTTTGCTTCAAGCGATACAATATGATGAATTTTATCCAAGAAATAAACGTCAATCATCGTCGCATTATGAATCAACACCATATCCACTTTTCTTCTAAACAATTCCGCAATTTGAAACAAACGTTCATCTGTAGGTGTTTTAATTTTATTCAATAATTCTTCTGTATCAACACTACAAAATTTCTCCATATAAATATGATTAACGCCTATTTCAAGCGAACGAACCGCCTTAAGAAGACTTTCTTCCAACGTTCTTCCTAAACTCATCACTTCCCCAGTTGCCTTCATCTGCGTCGATAAACTATGATCGGCATCCGCAAACTTATCAAATGGGAAACGGGCTATTTTAACAACAACATAATCAATTGTCGGCTCAAAAGCAGCACACACAGAACCAATACTAATTTCTTCAAGCAACATTCCAACTGCTATCTTAGAAGAAACACGAGCAATAGGAAATCCAGTAGCTTTTGACGCAAGAGCACTAGATCTAGAAACACGAGGATTCACTTCAATAACAAAATAATTAAACGAAAATGGGTCCAAAGCAAATTGAACATTACATCCACCTTCAATTTTCAATTCACGAATGATAGCCAAAGAAGCTTCCTTTAACAATCCATACTCTTTTTTACACAATGTTTGACTTGGAGCAACAACCATACTATCCCCAGTATGAACGCCAACTGGATCAATATTTTCCATACTACAAATAACTATCGCCGTATCATTCTTATCACGCATTACTTCAAATTCAATTTCCTTATATCCCTTAATTGATTTTTCAACTAACACTTCAGTCACAGGAGATAATTTAAGCGCATTTTTACCAAGTTCGATGACTTCTTCATCATTGTAAGCAAAACCACCACCAGTACCACCTAAAGTAAAGGCTGGACGCAAAACAACAGGATAACCAATTTTATTGGCATACAGAACAATCTCATCAAGAGTATGAGCAATAGCCGATTCAATTACTGGCTGATTAATGCGTTGACACAACTCTTTAAAGCGAAGACGATCTTCTGCTTGGTCTATTGAATCAAAAGAAGTACCAAGTATTTCACATTGACACTCTTCTAAAATACCTTTTTTAGCCAATTGCATCGCTAAATTTAACCCTGTTTGACCACCAAGAGTAGGAAGAATCGCATCAGGGCGTTCTTTGCGAATAATTCTAGACACATATTCCAATGTCAATGGTTCCATATACACTTTATCCGCAATCGTCGTATCCGTCATAATCGTCGCCGGATTCGAGTTAATCAATACAACCTCATAACCTTCTTCCTTTAGCGATAAACAAGCTTGTGTTCCCGCATAATCAAATTCCGCAGCTTGACCAATGACAATTGGTCCTGAACCTAACACCAATATTTTCTTAATATCCATTCTTTTCATTAGGCAATTTCTCCTTTAAATGATTCCATTTCACAAATAAACTTATCGTATAAAGAAACACGTTCTGTATTTAAAGTAGTTCCTTCTGGCTGAAATTGAACCGAAAAGATATGTTCTTCTATATTTTCCAATCCTTCAATTGTATTATCTAACAAATTAATATGAGTCACAGTAAGTTTACTATCACCTACACCATCCACAACATAATCATGATTTTGACCAACAACAGAAATAGTATTATCACTTAAATTTTTCACTGGATGATTACAACCATGATGACCGAATTTCATCTTAGAACATGACAATCCATTTGCCAAAGCAATCAACAAATGACCTAAAGCAATCCCAAAAATAGGCAATTTTCCTTGTAAACCTTTAATCAACTCCACAACTTCCGCTACATCATGTGGATTTCCAGGTCCATTAGAAACGATAATCCCACTCGGTTTCATTGCTAAAATCTTATCCATATCCGTATTGTACGGAACAACAATCACATTACAACCACGATTATTTAATTGTTTAACAATACTATATTGTATTCCACAATCAATCGCCACAACATTAAACTTAGGATTAGAACATCTTGAATACCATATTTTTTTACAAGAAACAGACGCAACTTGATTTTTCGCAACAACATGATTTTTAATCTTTTCCAAACCTTCTTCAACACTTGTCGTCTCATCCGTCAAAAGCGCTAAAACAGCACCTTCTTTACGAATAATTCGTGCTAATCGACGTGAATCAATACGACAAATTCCAGGTATATTATTTTCTTCAAGCAATTCACTCAATGTTTTAGTATAACGAAAATTTGATGGCAATACATTGTACTCACGAACAATAAACGCTTTAGGTCCAATTAGCTTCGATTCATAATCTTCATCAGTAATTCCATAATTACCAATTAATGGATATGTCATCACAACCATTTGATCATAATACGATGGGTCTGACAATATCTCTTGATAACCAACCATTGAAGTTTCAAACACCAACTCCGCAATTACTTCGTTTGTCCCACCAAAACCATTTCCGATAAACTCTTCGCCGTTTGCCAGTATTAATTTTCTCTTCATTTTTGCCTCTTTCCTAGCCCTAAATAAAAAACCCAGTCATGATAAAACACACAAAAGGGTATTAGTGGTAATTAAAATATGCTAATGTCCTTTTTAGTGTCTCGCACTAAGTTAAAGCCTTGTACATTATAACATACCAATCACTCAATTCAATCATTTTTAATCGCTATTTTACAATTTTTAACCAAAAATAATAACGTTGTTTTCCCATAAAACAACGTTATTAAAACAATCTTATTCTTTTGTAGCCTTAATATTACAACGCGTTAATTTCGCAATAATCGTATCAAAATTAATTGGTTTCGATATATGAGCATTCATTCCATACATAATACATCCCGAGTTTGCCACTTGTTTTTATGAAAATTTTTCAAGAATTGACATATTGAA
>CAZTII010000086.1:0-5798 GCA_964613305.1 uncultured Erysipelotrichaceae bacterium
AAAATTTTTACTTATTTCTTCTAATCGTAGTTTTATCATATGTCCTCCAACTACTTTATTGTATCATGCATCTAATACAAAACAAAGAGGACTATGTCCTCTTTACTTATATTTTTTTATCACTGTAATTACATCATCCACTAATGTAGGATCATAAAATGTTCCTTTACCATTTTCTAAGACCTTAAATATTTCCTGATCATCGTTGTCATTAACACGAATAAAATCCATTTTCATTTCTAAATACGTGTTAATGATGGCGAGTAATCGTGATTTCAATGGAATTGATTTTTGTTTTAAACCAGTTGGTATTCCACTACCATCCCATTTTTCATTGATATGCAACATATTTTCTGCAATATCGCGATAATCATCCACCGCTTTAGCCAATTGATAACTTATCTCTGTATAGCGCTTTTGGTTATCCCATTCATCATCACTGTCTTTTTTATCAATTTGTAATACGACTTTACCAATATCTAAAAGTTCTAATGTTTTCTTGCATTCTTCCAATTCTTTATTATTGAATGTTTCTGAAAAACCAGAACAAATCTTATCGATATACTCTCTCTTTACTTCTCGCAGTGGATCTTCATCAACAATATCCAACAATAAATTAATCGTATCAATGCGCATCTGTTTACCATTTTCAGCTTTATCACGATACATTTCTTCATCAGCACGACGTTTGATGTCTTCCATGTTTTCGTTCTCTTTCGTCTTTGTCGCAAACCCAACCGAAACAGATACCGTCGCAATTCCTATTGTTTGTGTTAAACTATTGTTTTTAATTTGCTCACAAACTCGTTTCGCAATCGTTTCGTTCGCTTTAGTCAATACAACAATAAACTCATCACCACCAATACGACCAATTAAATCAGTAGCACGACATGATTTCTTAAGAACACTCGCAACTGCTTTTAACAACTCATCACCATGATTATGACCAAAACTATCGTTAATCATTTTTAATCCATTTACGTCCACATTAATGATTGATAGTGGATAGTATTCTTCTTTATCCAATAATTCCAGACTCATATCAATGTATCGACGATTATATAAACCAGTTAAATAATCATGATAACTTAAATATTCAATTTGTTTTTGTTTCTCATTTTTATCCGTATAATCTCTAAATACAATAACAACTCCTCGTACTTCACCATGTTCATTTTTAATTGGTGCCGCACTACTTTCAATCATGTATTGATTGCCATTGGCAGATAATAAGATTGGATGAGTAACAATTTCAACGACTGTTTCTTCTTTTAATACACGTTCTACAATGCTTTCTACCGGTTGGTTAGTTATTTCATCCACTACATTAAATACCGTTTCAAAACGATGTCCAACAGCTTCATGTTGTAAAATACCAATCAATCCTTCTGCTTTTTCATTCATAATTTGAACAATTCCATGTTCGTCCGTTGAAATAACACCATCACCTACTGACATTAGTGTCGTTTGGAACCATTCTTTTTCTCGTTGTAATCGATCTTCTAATTCTTTTTGTTTGCTTAAGTCGATATCTAAACGATATAACTCTTGTTCTTTACTCGCCAATGTTAATAAGGTATAACTCGATAACACCGGAATAGTCGAACCATCTTTTTTCACAAGTTTTAGCTCAGCTGGTTCCATCTTTAATCCTTCAAACACCGCATTCATCTCAAAATCGATGATCGCTTTATCGCGATTATTCGATAATTCACGAAGCATTTTTTGCCCTAACGCTTCTTCTTTATCATAGCCATATAAGTTCTCAGCTGCTTTATTCCAATAGATTGCTTGTCCTTGATGGTTATATCCAGTTACCGCAACAAAAGGAACTTCAAAGAATAAACGACGGAAACGTTCTTCACTTTCTTGAATTTTCATTCTTGTTTCATTACGCAATATAGTGTTCAATAAATCATTACAATAACGAGTTAATAATACTCGCGCACCATCATTAAACTCCTCATTCTTGCTTACGTCAACTTTTCCGTATTGTTCATTATTATGCTTTAAGCACAACACAATATGATTATTATTATCAACATCAATACATTGTCCATGACAATTGTATTTTCTAGTAATATCATCATTTCCTTTTGCTTTACTTAAACAAATAGCACCTTCTTTGTTTTTAAACGTAACTTTAATGTCATTACTTTCTAATACCGATTCTAACTTCACCATCGATTGACCTATTGTCTCTTCAATATTTTCACTCTGAACAAACCCAGCTGATATATCCATCATGATTTGTTGTTGCCAATTCGCTTTTTCAATACGACGTTGATACTTTTCGTTTTCAATTTCAGCGAAACGACGTTCAGTAACGTCATCTGCTGAACATACTACGTAATCAACACTTCCATCTTCTTTTAACTTCGGTGTTTGAGTTATTAAATATAAACGTGGATTTCCATCTTTATTCTTAATCCATTGTTCAACAACTTGTGGTTTTCCACTAGAAAACACTAATTCATTCACTTCTCTCATCTCGTCAACCAAATCAGTAGAAAGAACTTCAATCATTGGTTTAAACGACATTTCCTCTTCCGTATAACCAAAAGATTTTGCGTATGCACGATTTACTGCACCATAGTGAGTAACATCTTTTAAATACCAAATATGCGTAGAAATATTATCCAACAAGATTTTCTTCGCAATCTCAGAATCATGCCATGCTTGAGCCATATTTACTTGATTAGTAACATCAATCTGCGTACCAAGCAAATTCGTTACTTCATTGTTTTTATCTTTTAATATCATCGCTCTAGAAACAAAACGACGATAAGAACCATCTTTACAACGAATACGATGCAATATTTCTAAACGATCTTTTCCACCCTTTAAATACGTTTCAATAGTTTTTTCGGTGCGTTCAATTTCTTCAGGATGCCACAAACTTTTCCAACCTTCATAACTTGGTTCAACATTTTCATACCCAAGCATTTTTTTCCAATACGACGAAAACTCAATCGCATTTGTCTTTAAGTTCCAATCCCAAATTCCAGCCACTGTCGCTTGTAACGCTAATTCTAAACGTAATTCGCTTTCTTGTAATTTTTCTTCCGCATGTCGAATCTCGGTAATATCATTCATAATAATCGCAATGCAATTTTCATATGGACGATATATATGCATCATATATGTTCCCTGATACTCATCGATAGTCGCTTCAATCGTCACCGATTTACCAGAACGCATCACTTCTTTATACACTTCTAATCGCTCATTAATTGCGGAAGGTACAATTTCCGATAAGTTCTTCGAAAAATATTCTGCTCTCTGACGTGATGTCAATCGACAATAAGCATCATTAACACGAGTAAAACGCAAATCTATAATATGGTAATTATCATCAAAAACAGCTTCAAATAACGCTAATGGTTGTTGCATTTCATTCACCAACATACGATAGCGTTCTTCACTGCCTTCAAGTTTTGTCATTACTTCTTTTAATTTTAAATCCTTTAATAACTGTTGAACAAATAAAGCAATCTGATTAGCAAACAAACGACATATTTTTTCAAACTTAAACACTTCATAACTCGGTAAAATAGCTAAATAGTATCCTAATTGCACATCTTCGTGTTCAATCGCAAACAACACAACCTGACCATCCATATTGTTTGCGACAAGGCGATTATTCAAAGTTTCATCATTAATTTCCAACATGTTTTTCAATGAGGAAAACATAACTTGTTCATCGGTAAAAAATTCAAAAATCGATTTATTATGAGTACGCAAACACCATGTTTCGATATCTTTAAACAATGAATTTCTAAATAAGGAGCCATTATTAGAAATAAAGGAACTATCTCCTAAACCACTTAAATACAATTGACCAAAGTTACCATGACACAATGTAAGAAAATCATCCGCAATCACACCATAATCAATCGATGATGTTGCTTCATTAAAATATTTAGCTGTTTCTACTAATGTTGTTAAGCTTGCAACACTAATGTATTGATCAGTAATATCTTTTCCCGCAACAATTAAAAAATCATCGTAGTGATAAAAATGCCACTTAATCACACAATCAGAACCTTGATATTTAACGCGAACAATTAACTCTTCGCCTTCATTTCCTAAAGCCATGGATTGAATATAGCTTGTTGTCTTCTCTTTATCCTTAGTGTGAACAAATTGACAAAAACAGGTTCCTAGTACTTCCTTCTCATTTAAACCAAGAATAGTATAAAAACTATCACTGGCCGATAAAACAGTTCCATCTATTGATAATTTCAATAAGAATTGACGACCAAATCCTAACATTAATTCTAATTGTCGTGCTTTTCTTAAAATATCACTTCGAAGTTGTTGAATTATTTTTTTATTTTTCGCATAATTCGATTCTAACTGCATGATATAACTTCCTAATTCATCGATTTCAACAATAGCCAATGTCCATTGTTCAACATCGTCATCCTTTTTATCCAACAACATCCTTAATTCAATAAAAGAGTACTTAGCTTCTTCACTCATTCGTGCTTTTACAATCGCATGAACTGGTTTATTCCACGCCCTTGCTTCTTACATTTTACTTGTCACTTTTTCAACATCACTCGGTAAAATGATATTTTGTAAACGCTGAAAAGCCATGACATCCTTCATGGTTTCTGCTAGCTGTTTATCACTTAAAAAATTAAACGTTAAATTACGAGATGAGTCAATAGTGAATTGAAACACTCTCAAAGGAGCCGTAACCCGAATATAGCTGTAATTCTCCTCATCACCTCGAGTTTTTAAATCCGCTTTTTCAGCATAAACATCTAAAATTATTTTATTTAGTAATTCATTGTACGTTACCAAAATATCCGCATAAACAACATAACCATCAATTCCTTTAAAACGAACAAATTCGAATTTCTTGCTTTTGGTCTTTATTAATTCTCTAATTGTTTCTTCTTGACGAAGTTGGTCATCTTCAAAAACAATCGAACTAAATGGTTGATTAATCAACGAATCTAACTCATACCCTAAAATAATTGTTTCATCACTAACACAACAAATTTTAAACGTCGTATCTAAAACAATGGCCCAATGATTCATTTCATCAACATTCTGGTTTTCGATGGATTCATCATGTTGAAACTGGTATGGCTCCATGTACCATTGCATCATTTCAAGTTTATCATCTTGCCATTCAAAAGAAACCTTACAATCAACATGTATCGGTTTATTTGTGACATCCTTTAAAACACATTTAAACGTAACATCCTTTACATCCGAAGAAATATCTTCCATCGCCATAAGAAAGGATTTTAATCCGGAATGGTGTAAAACAGAAAAGAAGGTAATATCACTGTGCTCAGTTTCATTATATCCGAGTAGTTTATACCAACCTTTATTTGCGTATACTAACTTGCCATGACGATCAAACCATTGAACGAGTTCTTCCAGTTCATCAATCATCTTCTTAAAGTATGAGTTTAACTTCATTATTATCACCTCATTAAATTAACCAATGTAATATGATTATAACATGTCATGACAAATAATTATAGTGAATTTTTATGCAATAATTTAAACAAATAAAAACCGCGACAATTACTTTTTTTATAGTTCTATTATCTACTAAATTTATCTAAATAAATCATTGTTCTTGTACCAATTTCTTTTCTACTAATCACGTCAATACTGCCACCATGGATTTCAATAATCCATATCATAAACGCTAATCCCAATCCTGAACCACCTGTTTTTTCGTTCTTGATTCATCAGAGCGATAAAAAGGATCAAAGATGTATGGAATATTTTTAGGATCGATGCCAATACCATTATCTTGAATAATAAAA
>CAZTII010000087.1:0-5604 GCA_964613305.1 uncultured Erysipelotrichaceae bacterium
AAGAATTTGACGTTTTTAGTATGTATTTGATTTGGGTAAAATGATGTTTAACAGCGTGATGGTGTTACAAAAAACTTGTTTTTTTGTAATATTAATAATGACTATAAACATACTAATAGCTTCTATAAACAAATTAAGGAACAGGGAAAATATTAAAAACTGGGGGAGCATTGTATTTTTGGTGTTCTCGGTTTTATCTTATTACAAAGGGCATGTCTTCATAAGTTCTGTATTTAACTTTCTTTCAATCATATCAGAAACGTATTTCAAAAATAAATTTGAAAAAATAAGTAGTTTCAATATACTGCCCATTGATAGAAAAAGCCATGTGGTATTACTTCCGATTATGCTCGTTACACTTACTTCAATTTTTTATATGATGGATCTAAGTAATATGGAGATAAATATATTAATGCATATTATACTAGCTTCATATATCATATTTCTGTTTTATAATATTCAAAATAAAGAAAAAGCATTTAAGGAAATACAAGAATACTATA
Organism: uncultured Erysipelotrichaceae bacterium; assembly: GCA_964613305.1. Classification (GTDB taxonomy): domain Bacteria; phylum Bacillota_I; class Bacilli_A; order Erysipelotrichales; family Erysipelotrichaceae; genus CAZTII01. The sequence goes on from CAZTII010000087.1 coordinate 504, forward strand.
CCCTTTCAACTTTTATTTTTAGAGAAAGAGATTTATTTTCTCAGATGATTCATGATGAGATAATTCAAAACATCAGGGCAAGTACTAATTTGCTATCACTTAAACAGGCAGATGTAAAATCGGCAAAAAAAATTTTGATTGACCTTGAAGTGAAATTAAGAAAGCTAATGAATTTTTACTCAAATTATATTTTTCTTGATTTTAGTTTTCAGGACAATTTGAATAATGTAGTTGAATCCATCAAAACAATGTATCCACATAAAAATATTAAAATGGAAGTCCATGATAATGATGATATTTTCACTAAGCACAAAAGTGGTATAATAAATGCACTTTTACCGATCTCCAAAGAACTAATTGGTAATGTTTTCAAACATTCGAGGTCGTCCTATATTATTTTTAATTTAGAAAGACATGATGAATCGAAAATAAGGATTATTTGTGAAAGCGATGGAGCAAGTCAAGATGATTTCAAAAAGATCAACAATTCAGTAGGAGGGGTATTACTTGTAAAAATATTGGTGAAAAAATGCAAAGGAAATATCAAATATGAATTAAATAGGGATATTCTAAGAACAACAATAGATATAGATTTGGAGGAGATAAATGAAAGTGCTTATATATGATGATCATAAATTATATGGTGATAGTTTGCGAGTAATCCTCCTTGAACGAGAAGAAATTCAGGCATGCGATTTTGTTTGTTCCGAAGATATATTTTTTCAAAAGATCAAGCAAGAGAAATATGATATAGTTCTTTTAGATTTGAACCTAAAAGGGAGTTCATCTAATAATGGGTTTCAAGTATTAGAAAAAATAATGGAATTGTATAGTGTGCAAAAGGTAATTGTGGTAACGTCATATGATATGCCGTTGTATAAAAATAGAGCGTTACGGATTGGTGCTTCTGATTTTGTGAATAAGTCAATTGAAATTGATGAGTTACTTAAAGTCATCCAGAGAGTTAATAGTGGTTACAATAGAAAATTCAATAGTAATTTAGAAATCTTAACAGGGCGTGAAGTCCAAATTTTACAAGAGATAAGTACTGGAGCTACTAAAAAAGACATTGCAAAAAAACTGTTTATTGGAGAAAGAACGCTGTACAACCATATCCAAAGTATATACTCTAAATTAGAAGTTAATAACGCACTTGAGGCATACAACAAAGCAATTGAATTAGGTTATATTGAACCCTTGATGTGATAGCTTTTTTTATTCGTAGTAATTCCATCGTAAATACAAGATTGATTAAAGATAATATTCTAAAGTTAATTGATGGCGATAAATTTAAAAAAATTAATTTTAGTGCATGAAAAAATAGAAGTGATTAGATTAATCTAGTCGCTTCTAAAGTGGAACGTCCAATGAATTTCAAGGGAATTCTAAAGAATAATTGTTGAAATTCAATATGGATAAGATACCTTGTTAATCTTATACCTTACTTAATCAAGTGATATGTAGAAATCGGATCAAAATTGCGAAGCATGCCTTATTTCTTATCATTAACGATATAAACTTCTTTCGCTTTCTTCTCTAACTCAAGGATGAATTTATCATAGTCAGATAAAAAGAGTTTATCTTGTATAATACGGTATTTTTCAAATTCTGTTTCTGCATGTAGCTTAGCAATCGCAGCACTTACTTTTCCAGCGTCTTTTAACAAGCCATACTCAAACATTTCAATGAACCCATTTAATCTGAATTCCCAATCACTCATTGTAAGTGGTATTTTTCTAATAGCCATATTTTCAGCGAAATCTAGATAAGAAGTTACCAGTCTGTTTAATTGTGAAAGTTCAAATTCATTAAGATAATTCTTTGCGATAACAACATCAGATTTTTTGATTTTACCACGGGGTGCATCTTTCCATGTAGTTAGTCCCATATGTTCCTTTTTGCTATCAGCCCGATTAATAATGAGCTCGGCCGCTGTATTACCGGAAACAGCATAATGCATTTTGTTTTGTACACTGGAATAAAATCTTTTTGTTGATTTAGCAGATGGATCATAGTCTAAGGATGTTGCATAAAGGTCGGTAATTTTTTGATAGAATTTTCTTTCGCTTGCTCTTATTTCTCTAACACGCTCAAGTTGCTCATCAAAATATTTTTCAGTTAAAATCGTTCCCATTTTTAGCCGTTCAACATCCATAACCCAACCTTTAATTGTATATTCGGAAGCTATTTGATTTACCCATTTGCGAAACTGTACAGCTCTCTCAGAATTTACTTTAAATCCAACTGCTATAATCATTTGTAAAGAGTAGTGGTTAGCATTATAGGTTTTATTGTCGGTAGCAGTTATTCGAAATTTTCGAATAACTGAACTCTCTTCTAATTCATTATCTGAAAAAATCTTCTTAATATGATAGTTAATTGTGTGGACTTCAACATTATAAAGCTCTGCCATCATTTTTTGAGTGAGCCAAATATTTTCGTCTTCATATCGCATTTCAATGCTGTTTTCATCATCACCTGTTGAAGCGATGAAGGTTAAATATTCAGCGGCACTTGACCTAATAGATAAAGAATTTTTGTCATTTTTAATTTCGTCTTTCATTGTTATACCTCCAGTGCTGAGTAATTAAATATCTTCGGTTACTAAAACTTTGTCATTATCACTGCTATTCAAATACTTCATTCTAGCTTTATAAACAGGCAGAGCCAAAAGGAATATTATTAAATAGTGGATAAAGTTATTTGCAATTTGGCTATCAAGAAGATGTAGCCTTGTGAATGTATTTTTGACTATTCCTAGCATCTTGAGTAAAGCAGAGAAGAAGTCTAGTGCAAGGGGGTATGCTACTGAAACTCCAATAAAAACTACTAGTAAATTTAGAAATTTACTGATTTTAGGTAGCTTTATATGTAGCACCATTATCGCAATACCATAAGCCAATATAGAAACAATTCCTAGCATAACACCAATAAGATAAATTAAATTACCTACATCTAGTTTGCCTACAAGTAATGAATGTCCATAGAAGCAAACTAAGATAAATATCAATGCGAAATCAATGGCAAATGCAGCAATCTTCACTGAGGATACAGCAATCATTTTATACAAAGATATTGCCAGTGGTATGCCCACGAAAAACAATAATATCAGTATTATCATATTACCTCCTAACCATAGTTCCATTCATCATCACAAGGCTTATACTCTTTCAAGAAATCTGACTTTGGAAAATTTAAGCTATATGGTTCAATATCTATTTTTCCCATTTTTATTAACTCCCCAATTTTTATCGTAACTATATTTGTGTCTACTGAAAACTCATAGGTTAAGCTTTTATCACAATGTCCATCCTTAATTAAGGAGATGATTTTGTCATCATCAATGAGTAGGTGGGCGGCAAAAATATTAGCTTCCAACTCATAAATTGAGGTGTTAGTTCTATTTATGCTTTCGTGAAAACATGCACCCTTTCCCATAGTAGATCTGTGTAATTGATCATGTCCTAGTTCGTGTGCCAGTATTATGTTTTTTAAATAACCAGCTTCGCTTGATATGAATATATACCTATTTCTTTCGATGACTCTATACATACCAAGTAAATCTTTGGTGTTATTTATTACCTCTAGTTTGATGTTTAGCTTTTGTATTACTTCGATAGGATTTCTTGTTTTATATTTTGTGATTAAGGATTGAACTTTGTCGTATATCCAAAAATTTGACATAGAGTTCCTCCTTTACTTATTCTTCTTTCTACCGTATTTCTTATTTTCTTCTTTAGCAGCCCAATAGGCTCGTGTGATTGCTTCAAATGCTGCATCCTTATCATCTTCTGTTAATTCTCCACCAGCAAATAATGAACTTAATCCTTCGGTTAGTGCTTGTGCTTTCCTTGCTTCACTTTGACCATATTCACCGGCTACTTTTGCTAAAAACTGATCTGTATCTTCAAGTAAGTAGTTATAGTCACAACTCATAACATCGGCAATCTTTTGATATGTTTCCATCTTTCTTGGATAACGCTGCGAGTTTTCATATAACGAAAGTGTCTTAAGTCCGACTCCAATGTTTTTAGCAAACTCTGCTTGCGTCAGGTTGTTTTCCCTGCGATAGTTTTTTAATTTCTCTCCAAAATTCATAATTACCTCCCAACAAGAACTAAAGGAAACTTTAATGAGTTAACATGCACTTTAGTACTTGATTATTCTTTTGGTATGTTGCATATTAAATATGTACTTTAGTACTTATAGTATACGATAAACGGAACAATAATACAATAAAATAATCGATTGGAGGTGATTTTTTTGAGAAAATCAAAGATGATGCAACAAATTGAAGAACTATACCAACATCAAAACCTTGAGTACTTAGATACCTATGAAAAGGCAAAGGCAGTGCTCAGTATTTATAGAAATGTAGTATGGTCACTAAAAAATACAGCAGATAACATGGTTTGCGAAACCATGGCAACTTACGGCAAGGACTTAGACACTGCTCTAGTATATCTAAGTGAGTTTGCACCCACAGATAAGAATAAAGATTTTGAAGCGAAGGTGAATCGTCTATTTGAAACCAAGTGGCTTATTGGCGTAATAGACAATGCTTTAGAAAAGATAGCAGATTATCCTGAATATGGAGAAGTGTATTCAAAGATTTTATTTCACTACTACTTATCCAAAGATAAGAAAAATGATGATGGATGTATGGTTTACATCAATTTGGAAAGAACATCTTATTATCAAAGAAAAAAGGAAGCAATATCCCTAATGGGAATAGCTCTTTGGGGATACTCGCTACCTACACTTCTACACGAAATACATAAAGGTGAAAACATATGTTTATGGTAATCTAAAAATACATCACAATGGCAACTAAAAAGTGCATCAGGTGAAATAAAAATTCCATTGATACCTTCCCCAAAATAATATACCCTGAAGGTTGGCTAAAACCGAAGGGGGAATGGAGTTGATATCAGCAACCCGTTTCTACCAAAACAAGTTTTGGGAAACGGTGGAAATGATAATATAGGAATGTACAAAAGTGAACACTTAAAAATGTACAAATTGTATAGTAAAATATCATAATACTGTTAAACATCACTTTACCCAAATCAAATACATACTAAAAACGTCAAATTCTTTC
>CAZTII010000088.1:0-5326 GCA_964613305.1 uncultured Erysipelotrichaceae bacterium
AGTAGTTATTAATTTATATATTTTGTTATAAAAATGTTTCAATCGTGTTAAAGCTAACTATTATCGTGATTATAGTCCGTTAATATGGTATACTCATTAGGAGTTTATAAAGGAGTGTAGTGTATGATTACAGTAGAAAATGTTAGTGTTCGTTTTGGTTCTAAGCCATTATTTAAAGATGTAAATCTTAAATTCTTAGATGGAAATTGTTATGGATTAATTGGGGCGAATGGTGCGGGGAAAAGTACTTTTTTGCGTATATTAAGTGGTGAATTGGAACCAGATAGTGGTTCTGTATCAATGAATAAAGGTGAAACATTGTTTACATTAAAGCAAGATCACTTTGCTTTTGATAATGAAACAGCATTAAAAACAGTCATGATGGGTAATGTTGAATTATTTTCTATCATGGATGAAAAAGATGCATTATACGCAAAAGCTGATTTTAGTGAAGAAGATGGAATTAGAGCTGGTGAATTAGAAGCTAAATTTGCGGAGATGGATGGTTGGAACGCTGAAAGCAATGCCGCTATTTTATTGAATGGTTTAGGAATTGCGGAAGAATTACACGAATCCTTAATGAGTGAATTAAGCGAAAGTATTAAAGTAAAAGTATTATTGGCTCAAGCTTTATTCGCAAATCCAGATACTTTATTATTGGATGAGCCTACTAATGGTTTGGATGTAAAAGCAATCGCTTGGTTGGAATCATTTTTAATCAATTTTGAAAAAACTGTTATTGTTGTTTCCCATGACCGTCACTTTTTAGATAAAGTATGTACGCATATTGCGGATGTTGATTATGGTCGAATTAAAATATTTTCTGGAAACTATGAATTTTGGCGTAAATCTAGTGAACTTATTGCTAAACAATTAAAAGATAGTAATCGTAAAAAAGAAGATAAAATTAAAGAACTTGAAGAATTTATTGCGCGCTTTAGTGCAAATGCTTCTAAGAGTAAACAAGCTACGTCACGTAAGAAAATATTGGATAAAATTTCTCTTGATGAACTTGAACCATCTACTCGTAAATATCCATTTATTGATTTTAAACCGGAACGTGAAAGTGGTAAAGTTATTGCTACGCTAGATTGCAAAAGTTGTATCGTAGAAGGTAAAGAAATTTTAAAAGATGTTGAAATTACGATTTGTAAAGGTGATAAAATTGCTTTAATTGGTGATCCAATTAAAATATCAGCGATTTTACGTTGTTTTGCTCATGATTTAGATTTTGATGGTGATGTAACCTATGGTCAAACTATTAAAATGAGTTATGTTCCTAATGATAATAGTTTCTATTTCCAACAAGATAAACCAATTGTTGAATGGTTAGGACAATATACACCAGAAGATGATCCAAAGATATTACGTGGCTTTTTAGGTAGAATGTTGTTTAGTGGAGATGATGCATTAAAGTCGGTGACAGTATTAAGTGGTGGTGAGAAAGTTCGTTGTATGCTTAGTAAATCAATGATTGAAGGACCTAATCTATTGTTTATGGATGATCCAACTAATCACTTAGACTTAGAATCAATTACATCTCTTAATGATGGTTTAATTGCTTATACTGGCGAATTAATGTTTATTTCACATGACCATCAATTTATTCAAACAATTGCAAATCGAATTATTGAAGTAACAGACAATGGAATTATTGATCGTATGATGAGTTATGATGATTATTTATATAGCCAATATGGCATTGAAAACTAATGTTGCATAAGTATATTGAAAAGCGTAAGTCGATTAGAAGATATAAAATGGACCATGTTTCCAATGATGTTTTTGAAAAGGTTGAAACTTTTATAAAAACAATAAAACCATTATTTCCTCTGATTAATGTTTCGTTTAAGATTAAAGAACAAGGTGAATTATTAAGCTTATTTCCAGTAAAGTCACCTTATTATGTATTTTTCTATAGTGAGAAAAAAGAACATTATTTATTAAATGCAGGCTTTATGATGCAACAACTAGAATTGTATTTTCAAAGCATTGGTATTGGTTGTTGTTATTTAGGTGCTGCAACACCAGTGGTTAAAAAAGATAAAGATGGTTATGTGATTGCGATGGCGTGGGGATTACCTGAAGAAACGATGTATCGTACAAAATCACAGTTCAATCGCTTACCATTGAGTGAAATAGGAAAAGAGTTGGATAGTTTCTTTGATGTTGTGCGTTTAGCTCCATCTAGTACCAATAGTCAGCCTTGGTATATTGAGCAAGAAGAAGATGGCTATCGAGTATATCGAAAGGAATTATCGTCATTTAAAAAAATCATATTAGATAAATTACAACAAATTGATATTGGTATTGCATTGTGTCATTTATATTTATCGGCAACGACATTTGCCTTTATCCCAGGTGGCAGTGATAAAGAAGGGTTGTTATCGATGGGAAAAGTGATTTTAAGGAGAGATTAAAACTCTCTTTTTTTATTGTTTATTTTCTTGACAATTTTAATAAATACTACTACACTATAATAGTTAGTTATTACTAACTAGGAGGATAGATTAATGAAAAACAATACATCATTGACGATTAAAGACATCGTTACAGTAGGCATTTTTAGTGTTTTAGCATGCATTTTATTTCAACTAGGTTCAATGATTATTTTTATTTTTGGGGAATACGCAATGTTAGCGCAAGGAACTTTTCCATCATTGTTGGCTGGAGTAGTGTTTGTTGTTTTAGTGAAGAAGGTGAATAAAAAAGGAGTTGTGTTATTGTATTCGTTGGTATTCACGATTATTTATGCCATTATGGGTTTTTGGCAAATGGCATTTGTATTAATCCCAGCATCTTTACTTGCCGAATTAATATTGTTGAGTGAAGGATATTTGAACAATAAACGCATTAAACTTGCTTTTTCAGTTCAAGAAGGAATCGTTTCAATGCATGGTATGTTTTTCTTTTGGTATTTAGGAAAAGAAGGGTTAATGAATACGTTTAAGGGAATGTTTACTCAAGAAATGGTGGATGCGATGGTAGCTCCTTATAGTAATCCTATCGTTATAGTTTCTGTGTTTGTAGTGTCATTTATATTTGCATACGTTGGATCTTCTATTGGAGTTAGTATTTATAATAAATTTTTTGATAAAACACCATCTAAAGCGATTATTAATTAGTGAAAGTCTATGAAAATAAACTATTATGAAAGTGATCCAAGAGTATTATTTATATTGATGTTTTTTGCATCACTTTCTGTTGTTGTATTAAAAGGCGAATTTCAGCTATATTTTTTATTGATTATGTTTTTGGTGTATTTTATTTATGAACGATTTAACGTGTTAAAATACTTTCTGATAGCGTGTAGCTTATATGGAGTGTCATTTTTAGTTTATATGTATTTATCTCATACTGGTTTTCGCTTTATTGGGATGTTTTCGATGATTGGTTTTCGTTTACTTCCAGTAATGATGGTTTCAAGTTTACTTTTTAACATACCGACTGGATCATTAATGGCATTTTTATATCGTTGCCATATTCCTCTTTCAGTACGTTTAGGTGTTGTTGTAGCATTACGTTTTTTTCCTGATGCGAAACAACAAATAAAATATGTTCGTAATGCGATTAAAATTCGACATTTATCATTATCATTACTTCATCCTATTCGAAGTTTTGAATATTTAATTGTTCCAATTATGCATAAAAGTTTAAAAATAGCGACGGAAATGAGTGCTTCTATTATGACGAAAGGAATAGAGTTTGACGGTATAAAAACATCGTTTCATGTATTTCAGTATAAACCTTTGGATTATATGATTATAGGTGGATGTTTAATACCATTTATACTTTTCTTTATTGAGGTATTGTTATGATTGAATTAAAAAATGTGAGTTGTCAGTATAGCGATATAGTATGGCAAGTAGATGATATTTCACTTATCTTACAGAAGGGTCAGTGTGTTGTGTTGTCTGGTCCTTCAGGTTGCGGTAAAACTACAATGACTCGACTGTTGAATCGTTTAATACCTGATTTATATCAAGCGTCTGTAAAAGGTGATGTGTTAATCGATGGAAAATGCATACGAACATGGAATAAAGGTGAAGTAGCATTATATCAAGGAAATGTGTTTCAGGATCCCAAATCACAATTTTTTTCTACGATAGTAAGTGATGAAATTGCCTTAATTGGTGAAAATCTAGGTATGGAACATGGATTGTTACAAGAAAGAGTCAACAATGCCGCTGATATTTGTGGAATATCTCACTTATTGCATCGCAGTGTTCACGAACTATCAGGTGGTGAAAAACAAAAAGTTGCGATTGCTTCTACTCTGGTATGGAATGCTCCTATTATTATATTGGATGAGCCATCTGCTAATTTAGATATGCGTTCTACTCTTGAACTAGGTGAGTTGCTTAAAAAGTTAAAAAAAGAGGGTAAAACAATCATTGTTGCTGAACATCGTTTGTTTTATTTAAATGAAATAATGGATCGTTTGATTGTAATGGAAAAAGGGAAAATTGTAGGTGATTATTATAACCCAAGCAATAATCATATTGTAAAACATACGTTAAGACCTCTAGATTATACATCATGGTTAAAAGTGATTTCTGCAAAACATTGTTTTGGTGAAATAAAGTCGAATAAAATAATTTTATCTATTAACGAGTTAAAGGTAGGTATTGATAAACAAGTATTATTGTCAAACATTAGTTTTTCATTGCATGAAGGTGAAAGAATGGCTGTTATAGGTAAAAATGGAATTGGTAAAACAACATTGTTGAATGTAATTTCAGGTTTAAATTCACCAATTAGTGGTAAAATATCGTCTGGTAATAATAAACAACGATTAGCTTCTAGTTATTATATGTTGCAAGATTGTGATAGCCAGTTATTTTTTGAAAGTGTTGAAATGGAGTTGTTGACAGGTCAAAAAAATAATGAAGAAGTAATGAATAAAGCAAAACAATATTTATGTGATTTGGATTTATGGGATTTAAGAACTAGTCATCCCCAAGAATGTTCTGGTGGAGAAAAACAGAGAATTTGTGTTGCTGTATCTCTTTTACAAGATGTGCAGTTATTACTATTGGATGAGCCTACGGCTGGTTTAGACTATAAACGAATGCAACAACTTTCAACATCGTTAAATAATGGAAAGAGTCAGTTAATTATTACTCATGACGTAGAGTTTATACTTCAACTTTGCCATTCTGTTTTAGTTTTAGATACTACTGGATGTTTTGTAATGTCAGTTAATGGAAACGAGGCTAAAATTGTTGACTATTTAAAACAATGATGAATAAATGTATATTTTGAAGGAAACTCTTATGGAATATGAGAGTTTTTCTTTGTTTAAATAGGGGTATTGAGTTATAAT
>CAZTII010000089.1:0-4541 GCA_964613305.1 uncultured Erysipelotrichaceae bacterium
ATCCCCTTATAATAATTTAAAAACAATAAAAAGGCTGAAAGGCCTTTTTATTATGTGTATAACGATTATTTAATTTTAATTTGTTGATAAAAAAAACACATAAAGGTATAATTAAGGAAAGAAAGAGTGGTATCTACAATGAATAATATATTTAAGAGAGCTTCTCATAGCGATTTTAGTTGGGATAGGTTAGGAGATATTAAAGAGGGACGTGGCGACTTAGGGGAAGATATGCCAGTACTCGTTTACCGTGCCTTACAATATTCAATAAATGATGTTCTTCATAAAATGGGTGGAGCTGAACTAGCTAATAAAGTGTTTTATGATTCAGGGTTTTTGGTTGGTAAAGAATTTTGTAGTAATGTACTTGATTGTTCATTAAGTCTTGAGTTGTTTATTGCTGATCTTCAACAGAAGATGAAAGAACTTAAAATTGGTATTTTAAGAATAGAACAATTTGATGGTGAACAAGGAAAGTTTGTATTAACGGTGGCTCAAGATTTAGATTGTAGTGGTTTACCGCCAACGGATGAAGTTGTATGTATTTATGATGAAGGATTTATTTCTGGAATTATGTCCACATATACTGGCTGTCAAGTAGATGTGAAAGAAATCGATTGTTGGTCCAATGGTGATCGTGTTTGTCGTTTTGAAGGAACGATTAATAAATAAATATGCAAACAATTAAAGAGAACTTACTAAAGTATATTGAAAACTTAATATATAATCCGGAAAAAGCGGAATTAGATTCTGAGCTTTTTTGTTCGGAATATAGTGATGTATTAATGGGTTTTCAATATTTGAGGGAGTGTATCTTAGAAAACAAACAGTTTATGACAGCATTATCGAAAGGTGATTTGTCGTGTAAATTACCATCGGTAGAAAATATGATTGCTTCTAGTGCAAAAGCATTGCATGGTTCCTTAAAACATATGACATGGCAAACACAACAAGTGGCAAAAGGTGATTACAATCAACGTGTTGATTTTATGGGTGAATTTTCGGATTCATTTAATGAAATGGTTATGCAATTGGATCATCGAACAAAACGATTGTTACAAACGATTGATGATTTAGAACAACGCAATAAAGAATTAGTACAAATGCAAGGTTTAGTGAATGTCGTTGTTCAAGATAGTGATGATATGTTTATTGTGGTTGACAATCAATCGAATGAAGTATATTTAATGAATGATTTGGCAAAAACAATGGATTCACAATCAAAATGGTTGATGGATAAATTATTGGATGACTGTAGAGAGCATCCAGTGCTTAGCAATGGGCAAAATGTACTATGGGAAACAAGTTATATTGTTGAAGACAATAAAAAGTCGAAAACATTGTTTTATAAAATTGAAAGTTACGCGGTATCGTGGAATCAACATGTGGCTGTTGCACATGTTATCGAAGATGTTACGCAAGCAAAAAACAAAGAAATTGAGTTAAAACGTTTTGCTTTTCAAGATCCATTAACGAATTGTTACAATCGTCGTTATGGTATGGCCTATTTAGAAGAATTAATTGAACAACAAGAAGCTTTTGCGATTAGTATGGTCGATATTGATTATTTAAAATTGTGTAATGATGTATATGGTCATGAAGAAGGAAACAAATACATTACGCTGATTGTGGAAGTTCTTCAACAACATTTAGAGAAGGATGCGATTATTTGTCGTATTGGTGGAGATGAATTTTTACTGATTCATAAGGATAATACTACCGAAGCAGTCAATCAAGTATTACAACAAGCACGTATGTACTTAGAAAACATACCAACGACATTAGATATGACACGTAGTTTTAGTTATGGAAGCTGTACATATTCAAAAGAAATGACTCAAGAACAGTTATTGGCTGAAGCTGATATGAAAATGTATCAAAACAAAGTTGAAAATAAAAAGCGACTATCAGCGATTCGAAAAATAACATATAAGGATGATCGATTAGTATGATAATAGAAATCTGTTGCGGAAGTTATGAGGATGTGCTTGTTGCTTATCGTGCAGGCGCAAAACGAGTTGAGCTAAACTCAGCTCTTTTTTTAGGGGGGTTAACACCAACATTAGGCTCGTTACAGTTAGCGAAACAACATACGGATTGTAGTATTATATCGATGAATCGCCCTCGTGGTGGAGGGTTTTGTTATAGTGATGAGGAATGGGAAGTGATGATGGAAGATTGTCGTCTGCTATTGGAACATGGTAGTGACGGTATAGCTTTTGGTGTATTGCATCATGATGGAACAATTGATGAAAAACGTTGTTTAGAGATGGTGAAATGCATCCATCGTTATGGTAAAGAGGCAGTATTTCATCGTGCTTTTGATTGTTGTAACGATGGTTTTAAAGCATTAGAAACATTGATTGACTGTGGTGTTGATCGTATTTTAACAAGTGGGTTAGAAAGTGATGCTATTAAAGGAAAAGATACTTTAAAAGAATTGATTAGGGTAAGTAATCATCGTATCGAAATATTACCAGGATGTGGTATTAATAGTAACAACGCTGTTGAATTGATACAATATACGCAAGCGACTCAACTTCATTCTTCGTGTAAAAGGTTTAAATTTGATACAACGACGAAAACAGATAAAGTAAGTTATGCATATCGTGATGATTTAGGTTTAGAAGTTGTGAGCGAGAAACTTGTACTTGAACTAATTTCTTGTTTCAAATAAAAGAAAATAGCAATTAAGCCGATATAATTTATTGTTATAATTAAGTAGTTATGATATTATAAAAATTAGTGATATGTTACTTAATCCTGGTTATAGGCGTGGAGGATACGTGGTATGGTAAGTGAAAATTCCTATGTATCATTTGAAAATTGGATGAATTTTTCATCGGACATCATCGTCTCTTTTGATGATGATTTTAATATTATTCGTACAAATCAACAATTTATTGCTAAAATGGGAAATCATCCATATCGTTTATTATGGGATATTATTGATGCGGATTCAGTGAAAGAGTTATTTCATAGTATAGTGACTTGTAAAAAAGAAGGATTATCGACATTTAAAGGTCAACTATATCATAAGGATGGCCATCGTTTGTATGTTTCTGGAAGAATGTGGATGGATCAAACTATATTTTATATGAGTGTTCATGATGATTCTCTACTGAAACAAGAAAACAATCATTTTAAACAACTATTGGGATTAGATTTAGATAAAGAACCAACTCATTATGTTGCTTTTGTTGTGGAAAACCAATCATCGATTCATTGGATTAATGAATCATCGTATGAGTATAATGCAATTCAAGAATGGTGGAATAGTGAACAAGTTCAACTGTTTAACGAGGTTGGAAGGACATTAGCGATAGATGAAGTTGGTGTTATCGAGATGGGATATCCTATATCGATGATGCGTATTAGTGAAAATAAAATAATATGTTTATATCAAGGAGAAAAGAATAAAAATAGTAAGGAAGTATCGACTCTTGCTTCAGAAAATGTTGTTTTATTGATATCGCTGGATGGTGACGTTAAAATATGTTATGTACCGAGTAATGATGACTATATTACATCAATTGAAGGTGATACGATATCAGAACTTGTAAAAAATGGTGTTTTTCCTAGTGTTTTAAAGACAATGTTGGATAACATTGCTCAATATGGTAAAACGGAGAGTTGTATTTATGATGTAAATAATAGTGGTCAATTCATGAAAGTTTCGATGAATTATTTTAAGAAAAAAGATAGTGTAGCGATTTACATCGAAAATGTGACCAACACAGTAAAATTACAAAAGCGAAATGAGCAGTTTCAAGAACAATATGAATGGTTGGCGAAGAATTCCACAGTTGGGTTATTTCGATTACATCGAGATAAAGAGGGAACTTTTACTATTCCATTTATTTCAGGTAGAGTTTCTGATTGGCTTCTTTTTGATGATGTAGAACCTATTGATTTAGAAAGCATGAGGCGACGACTACATAAAGATGACGCGCAACTGTTTACAAGTGATATACTGAAAAGCGTTATTACATTAGAATCGATTAAAGAATTGGTTCGTATTGATTTAAGTGGTGAAGGATTGGAGTTTAGATGGTATGAACTTCGTGCTACACCGATGAAAAAAGATGATGGAAGTATTGATTGGAATGGCGTTTTTGTTGATATTCATGACTTTAAAAAGACTCAAGATGAACTTCGATTAAATCAGTTAAGAATGAAGAACATTATTGATGGTACTGGTGCAGCATCATGGGAATGGAATATTGAAACCGGAGAAACAATTTTTAATGATCGTTGGGCAGAAATGCTTGGCTATACACTCGAAGAATTAGCACCAACTTCGGTAAAAACATGGATTAAAGTAGTGCATCATGATGATGTTGATCGTACAAATGCTGAGTTGGATAGTGTTATTTCCGGTGAAAAAGAAAGTTATCTCTTAGAACGTCGTTTGCGTCATAAAGATGGTCATTGGATTTGGATTCATGAGCGTGGTAAGATTTTATCGTATCGTGAAGATGGAAAACCGTTATGGATGTTTGGGGTTCATTTAGACATTAGTAAACGTAAAGCCATTGAAG
>CAZTII010000090.1:0-2180 GCA_964613305.1 uncultured Erysipelotrichaceae bacterium
TCACTTTTGAAAAATCGACAATAAAAACGTGAACTTAACTATTTACTTGAGCAATTTTAAATTTATACACTATATTTGTAACGTATAAATAATTATCATAAAACAAAAAAACATAGCCACATAAAGTATGCTACGTCTTAAGACAACCTTCCTTTAAAATCACTATAACCAAATCGTTTCACCACAATTAACTCATCATGTTCATCACAATAAATAATACTTGGCAAAGGCATTCCATTAAAAGTATTGTTTTTCACCATCGAATAAATAGCCATGTCTTCAAATAATAGTTTCCCACCGATTTTCAATGGTTCATCAAATGAATAATCACCAATGATATCACCGGATAAACAAGTTGGTCCTCCTAAACGATATGTGTATTGTTTTTCATTTGCTTCACCACTATTGTATAACGGTGGTCGATATGGCATTTCTAGTACATCTGGCATATGTGTTGCAGCTGATGTATCTAGAATAACATTATTATTAACAATATCTAAAATGGTTGTTACAAGAAAGCCAGCGTTTAATGCGATTGCTTCTCCTGGTTCTAAATATACTTCTAATGAATATTTTTCTTTAAATTCATTAATACAATTGATAAGTGCTTCCACATCATAATCTTCCCTAGTAATATGATGACCTCCACCAAAATTAATCCACTTTAATTGATTGAAATATTTTGAAAATTTTTGTTCTACAACCTTTAATGTTTCAATTAACGCATCACTGTTTTGTTGACATAAGGTATGAAAATGAAGACCTTCAATTCCAGTTAAATCCACACCTTCTAATTGTTCAGCGGTAATACCTAATCGTGATCCTTTAGCACATGGATCATAAATTCCATGAGTTACCGTAGAATGTTCTGGATTAATACGTAAACCAAAGCTTTTTGAAGATTTCATTGCTTTCTCTTTAAAATGTTTCCATTGATTCACTGAATTAATATAAATGTAATCAGCAATTTCTAACACTTCATCAAATTCAGTATCACTATAAGCTCCACTAAAACAATGAATTTCTTTTCCCATTTCTTCTTTCGCAAGTCGCGCTTCATAAATACCACTTGATGTTGTACCATCAAGATATTGTTTAATTAAGGGATACGTATAATACATTGAAAAAGCTTTTTGCGCTAAAATTATTTTACACTTTGTTTTATCTTTTACTTGTTTAAGAATACTTAAATTTCGTTTTAACAAGCTATCATCAACGATGTAACTTGGTGTTTCTGCTTCAAAATAAACTTGTTTCATTAATCAACCATAATTGGATTAAAGTCTTCAACCCATGGTAATCCCCATTTATTTAATGCTTCCATAAATGGATCTGGATTAAATTCTTCGACATTATACACACCTGGTTTACACCACTCACCATTCATCACTAACATTGCCCCAATCATTGCTGGAACTCCAGTTGTATATGAAATAGCTTGGCTACCAACTTCTCTATAACATTCTTGATGATCACAAATATTATACACATAATATGTTTTCTCAACACCATCTTTAATTCCTTTAAAGATACAACCAATGTTTGTTTTTCCTTTAGTACGTGGCCCTAAACTTGCCGGATCTGGAAGTACTGCTTTTAAGAATTGAAGTGGAATAATTTGTTTTCCTTCAAATTCAATTGGCTCAATGGATGTCATTCCAACGTTTTCCAAACATTTTAAATGCGTTAAATAGCTTTGACCAAATGTCATAAAGAATCGAATTCTTTGAACACCTTTAATATTTACTGCTAAACTTTCAAGTTCTTCATGATACAACAAATACATATCTTTAGGACCAACGCCTTCGAAATTGTATTCGCGTTTAATTTCCATTGGTTTTGTTTCAATCCATTCACCATTTTCAAAATAACGACCATTTGATGTTACTTCACGAATATTAATTTCTGGATTAAAATTTGTCGCAAATGGATAACCGTGATCACCACCATTACAATCTAAAATATCAATCGTATGAATTTCATCAAAATAATGTTTCATCGCATAAGCAGAAAATACTCCTGTTACTCCTGGATCAAAACCACTACCTAATAGTGCTGTGATGCCTGCTTTTTTAAACGCCTCATCTCGCTCCCACTGCAGTTTATACTCAAACTTTGCCTCATCTGGGTGTTCATAGTTTGCAGTATCTAAATAGTGCGTTTTAGTCGCTACACACGCA
>CAZTII010000090.1:2190-4466 GCA_964613305.1 uncultured Erysipelotrichaceae bacterium
AATTCCTGCTTCTTCAAATTTCTTTTTATAAGCCCATTGCCATTTATATTCAAATTTAGCTGTATCATATGGTTCATAATTCGCCGTATCAATGTAATGAACTTTCGTTGCTAAACAAGCATCCATAATTGTTAAATCTTGATATGGTAGTGCTAAATTCAATACACAAACCGGTTTAAAATCATTAATTAACGCAATTAATTCATCCACATTATCCGCATCCACTTGTGCAGTATGAATCATCGTTGACGTTGTTCCTTGAAGCTTTTCTTTGATCGCATCACATTTACTTTTAGTTCTACTAGCAATCATTATTTCTTTAAATACATCACTATTTTGACAACATTTCGCAATTGCGACTGAAGCAACTCCTCCAGCGCCAATAATTAAACATTTTCCCATTTTCTTTTCCTCCTACTTTGCAATTTGCAATATAATTTCCCGGGCAATCTTACACGCTACCATCGTTGAAGCACCGCTGGTATCATAATGCGGTGATAACTCATTAATATCACAGGCAACAACATTCAATTCTTTTAACAACAATACCGCATCCAACAATTCCTTAAAACTAACACCACCTGCTTCCGGTGTTCCTGTTCCACAAAAGATAGAAGGATCTAACACATCCAAATCCAATGTGAAATAAATAGGTTTTCCTTTTAATTGTTCAATCGCTTCTTTAAAGTTATTTAAATCAAAACGATTCATGTTTGTATGTTCTTTCGCAAACTCAAACTCTTCCTTTAAACCACTACGAATACCAAATTGATGAATTCTTCCATCACCAATAAGCTTCCATACTTGTTTTATTACGGTAGAATGAGACAATTCATCACCCATATACTCATCTCTTAAATCGGTGTGGGCGTCAAAGTGAATAACATGAATATCCGGATATTTTTTAACAACCGCTCTAAAAGCGCCTAAAGTAACCAAATGTTCTCCACCAAACATCACGGGAATTTTATTATCTACTACAATCTTATCCGTATATTCTTCAATCATTGAAAGTGCTTTTTCTGTATTACCAAATGGTAATTCAATATCACCACCATCATAAATACAATACTCTTCTAAATCCTTATCACTATATGGAGAATATGATTCCATTCCAAACGATTCATTTCTCATGGCACTAGGACCAAATCGTGTCCCAGGACGAAATGTTGTCGTACCATCAAATGGTGCACCAAACAAGACAATGCTTGCTTCATCATAACTACTATCACAACCAATAAAGGAAACGATATTTTTATTCATCATTATTTAATACCTCCATCACGTAATTTGGTAAATAAAATGCACCTTGATGTAATTTAGTGTTGTAATACCTTGTTTCTATCTTTAAATCGTTCCATTTCTTTTCATCTAAGTTAAGCAATGGATCATATTTTTTTGATGCAAAACCAAACAACCAATGTCCTGAAGGATACGATGGAATATGAGCTTGATACGCTGTACAGATTGGAAATATACTAGCGATACGCTTATGTGAAGCACGAATGGCGCGTCCATGTTTTTGATAAAACGGACTTTCATGTTGATTCAACATAATTCCATCATCACGCAACGCTTTATAACAATTCCCAAAAAACTCTTTCGTAAACAATATTTCAGAAGGTCCAGTAGGATTTGCTGAATCCACCACAATCAAATCATATTTCTTTTCAATCGGACGTATAAATTTTAACCCATCACGGATGTACAATGTAATGCGTGGATCTTCTAACCCACACGATGTCATTGGAAAGTACTCACGACAAATATCAACAACGCGCTCATCTAGTTCGACAATATCAATGTTTTCAATGGATTCATATTTACATAGTTCACGGGCAATTCCACCATCTCCCGAACCAATCACAAGCACATTCTTTATATTTAAATTACTTGCCATTGCCACATGAACCATCATTTCGTTATACACAAATTCATCACGTTCCGTAAACATCATAAATCCATCCAATGTGATAAAACGTCCAAATTCAAACGATTCATACACGACTATTTTTTGATAATCACTTTCTTCTTTATGTAGTTGTTTATCTACCTTTATTGATAATCGTACATTTTTTGTATGATAATCACTGTACCATAAATCATCCATCGATTTCTCCCTTCAGCACATTTAAGCTACTCGCATCCATTTTCTCTGGACCGGTAATCATACATCCTTTTTCAGATGCATAACGAATATAATCAATAACCTCTTGGGTTATTTTTTCACCAGGAGCTAAAATAGGAATTCCTGGAGGATACGCCATAACAAACTC
>CAZTII010000091.1:0-4235 GCA_964613305.1 uncultured Erysipelotrichaceae bacterium
AATCAATAAACTTTCTTATCAATCAAATTTATAAAAACTCCTGCCACATTTGGCAAGAGTTATCATTTTATTCCTCTGTTTTAATTGTACGATTGTATTGTTTACGTTCATTACTAGATAAGTATTTTTTACGAAGACGAATACAGTCCGGTGTACATTCTACTAATTCATCATCATTAATAAATTCTAGCGCTTCTTCTAATGATAATATTTTCGCTGGAACTAGTTTCATCGCTTCATCTGCCCCAGTCGATCGAACAGCCGTCATCTTTTTATTTTTTATTGGATTAACTTCCATATCCATATCTTTTGCTGCACGACCAATAATCATCCCCGTATAAACTTCCGTTTGTGGAACAATAAATAATTGTCCACGTTCCTGAATATTCCATAACGCATAAGTCATAGCAGAACCATTTTCAGTAGAAATCAAGGCACCATTATTACGTTGAGAAATTTCCCCTTTATATGGTTCATACCCTTTTAAACGACGAACAATAACACCTTCACCATGAGTATCATTAATAAACTCACCGCGATATCCTAATAATCCACGTGTTGGAACAACATATTCAATCCGTGTATAATTACCTTCTTCTACAATATCAACCATAATCCCTTTACGAACATTTAGTTTTGAAATGACACTTCCTGAATATTCAGAAGGAACACTACAAACTACCTCTTCAATCGGTTCATATAATTGACCTTCAATACGTTGAAAGATTACCTCTGGTTTACTTACAGCCACTTCATATCCTTCACGACGCATATTTTCTAACAATATTGATAAATGCAATTCGCCACGACCACTTACTTTAAAACAATCCGTAGAATCGGTCGATTCAACACGAAGCCCTACATTTACTTCTAATTCCTTATCTAAACGTTCTTTAATATTTCTAGAAGTAACATATTTTCCACTTTTTCCAGCAAATGGAGAACTATTAACCATAAAATTCATTGAAAGTGTCGGTTCTTCAATTGTAATTTTTTCCATCGGCAAAATATTGTCTGGATTACAACAAGTATCACCAATTTCAATATCAGAGATACCAGAGAACATCACAATTTCACCACTTTGAGCTTCAGTAACTGGAAACCTAGTTAGCCCTCGATACACGAACACTTGGTTTATCTTAGCTTTCTTGACTTTTCCATCACTATCACAAACAACAACATTGCTTGCCTCTTTCATAACACCTGAATAAACTCTACCAACACCTAAACGACCAATATACTCATCGTACGCTAATGCCGATACTTGCATTTGTAGCGGTTCATCATTTAAATTAGGGTAAGCTTGTGAGTGGTTAATAATTGTTTCAAACAAAGGCTCAATATTAGTATTTTCATCATTAACATCATACTTAACAATACCTTCACGCGCAATACCATACAATATTGGAAAATCAAGTTGATCATCAGTTGCATTTAAATCTAAAAACAATTCATACACTAAATCAATAACTTCACTGCAACGCGCATCTTTCTTATCAATTTTATTGATTAATAAAATTGGTCGTAATCCATGTTCCAAACTCTTACTTAAAACAAAACGGGTCTGTGGCATCGGACCTTCGCTAGCATCTACTAATAGTATTACAGTATCCACTGTTTTAATGATTCGTTCCACTTCACTAGAGAAATCAGCATGGCCTGGAGTATCCACAATATTAATTTTATAATCTTTGTATATAATTGAACAATTCTTAGAATAAATAGTTATTCCTCGTTCACGCTCTAAATCATTACTATCCATCACACAGTCAACAATCTCTTCATTGTCACGAAAAACATGCGATTGATCTAAAAACGCATTAACTAAAGTTGACTTCCCGGCATCAACGTGGGCGATTACTGCAATATTTAATACTTTTTGATATGCTGTCATTTTCATCATCCTTTACAACTTAGTAATTATAAGCGCATACTGCGCAAAACACAAGATTTATGATATTAAATTAATTTATTTTTACAGAAACCTTGCGTTTTTTTCTTCTGCGTCTACGTTTTATACGTTGTATCCGTGCGATAATCGACATTAATATCAGTATCACAAATATAAAAATAAACAATATTTTATACTTAACAATAAATAACCATATAGTACTGATGACCACTAAAAATTTCGATTGTTTTACATCAATCGTACTAGTAATAGCAAGTTGATGAAACAATGTATCATACACATAAACATCTACTACACCAATTTCTTGACCAATTGATATCGGCGCTTTTATTACTTCTGGTATATTTACAACTATTCTAACCGCATCAGAAGATATTGGAACATTCAAAATAATATCACTCGGCATTTTCCATTGTAGTTCAGAAACCGCAAAGCTATACATTATTTTTGACGTTTGAATAACATCTCCTTGATGAAACAATGCCTTTTTATCATAGTTTTTAAAATAATACGAATAAATTGTTGTCGCATCGATAATATGACTAGGAATTTTACGCTCTTGCCAAGCATGAGCCGTAATTAACATATAATGATTTCCTTTATACTCACCAATAGAAGCCAAGCAATACCTTGCTTCCGTAGTATAACCACTTTTAGCACCTACTAAACCATCAAAATTAACATTATAAGGTTTGCTTGGATTATTAATAAAGGAAAAAACCGTTGAATCCATCAATAAACCACTAGGATAATTTTTTGTTGGCGAAGAAAGATGTTGCTTACTAGAAAAAATCTCTTTAAACAATGGATTTTTTAAACAATACGTCAACAACACACTAATATCTTTTAGTGTAGAAACATGATTAGGATGATGTAATCCAGTAACATTTACATACTTCGTATTCACCATGCCAAGTTCATTAGCTTTTTGATTCATTAAAGCCACAAAATTACTAATACTGCCAGCACTTTCAATCGCTAGCGCTTGAGAACATTCAGCACCAGACGGTAAAAGAGCCCCATAAAACAAATCAAGCACCGAAACTTCATCACCAATATCGAATCCAGCACGAGAAGCATTGCTCTCTTTTAATGTCGCCATGCTCGCTTCATCAATCATAATTTTTTTATTCACATCAGTACACTTTTCAATCGCAAGAATAAGTGTCATTATTTTAGTCATCGACGCTGGATAAATAATATCCTCTCCACCTTGGTTCCACATCACTTGTCCACTATCTGTATCAAGCAAATACACATAATCACTAGATATTGGTGGTTTTGACTCTTGCGCAACTATCGCCAAAGGAGAAATCAACATAACAAATACTGCCAATAAAGCTATACTTAATTTTTTCATCATACAAACCTCGCAATTTATTATAACATTGTTTTGACAATTTTAAAGCTTTTGATATAATTAACGATAGGCACCAGTGGCGGAATGGCAGACGCGCAGCACTAAGGATGCTGTATCTTATGATGTGCAAGTTCAAGTCTTGTTTGGTGCACCACTTAACAAATTATTAGACGTATTTTAATAGCTTTAAAATACGTCTTTTATTATGTTTTTGGTATATTTAAAACATCAAAAACGATGAATTATGTAATATGTATCAAAAAAAACTCACCTATGTATTCTAAAAAATATCATATTGTACGACTACAAAACTATCACATAAAGAGCACTTCATTACTTACGTAAAAAACCTACCGAAGTAGGTTTTTTATCCTCTTTACCACATGTATTTCCTTGTGAAATAAAACTATCCGTTTTATAAACATTAACTCCCTAAACTTTTAATATATAAACAGTTTTTAAGTTCTTCTAGACTAGATTCATCAATTACCGGTACACCTTCAGTTGGTTTAGCAAAATAATATCCTTGAATATAATCAACTCCAAATTGAACTAACGTTGTCATCTCCTCTAGCGTTTCAACACCTTCAGCTAATACTTTAATACCTCTCTCTTTAGCAAAATTCGACAAATGTAAATAAATTTCTTGACGATTTCTATCACTATCAATATTTCTAATAATATTGATATCAATTTTTATATAGTCCGGTTTCATTTCAAGTAAAATTCCATCACTATTAAATCCAGTACCAAAATCATCTAATGCGACTTTCATATCAAGCACGTGATATGAATCAACTTTTTTACGTAAATTACTAAAATCAACCGCATCACTTTCCGTAAATTCAACAACTACCTCATGTAAATAGTCATTATATTGTTGTTTGAATGCTTTCATATCATTATCATTAAGTATTTGATTCGGTATCGAGTTAATAAATAATTTGCGACCTTCTAATTGAT
>CAZTII010000092.1:0-4091 GCA_964613305.1 uncultured Erysipelotrichaceae bacterium
CCAACACCAACAAACATTTCCACAAAATCACTACCAGAAATACTATAGAAAGGAACATCAGCCTCACCAGCTACTGCTTTAGCCAACAATGTCTTACCAGTACCAGGACTACCAACAAGTAAGATTCCCTTTGGAATACGGGCACCCATCTTCGCAAACTTCTTCGGTGTTTTTAAATAATCGATGATTTCTTTCATCTCATCTTTTTCTTCTTCACATCCAGCAACATCATCAAATTTCACTTTAATGTTACCTTCAAGACGAGCTCTCGATTTCGCAAATTCAAAGGCTTTCGCATTACCACCGCCACCATTCATTTTATTGATCATATAGAAAGTAATACCACCAATAACAATAAATGGAATCACAGAATAAATCATATTCAAGAACGAATTTGATTCATCCGCATCAATAACAACCACTTTTGACGATTTCAACATTAAGAACAAACGTTCCGCTTCCGCGGCTGTACGCGGAATAGACGATGTAAATACAACTTCAGCACCATTTTGCTTTTCCGCGTATTTACCTTTAACACTAATAACATTTAAGCCAACAGTAACCTTAGCCTCTGTTACTTTTTCCTCTACTAATACTTTTTCTAATTCATTGTAACTTAAATCTTTTGACTGTGTTCTATTCATTTGAAACATCATAATCAATGTTAAGGCCACAATTAAATATGGCACATAACTAAACAGTCCTCTACTATTTTTCATTGATAAACTTCTCCTTTAGTTTATTTATAACACTCATCTTTCAAGACACCAACATATGGTAAATTGCGATATTTTTGATTAAAATCCAATCCAAAACCAACCACAAATTCATTTTCAATCGTAAAACCAATATAATCTGCCGCAATATCAACCACACGACGAGACGGTTTATCAAGTAAAGCAACAACAATTACACTACTTGCACCTTTATTCAACAACATTTCCACAACGGTTTTAATTGTTCTACCAGTATCAATAATATCTTCAACCAACACGATATCACGATTTTTAACCGAACAATCCAAATCCTTTAAAATTCTAATTTCACATGTACTTTCTGAACCGTCATAACTAGATACATCCATAAAATCATACTCAATATCTAAATCAACATGTTTAATAAGTTCCGCTAAAAATGGAACTGATCCTTTTAACAATGCGACAAACAACGGTTTTATTTCATTATCTTTATATTTATTATTAAGTTCTTGCCCTAACTCTTTACTTCTTTTAATAATTTCTTCTTCACTAACCAATACTCTTTTAATTAACGGATGCATCATTTTTCCTCCAACATAACTAGTATTTTAGCACAAAACAATTTGGATTTACAGTATAATGCGTTATATTACAACCAATTTGTGGTACTAGAATAACTTCCTGATGACGATTAACAACAACCGGCCAAGTTTCGCGCTCATATCGCGGTATTTTTCTATCAATAAACCAACGGTTCAATTTCTTCGTACCAAAACGCAACACAATTGCATCACCTGGTAAAGGACTACGAATCGTTAATGGAAAATCATCCTCAGTAACAGTAACCGCATTAATCATTTCACCAGAAAATGACAATGAAAAATAGTCATGGTTAAAGGCATGCAACCATTGTACCTCAACTGAATATGATTTGTTACAATTTCCCACAATTTCACAAACACTTCCCTTTTTTACGATAATCTTTTGATGCAAAGAAATATAGTTGCGATGTCTCATTAAATTATCCAACTGTACAATACTTTTTATCGAATGATACGCCTCTTTACAATCATTCCACTTTAAAAAATAACGTAAAATTACAACCCGTATATCGTCATCATATAAAAAGTACTGTTCCAACAATAAACAGTTATTAACAACACAACATTCAATTATTTTTTTCACTTCAATTTTTTCACTATTTTTAGTCAATATTTCGTGCCACAAAACATCTTTTTCTTCCTCACTCATCACATCTAAAATCGTATGACGAATTTTATTACGCGTATACATCAGTGTCTCATTACTTTCATCGATTCCATAAGGAATAGAAAACTCATGACAAAAATCAATACACATCTGTTTTGTAGCATATAAAAGTGGTCTTTTGATGATAATACCATCACGAACCATCTCTTCAGCAATACCATACACCTCAGGAACACTATTTCTTGATTTACTCATAAGATATGTTTCTAGCACATCATCACGATGATGGGCAACTAATACCATCGAAGCATTAATCTTTTTAGCAATAGAAACAAAGAAATCATAGCGGACATCTCTTGCCCATTGTTGAAAATTTCCATCATCATCATACTTAGCATCCATTTCATGAAAGACAATACAATGTTGTTTACAATAATCATACACAATATCACGATCACGCTTAGCACTATCACGCTTATGATAATTAACGTGCGCTACCTCAATCAACAATTTATTCATCACACATAAACCAAGCAATGCCATCGAATCCGGACCGCCTGAAACAGCGATTAAAAATCGCTGGTTACAATCCTCTTTTAACATTTCTTGAAATATTTTTCTTATCATTTTCTTACCCTAATTGTTTCAATAACCTCTTCATAATTTGTTTAAACAATGGTGAACTCGGTATAATATGCGCTTTTACATCAATAATTCTAGCACTATTAATATATTTACTATCATTTAAAAATAAAACCGACGGTTTTGTCAATCCTTCAATTTTACCAATACGCATTAAGTGTGATTTACCCGTCGGATTATCAATTGGATCATACGCACTATAATATTGTTGTTTATTCGATGTCATCGGAATAACCAACGCTTTATTTTGCCACACATTCATTACTAAACCAAAATGTTGAAATCCTGCTTCATGTAAATAAGCTTGACCAAAATCAATATAAGCGATATCACCTTTCTTCACTTCAATCCCAAACGATAAACATGAATCATGACGAGAACGAATAAGCCAATTTGCTTCACTCAACATACAAGCTTCCAACAATTTTTCGTCAGAAGTCGACATCCATTCTTTCTTAATAGCCATATAATCATACCACGGTTTTCTACTAGTTTCTTCAAAATGCTCACATACCAACATTGTTGAAAGTAATTTATTCACTTTATCCATCATATATCCTCCATACTATTTATTAGTCATATAGTATGAAATCCTACTAAATTATTAAAAAAAACTGAGAATTCCCCAGTTTACACTAAAATCCAACGATGACGCCACCCTCCATCGCATAAAAACTCGTTAAAGCCTTTGTTGGACGAATGGTGACACTTTTAACATTGCATGATGTTTCAAGAATTTCCTTAACTTTTAAAGCTCCCTCTTCATTATTACAATGGTGGATATGAATCGGTTTGTCCACTAAATCTTTACGTTCCTTCATCAAATCAACTAATGTACGATAGGCACTATTAATACCACGAACCTTCTTCAATACATTAAACTCACCAATTTGGTTATTGTAACAAATTGCCTTAATATTTAAATGTGTCGCAATCGTACCAACAATAGGACTCATTCTACCTGTTTTCACTAAGTTAAAAAATGAACCTAAAATAAAATATGCCCCAATTTCGGTATTGTATTGATCAAGATTATTCTTAATCTCTTCAAACGATTTACCCTCTTTAATTAATTCAATAGCGCGATCCATCAATAAAACAACAACACCCGCTGCCGCATGAGAATCCACCACATGGATATTACGTTGAACACCATCATCCAACAACCCTTTAGCCAAGTTAGCGCTGTTGAAAGCGCCAGACAATGCCCCTGTAATCGTAATACAAATAATGTTTTCCGCTAAAGCAAAACCTTCCGCAAACTCACCAGGAGATGGACAAGCACTCTTAGATCCATCTTTAGATGCTTCCATACTAACTAATAATTCACTAATATTTACACTATCATCATCCACATAATCTTTATCACCAGTTAATACTTTTAATGGTGCAATATGGAAAGCAATATCTTCCTCATTAAAATCTGCATAACGTAAATCACTACTACTATCTACTACAATTCCCCATTTTTTCATACATTCCTCCATGTAATATTGAATACTATGTTAACTGACTAAGATAATTATGTCAAGTTGTTTTATT
>CAZTII010000093.1:0-4006 GCA_964613305.1 uncultured Erysipelotrichaceae bacterium
TTTTGATCGTTATTATCCAACTCAATGTTTAGTGACGGCATATGATATTATTTTCTTCTGGGTAGCTAGAATGATTTTCCAAGGACGTCATTTTACCAATGATGTAGCTTTTGAACATTGTTTAATCCACGGTTTAATTCGTGATGAACAAGGCCGTAAAATGAGTAAATCATTAGGTAATGGTATTGATCCAATGGAAGTTATTGAACAATATGGTGTGGATGCGTTGCGTTTATTTTTAGCGACTAACTCAACTCCTGGACAAGATATGCGTTATATTCCAAGTAAAGTGGAAGCTTCATGGAATTTTATTAATAAACTATGGAATGCGTCTCGTTATGTGTTAATGAATTTACCTGAAGATTTTGAAAAAAGTCCAATTGAAAATCCTAGTTTAGTGGATGAATGGATTATTCATCGTTTTAATGAAACATTGGAACATACTATGATGAATATGGATAAATATGAATTTGCGATTGCTGGAAATGAAATTATTCGTTTTGTTTGGGATGATTTCTGTAGTATGTACATTGAATTCTCTAAGGCTGGTTTAAATAGTGATGATCAAGACTTTAAGAAAAATACGATTGCGACATTAGTGACAGTATTAGATGGCATTTTACATTTATTACATCCATTTATTCCATTTGTAACCGATGAAATTTATCAAGGATTACATGGTGAAGAGTCAAGTATTTGTATTAGTAACTATCCGTCATTTATTCCTGAAAGTAGTGCTTCACGTCATCGTGAAGTAGATCGTTTAATTGAAGTAATTTCCATTGTTCGTGAATGTAAGACAGAAAGTAATTGTAAACCATCGAAAGAACTACGTTTATGTATTTATGATAAAGATGGCAATAGTGAAGCGATTGATCAAGATATCGCAGCGATTGTATACAGAATGTGTAAATGTGTTTGGGTAGATAGCTTTGATGATGAGCGCGTAGTTCGTCCACTTCAAGTAGGAAGTATTGCTTTACCAATGTCAGAACTAGTGAATGTAGAAGAAGAAATTTTAAAATTAGAAAAAGAAATGTCTTCTTTAGAAAAAGAAATCAGTCGTGGTGAAAACATGTTAGCGAATCCAAACTTTATTAATAAAGCTTCTAATGATAAAGTGGAAAGTGAAAAAAACAAATTATCAACGTATAAAGCATCGTATGAAGTTGTTGTAAAACGACTTGAAGAATTAAATAAAATGCGTTAATTGAAAGAATCAGAAATATTCTGATTTTTTTCATTTATAATGTTAAAGTTATATTATATCGATGATTTATTTGCTAAAGCGCTAACAATTGTCTTGTACTAACCTTGCTAATGTCTTATAATGATGAAGGAAACAGTACAGAGGAGGAAAATATGACTGGAAAAAAATATGTTTACAAGTTTTCAGAAGGCAACGGTTCAATGCGCAATCTACTCGGTGGTAAAGGTGCTAACCTCGCTGAAATGACGTCACTTGGAATGCCAGTACCACAAGGATTTATTGTTACTACGGAAGCTTGCACTGCTTATTACGATGATGGTGGAATGATTAATGATGCCATTAAACAAGAAATTTTTGATCATGTTGCAAAACTCGAACAATTGACTGGCAAAAAAATGGGTGATAGCGAAGCACCATTATTAGTATCAGTTCGCTCTGGTTCTCGTGCATCGATGCCAGGTATGATGGATACTATCTTAAACTTAGGTATTAATGATGATGTCGTAGAAACAATCGCTGCAAAAACAGGAAACCCTCGTTTTGCATATGATAATTATCGCCGCTTTATTCAAATGTTTGCGGATGTAGTAATGGGTTTACCTAAGAGTCGTTTTGAAGTAATTATTGATGAAATTAAAGAAAAACGTAATGTATTGTTAGATACTGAGTTATGCGCTGACGATTTAAAAGAGATGGTTTTACAATTTAAAGCGTTTTACCGTGATAATTTAAATGAAGATTTTCCTACAGATCCAAAAGTACAATTAGAAAAAGCAGTAGAAGCGGTATTTAAATCATGGAATAATCCGCGTGCTATCTTCTATCGTAAAATGAACGATATTCCTGGTTCTTGGGGAACAGCAGTAAACGTTCAAGCGATGGTTTTTGGTAATATGGGTGATGATTGTGGTACAGGTGTTGCCTTTACTAGAAATCCAGCTACTGGAGAGAAAAAACTATTTGGTGAATTCTTGATGAACGCACAAGGGGAAGATGTTGTTGCGGGAACTAGAACACCACAAACAATTGAAGAATTGAAAGAAATCATGCCAAAAGCATATGATGAGTTTGTGGCGATTTGTGATAAATTAGAACATCATTATAAAGACATGCAAGATATGGAATTTACTATTGAAAATGAAACATTGTATATGTTACAAACACGTAATGGTAAACGTACAGCTGCAGCAGCTTTAAAGATTGCGTGTGATTTAGTGGATGAACAATTAATTACAACCGATGAAGCGTTATTAATGGTTGATGCGAAACAATTAGATAATTTATTACATCCTCAATTTGATGAAAAACAATTAAAAGCAGCACATGTTATTGGTAAAGGATTACCAGCATCTCCTGGTGCAGCGTGTGGTCAAGTAGTATTTACGGCAGAAGAAGCAGTAGATGCGGTTAAAAAAGGCCAAACGGTAATCTTAGTACGCTTAGAGACAAGTCCTGAAGATATTGAAGGAATGCATGTTGCGGAAGGTATTTTAACAGCACGTGGTGGTATGACATCTCATGCGGCAGTAGTAGCTCGTGGTATGGGACGTTGCTGTGTTTCTGGATGTGGTGAGATTAAAATTAACGAAGAAGCAAAAACATTTGAACTTGAAGGAAAAACATATCAATCAGGTGATTTTATTTCCTTAGATGGTTCTACTGGTTTCATTTATGGCCAAGCACTTAAGAGTGTTCCAGCCGCAATTTCTGGCGATTTTGAACGCTTTATGAAGTGGGCTGATGCTCGTCGTGTCTTAAAAGTTCGTACAAATGCGGATACACCTGTTGATGCAAAACAAGCATTAGAATTTGGTGCTGAAGGTATTGGTTTAGTTAGAACAGAACATATGTTCTTTGATTCTAATCGTATTAAAGCAATGCGTGAAATGATTGTTTCAAAAACATCGATTCAACGTGAAATGGCATTAGATAAATTATTGCCAATGCAACGTAGTGACTTTGAAGCAATTTATGAAGCAATGCAAGGATTACCAGTAACTATCCGTTATTTAGATCCACCTCTTCATGAATTCTTACCAACTTCATCATATGATGTGGCAACTTTAGCTCAAGATATGAATTTAGATATTGCTGAATTACGTAGTATCATTACGTCACTTCATGAATTTAATCCAATGATGGGTCATCGTGGATGTCGTTTAGCTGTTTCTTATCCAGAAATTGCTAAAATGCAAACTCGTGCTGTTATTGAAGCAGCAATCAATGTAAACGAACGTCATAAAGACTATCATGTTGTACCAGAAATTATGATTCCATTAATTGGTGATGCAAAAGAACTTAAATTTGTTAAAGATATTGTTTGTGAAGTTGCGGATGAAATCATTAAAGAACGCAATGCTGACTTAAAATACATGGTTGGTACAATGATTGAAATTCCTCGTGCTGCTTTATTAGCGGATGAAATTGCTGAAGAAGCTGAATTCTTCAGTTTCGGAACAAATGACTTAACACAAATGACATATGGTTTCTCTCGTGATGATGCGGGTAATTTCTTAAGTCATTATTATGATAAGAAAATCTATGAACAAGATCCATTTGCTCGCGTAGACCAAAAAGGTGTGGGTAAACTAATGGAAATGGCTTGTACATTAGGAAAATCAACTCGTCCAAACATCAAACTTGGTATTTGTGGTGAGCATGGTGGTGATCCTAGTTCAGTTGAATTCTGTCATAGAATTGGTTTAAGTTATGTTTCTTGTTCACCATATCGTGTACCTATTGCTCGTTTAGCCGCAGCTCAAGCAGCTATTAAATTCGATAAATAGATCAAAGGCG
>CAZTII010000094.1:0-3960 GCA_964613305.1 uncultured Erysipelotrichaceae bacterium
TTATAGCAAAAGTTAAGCTATTCATCCATCATTATTTAAGGAACTATAGTAAAAGTTAAATGATGAATGTTGTATATATTTTATTAACTTAACAAGTTTATCCGACTAAACTTTTTACATAAATTTAATTGTGGTGTAATAAGTAATAACGAATAAAACATGATAGTTGATATGTTTAAACAAAACGAGGAAGATGACAACTTAAATCATTAATTTTGTCAATCACCCTTTTAATTTATTGCATTGTAGGGTAAAATAGTAGTGTCAACATCTTATAAGGAGGAGCGATTGATATGGTATTAGTATCGGCAACAGAAATGATTCAAAAAGCTCACGCAGGACAATACGCGGTAGGGCAATTCAACATTAATAATCTTGAATGGATTAAGGCAATTCTTGCAGCTGCTGAAGAGGCAAAATCACCAGTTATGCTTGGTGTTTCAGAAGGTGCTGGAAAATACATGTCAGGTTATAAAAATGTAGTAGCAATGGTTAGAGAAGTTCATGATTTTATGGGCATCACAGTTCCAGTTGCGATCCATTTAGACCACGGTTCATTTGAAGGAGCTAAAGCGTCAATTGAAGCTGGTTTCACTTCAGTAATGTTTGATGGTTCTCATTACGGATTTGAAGAAAATTTACAAAAATCAAAAGAAATCATTGAGTTGGCTCATTCACAAGGAATTTCAGTTGAATGTGAAGTTGGTTCAATTGGTGGTGAAGAAGATGGTGTTATTGGAGCTGGTGAATTTGCTGATCCAAAAGAATGTGGAATTATCGCTGATTTAGGCGTAGATTTCCTTGCGGCTGGTATTGGTAATATCCATGGTAAATATCCTGCAAATTGGACTGGTTTAAATTTTGATGTTCTTGCGGCTATTCAACAATCAACAAATGGTAAACCACTTGTATTACACGGTGGTTCAGGAATTCCTGCTGAACAAGTTGCAAAAGCAATTTCATTAGGTGTTTCTAAAATTAATGTAAATACTGAACTTCAAGTAGTATTTGCTGAAGCAACTCGTGAATACATCATGGCTGGAAAAGATCGCGAAGGAAAAGGTTTTGACCCTCGTAAATTATTAGCTCCAGGAACTAAAGCTATTCAAGCTAAAGTTGTTGCGATGATGAATCAATTCGGTTCAGCTAACAAAGCATAAGAATAAAGGTGAAATGAAAGTTTCATCTTTTTTTTATTAAAAAAACACTCTTTAGAGTGTTAAAACGTTACTAGTTCAATATTGTTGTCTTTGATAAATTGTTTAATTGTTGGATGGCACAATACATTGATTTCTTCCAACCGTTTTGTAGCGTAAGAACTACAGTTGCTTAAGGCGATATCACAAAATGCGGGATGAGCCATAATTTCAAGTGCTGGTTTATGAAGGTTTTCTTGTAACAATTGTAATAAATATTCAACAGTAACATTATCATTATAAAAGCTTCCAATAAATTCATACTCATTATGTCCACGAATTACAATATTGTATTGTTTAGAAAATTCTTGGATAATTGGAATAATTTTTTCGTGACGATGAATGTGATGATGAGAATCAATATGAGTAGGAAGTTTACCAAATGCATCAACAAACGCTTGAAATTGAAGTTTAAATTCTTCTCTAATTTCATTGTCATCCATCTTATTAAAATCTACAGTTCTTTCGCGAAAAAAATTTCCGTTTTCATCCACTATTGTTTTACCATTTGATAATGGTTTATTCACCGTTAACGTAAAGTGAATACCAAATCCTAAATTTGGGCAATGCTTTGTTTTTAGTGCGTGATGTTTTAAGTTGTCAGAATTAGCAAGAACGGTTGTACTTGTTACAATTCCATGTAAATGGCTATATATAATGCCTTCACTGACACCTTCAGTTAATCCATAGTCATCCGCATTTACGATTAATTTCATTGGTTATTGGTATGTGAGAATAATCATCACATACACTCCTTTCTATATGTTATAACGTTTTCTACCTTTTTAAGTATAGCACAACTAATTAAAAGAAATGAGAGGAATTAGTTATTAAAGTTGAATGTTTTATAATAACATGTAGAAAAATACAATCAACGAAAAATACTTTCTTTCTTAATTAATTATGAAAGAAAGTATCTGTAAATTAGTGGTCTTTTTATGTAACATAAACTATTTAACAACCCAATCAAGTGAAATGGTATTCTTTTATAGCAATGAAGTAATGTGATTAAACGTTTATTGTTTATTTAAAATCGCCATAAATTGTTCTCCCGTAATTGTTTCTTCTTTGTATAAGAAATTGGCTAATTCATCTAATTTTTCACGATTTTCAGTTAATAGTTTTGTGGCTAGTTGATGTTGTTGTTTAATGATTTGAATGACCATATTATCTATTTTGGTTTGTGTTTCATAAGAACAAACCAGAGTTGAATCGTTACCTAAATATTGATTGTTTACGGTTTCCATCGCTACCATACCAAATTCTTCACTCATGCCATAACGGCTTATCATTGAACGGGCTAAGGATGTGGCTTGTTCGATGTCGTTGGAAGCTCCGGTTGTAACGATATTAAATACTATTTCTTCACTTGCACGTCCTGCCGTTAAGGTGGCAATGCGTTGTAGTATTTCATCTTTTGTCATTAAGAAACGCTCGCTGGATTCTACTTGCATCGTATATCCTAAAGCACCAGAAGTTCTTGGTATAATTGTTATTTTATGAACCGGTGCACTTTCGTTTTGGAGTGCTGCGACTAATGCGTGTCCTATTTCATGGTAGGAAACAATTAATTTTTCTTTATCTGATAAGACAGAGTTCTTTTTTTCATAACCAGCTATAACTACTTCAATACTTTCTTCAAAATCACTATGAGTTGCTTGTGTTCTGTTTTCGCGTACTGCGCGCAATGCTGCTTCATTAACGATGTTTGCTAATTGAGCGCCTGATGTTCCTGCGGAAGCGCGAGCGATTAAATCGAAGTCGATGTTGTTATCGGTAATAATATTTTTAGCGTGTACTTTTAATATTTCAACTCTACCTTTTAAGTCAGGAAGTTCTACTGGAACTCGGCGATCAAATCGTCCAGGTCTTAGTAGTGCGGCATCCAATGAATCTGGTTGATTGGTTGCGGCTAAAATAACAACTCCTTGACTACCATCAAATCCATCCATTTCGGTTAATAATTGGTTCAGTGTTTGTTCACGTTCGTCATTTCCACCAATTCGACCATCTCTTTTTTTACCAATCGCGTCAATTTCATCAATAAAGATAATACATGGTGCTTTTTCTTTGGCTTGTTTAAATAAATCTCGTACTTTTGCTGCGCCCATACCAACAAACATTTCCACAAAATCACTTCCAGATATAGAGAAGAATGGAACATTTGCTTCTCCGGCAACTGCTTTAGCTAATAGTGTTTTACCTGTTCCTGGAGGACCGACTAATAGTGCACCCTTTGGCAGTTTAGCTCCTATAGCGGTATATTTTTTTGGATTGTGTAAAAAATCGACAATTTCTGATAGTATTTCTTTTGCTTCATCTTGACCAGCAACATCATTAAATGAAATACCGGCGGTAGATTTTACGTATACTTTTGCATTGCTTTTTCCCATGCCAAATTGCATGGAATTGTTGTTTGCTTGTTTCATCATCGTTTTAGATAACATATTACCGATGATGGAAAAGAAAATCATCGGCCCAATCCAACCAGCTAGTATTTTAATAAATGGTGATGATTCTTCAACGATATTTTTTGAAAATGTTGCGCCTGATTGATAAAGTCGATCAGTTAATCCTGGATCGCTCATAATTCCTGTTTTATAAACGGACTTACTATCTTTTTCTTTAAAAAGTATGCGGTTATCTTGAATTTCGACCATTTCTATTTTTTTATCAATAGTCATTTCGATAAAGGTCCCATAATCAACATTTTTAATTTGTTTTTCTGATAAGTATGGATAGGCAATCATATTAAATAAGGTTA
>CAZTII010000095.1:0-3852 GCA_964613305.1 uncultured Erysipelotrichaceae bacterium
TCTATATTTTGATTTTTATCCTTTATTTTTCATTTGTGGGGTGTGAACAGTAACAGTTAGTGGTATTTGCTTAACTACATTAAGATAGAGTGCGGTGAGATACACAATCCCTATCATCGTATAAACAATCTTTTCTTGTTGTTTAAATCCAGAATCTTTTTGCCAGATTCTAAATAATCCATATGGCGTAAAGGCAAATAACCAAACATAACTAATCAATCGTTGTTTAGTGAATGCTGGAGTTTTTTCCTCTTCCATTTCACGTCGATTAATTCTTTTACGAAGTTTAACAATATTTTCTTGACGTTCAGTCAATGGCTCATTGTTTTTCGATTGACTTTTATTTCTTTTTGCCTTTCCCATAATAATTAAGCTTCGTTAGCTACTTGTTTATTAGCAACTAATACAAATGGAGCGTAAATTAATGCAGAAACAACTAAAGTTAAACCTTGAGTAATTGCAGCATTGATACTTCCACCACTTGCGATAAATGCACCTAACATTGGAGGAGTAGTCCAAGGAACGTTATAAACTAAGATTGGGCAGAAACCAATTGCTGTTAAAACGTATGCAAATACAGCAGAAGCGATTGGAGCTAACATAAATGGAACAACTATAAGTGGGTTTAACACGATAGGTAAACCGAATGTCATTGTTTCATTGATATTGAAGATACCAGGAGCAACTGATAATTTAGCGATTGCTTTGTAATCATCACGTTTAGATAATAATAAGATAGCAATAATTAAACCACCTGTGATACCAGCACCAGTTTGGATACTGAAACAGTTACTGAAACTTTCGTTAAGGATATTAACAGCTTTTTGACCCATTTCCACAGCTTTTTGGTTTTCTTGAATAGCAATTAATAAAGTAGCTTTATAAACTGGACCAAGAACGTTAGAACCGTGAATACCGAAACACCATAAGAATGTTGTACACCAGAAAATGAATAAGTAACCAGGAAGACCTGTTAATAATCCAGTAAGTGGAGCTTGAATCCATTTAGCGATTGCTTCATATAATGAATAGCCAAATACCATTCTGAAAGCAAAACCTAATGCAGCAACGATAAGAATAGTAAATACAGCTGGGAATAAAACGTTGAATGAACGAGATACGTTACTAGGTACTTGTTCAGGCATTCTAATTTCTAATTTGCCGCTTTTTACAAGTTTAACATAAATTTCTGTAGCTAGAACCGCTGAAATCATCGCAATAAATAACCCCTGTGAACCAGTAAACTTACTTGCTAATACACCGTTAACAGCGTATTTAACTTCTTCACCAGTAGTTGATTTAACGATACCAGAGATACCGAAACCAGCATCACTAGAACCACACAATGCAACAAATGAAGCAACAGCAACGAATGGAAGAATCATATCATTTTTCATATCATATGATTTACCAAGTTCGATAGCGATTAAGAATACTAAACCTACTGCAAAGAAATCCATTGTCGCATAACTAGCTGCAACGAAGATTGGGTTTAGTTGTTCTAACCAAGCCATTCCTGGAAGCTTAGCAACGCTTAATCCTTTTGTTGTTGTTGAAAGTACTACGAAACGAATAAGAATACAGAATGCACCACAGATGATAATTGGAAGTAAATCAGTGAATGCGTTTTTGATTGCTGACATGTATTTGTTAGTTTGAAGTTTTTCAGCAAATACTAAAACGCCCTCCATTAGTTTGTCTTTCATACGAACCCCCCTTTATGGTTTTGTATATAAACATTTTAATACATTATTTACTTATCTCACACAATAAATGGTGTATTGAAACTATATTTCATTAAATTTATTATTTTACAAACATTTAATGAAAATAATTTTTATTGAGGAATATAAGTTACACCTTCAGCCTCTAATTTTGCAATTGTATCTTTAAATTGAGGAAGATATTTTTTATTAGCTACTAACATTTCATTTAATAAATCTTTAGCAATTGTACCGCTAGTTACAATTGGATTAATTGTAAACGCTTGTAGCGCTTTTCCATAATCACCAGTAACCGCTGCTTCAATAGCACATTCTTCCATTGCTTTTTGAATTTGAACTGGACCTCTAACAGCTGGAGGGAATTTTCCCCAATTGATTGGTTCAGCACCATGGCTTGTAATCAATGATGTAATTTCAACGATGCAATCGTATGGTAAATCAGCAATAGCACCATTATTTTGTGTACTTACGATCATCATTGTACGTTTGTCATTTTCAATCGAACAGATACATTCACATGCTGCATCACTATAGTGAGTACCGCCACGTTTTGTCAACTGTTCTGGTTTATAATCCAACGCTGGATCTTTATACAATTCAAACAATTCAGCTTCTGTACGTTTAACAAGTTCAGCACGAGTGTTATGCTCAGCATATTCTTTTAACTGATCTTTTAACATATCATCTGTTACATAGTAATAACGATGGTATGAACAAGGAAGCATGTGTAAATCTTTAATTTGTTCATAGTTCATTGGTAAATCACGAACATTTTTAACCCCTTTGTATTTACCCTTATTTTCTGGTTTATACACTTCATCTAAAATGTAATCAGTAATTTCTTCACCTTCTTTATTCCAAATACGGTGCCAATGATAATGATTTAAACCTGCAAATTTAAAGAATAACGTATTATCAAATTCTTCATAACCCATGATAGCATTAGCCATTGAAACAAAGCCAATAGGTACATTACATAAACCGATTGTTTTCTTCCAACCACCAACTTTAATAGCCGCTTCAGTAACCATACCAGCTGGATTAGTAAAGTTTACTAACCATGCATTTGGACACAATTCTTTCATGTCTTCAATGATTGATAAAATTACTGGAATGGTACGGAATGCCTTGAAAATTCCACCAGCACCGTTTGTTTCTTGCCCCATCAAACCGTACTTAAGAGGAATTCTTTCATCGCGAATACGTGCATCAAGTAAACCAACTCTAAATTGAGTAGTTACATACGTTGCATCTTTTAATGCTTCACGACGATCAAGTGTTAAAACAACTTTCCAATCAAGACCTGCAGCTTTTACCATTCTTTGAGCCATTGCTCCAACAATCTCAAGTTTTTCTTTACCTTCTTCAATATCAACTAACCAAATTTCACTAATGTTTAATTGATCTTGACGTTTGATAAAGCCTTCGATTAGTTCTGGAGTGTAACTTGAGCCACCACCAATTGTAACAATCTTAACTTTTCTTTTCATTTAAGCTCTCCTTTGCTTTTTTTATTATTTCACAACTGTGCAAATTACACAATTATCAACCCATTTTTTGGTATAACGTGCCATTTTTTTGCTTTTTTTTAGATTTTACATAAAATTTTATTTCATCAATTAAACATGTTATTGATTCTTTAGTTCATCAATATAAAAACCTCTGTTTTTAATTTTTTGACCAGCTAAATACAATTGTTGAACATTTTTATCATAGTCTTTTGTAAAAATCATCGCATAAATTAAATCTAAAACATAAGTCATACTTGTTCTTGATGCAAACGTGCCCATTTTATTGGCAAAATGTTTTTCACCAGCAACAACAAATACTGGATAATCAATCAATTTAACAAGTGGTGAATAACTATTGCACGTAACCAAAATCGATGTCACACCTTTGTCACGGCATTCTAAGATAATATTTCTAATCATCACTGATTGACAATATTGAGATACTATTAAACAAACCGGTTTTTTAGCATTGCCATTAAATATCGATTGTTCAAATCCTGTCAAACTTTCAATACTACAAACAATACCTAATTTCCGTAGTTTATAATGAAAATCTTCTACATATAACCCGAGTTTGCCACTTGTTTTTATGAAAATTTTTCAAGAATTGACATATT
>CAZTII010000096.1:0-3642 GCA_964613305.1 uncultured Erysipelotrichaceae bacterium
CAGGCCCTTACAGGGCGTTACATACCACTTGTTCTACAAGTGGTTATGATTTTTTGCTAAAGTCCATAAAATCTCTACTTCTTTTTTCGTTAAACTAACTTCTACGTTATTAATGGAAACATAATAATCATCGATATTGATGAGTAGTCCATGCTGATTGTATACTTGTTTAGTTTTTTCTTCATTTGTAATTCTTCTTAAAATGGCACGTACGCGAGCCATGACTTCTCCTGGTGAAAAAGGTTTAATAATATAATCGTCGGCCCCTACATCAAGCCCCATAATCACTTCAAAGTCTTCACCTCGAGCAGTAATCATAATAATAGGAACATTTGACGTGGTTCTTATTTCACGACAAACATCAAATCCAGTTTTTTTAGGTAACATAACATCCAATAGTATTAAAGTTGGTGAGTATGATTGAAATTTATTGATGGCATCCTCACCATCGTAGGCAACCATTACTTGATAACCTTCTTTTTTTGCATATTCTTCTAAAATAGAAGTAATTTGTTTATTATCGTCTACAATTAATAGTTTTGTCATAAAAATCTCCATGTTTTATTGTGTGTATTATATCATATTTAATTTATGATTAATGTAGAAAAGAATTGGTATCAACCAATTCTTTAAATAAGGATACCATCTTCAATTCGGATAATACGTGATGTTTTATTTGCGATGTTGATATCGTGAGTAATAAGTAAAATCGTTTTTCCTTCTTTGTTTAATTCAATGAGAAAATCTAAGATTTCTAATCCAGTTTTACGGTCTAAAGCGCCAGTAGGCTCATCGGCTAGTATTAATGGACTATTTGTAACTAGCGCTCGAGCGATGGCTACACGTTGTTGTTGGCCACCAGATAATTGGTTTGGTCGATTATTCATACGATCACCAAGTCCTACTCGTTGTAATGTTACTTCAGCTTTTGCTTTTGCTTCTTTGTAGCTATATCCTTGTAAAAGTAAGGGTAAAGCGACATTATGTACTACCGAATATCCGGCGATTAAATTAAACTTTTGAAATACAAATCCTATTTTTTTGCTGCGTAGGGTTGCATATTCATGTTCATTTTGTTTTTTTATATCAATACCATCTAAATGATATAAACCAGAATCAATGTTATCGATAAGACCAATACAATTCATTAGCGTCGATTTCCCTGAACCAGATGGACCTAATAAGGAAACGAATTCACCTTGTTGAATGGTTAAAGATACACCTTTTAATACATCAACTTTACTATTTCCTTTACCATAGGACTTTTTAACATCTCTTAATTCAATAACGTTGTTCATGTTATTGAGCCGCAGTTCCTGTTGTTACAATAATTTTATCAATGGTTGTACCGTCTTCTTTGTAAAGGATCGTCATTACATTTCCAACTTTAATTTGATTTAATTCCATGTCAACTTCTTTACTTCCCTCCGCTGTTTTTAATCTTGTTTTTAAAGCGATACCAACGGGGATAATAATTTCTTTTTCTTCGCCAGTGTAAACACGAGCTTCAGCACTACTACTACCGGAACCGCCGCCACTACCATCTCCAGTACCTGGACCTCCACCAGTTTTTGGTGTTGCGGCTGGATCAGCTGTTGCGGTATCAAGATTTTTTTGTGCACGTTCAATCATTTTTAAGGTAACAGAGTTTCCAACCACTTCAATTACTTCACCAAATACGTTAGTTTTTGGTCGTGGCGTTGTAGTGGCACTAGGTGTGGCAGCAGCTTCTGCTTTTGCTGGAGCTGCGGTTTCTGTAGCTGGAGTTGATGAACATGCTGTAATGGTAGAAAATGTAAGTAATGCTGTTATAATCATAATTAATTTTTTCATGAGTGTTCTCCTATTCATAATTTAATGCATCAATTGGTTTTAATTTACTCGCTTTAGCAGCTGGATAATAACCGAAGAAAATTCCAGTGCTGACAGAAAAGCCAAGTCCTAAGAGAATTCCTTCGATGGATGGTAAATACGATAAGCTCGTAAAGGATAGTACGTATGGTGCACCTAAACTTAAGATGACACCTAAAATTCCACCTAATAAACTGATAAATGTAGCTTCTAATAAAAACTGTAATAAAATAACTTTTCGTGCGGCACCAATACTTTTTAAGATACCAATTTCTCTAGTTCTTTCTTTTACTGAAACCATTAGTA
The DNA here is from genome assembly GCA_964613305.1 of uncultured Erysipelotrichaceae bacterium. Classification (GTDB taxonomy): domain Bacteria; phylum Bacillota_I; class Bacilli_A; order Erysipelotrichales; family Erysipelotrichaceae; genus CAZTII01. Next base: position 2,158 of record CAZTII010000096.1, read on the forward strand.
CATTCATAATACCAATACCACTAACAACCAATACAATCACAGCGACCGAAATTAGTAAGAGTGACATCGTTTTAGTTGTTTCAAGTGCTGAGGTTAGAGTGCTTCCAGCATCGGTCACAGTATATCCAGCATCGCCTACTTTTTGATAAATATATTGATATATTTCTTCAATAGCTGGTTTTACCGAATTAATATCGTTTGCTAAGGCGATGAATGTGATGTTAGCGGAACTACTACTTCCTGTTTTAGTTCCGGTTGTCCCGGTTAAATATTTGATGGATACATCGTATGGAACAAAGACCATATCATCGGCTGATGAAGCGCCACCACTTCCTTGAGTGGATACACCACCACTGCCACCGATGCGATTTAGTACGCCAATGACTTCAAAGCTGGTGCTTTTGATGGTTACTTTATTGCCGATGGCCATAGCTGCATCACCAAATAATTCATTGGCCACATTATATCCTAAGACAATAACACGATTTCTCATTTTACCATCTTCATCCGTATAGAAGTAGCCTTCCGTTGTTTCTAGATTGGTAATATTTGCATATTCTTCATTTGTTCCTAAGATGGGAATTGATAAACTCGTTGCACCATAGGAAACTGCGGATGTGATTGAAGCACTAATTCCTACTGATTTAACGTTTTCTAATTGTTCACTCATTGCTAATGCATCATCTTTTAATAGTGATTTGGCGCCACTATTTGCGGCACTTTTAGGCCGCGAAATAGTGATGCTTTCTACTGATAATCGCTTGTATTGACTAGCTACAGCAATTTCACTTGCTTTTCCGATACCAACTACGATGATAATCGTAAAAGTTCCGATAATAATTCCTAAGGAAGTAAGAAATACACGAAATTTATTGGTAGAAATACTTAGTAAGACAGTGCGAATTAATTCTTTAATTCTCATTTTGTTTTACTTCCTGTTACTACTATTTCATTTTCACTAAGACCACTAGCAATTTCAGTTTGAATTCCATTGGATAATCCACCTGTTACTTTTCTTTTTTCAATTGTTCCGTCCGCTAATTGAACATTAACATATTGTTATCCTTCTTCAATGAAAATTGCTTTATTTGAAATTAATAAAATATTTGTTTTTTCTTATTTAATAAAAGTTACAAAAGCTGACATTAAGTCTTTAACTGTATCAACGGAATCATTTGTTGTACAAATTACTTGATAGCTTACAAGCCCGGTATTATCGGTTGTAGGTGCACTAGATATGGATTCCACTATAGCTTCTTTGTTGGTTAATGTTGCACCATCTACAGAATAAACAACTCGTTGACCTACTGAAATTTCTTTAATGTCATTTTCGGTAACATTAACAAGAACTTTAGTATTTAAAGGATTGTACATGCTAATATGAGATACATTTGTTGTTTTTTCTTCAATTGAAGAACCAACTTTAATCGTAATCCGGTTTTCGACACTTTATTAAACAATTAAGAGTAATTGTCCTTTAAACAC
>CAZTII010000097.1:0-3605 GCA_964613305.1 uncultured Erysipelotrichaceae bacterium
ATTAAAAATGTAACAACTTTCAGAAAAATATTTCTGTTTTTCAAAAAAAAATATTCCACTTCTCAAAAATATGATATACTATTTCCATCACTTATAGGAGGCAACATATGTCAAATGAAAACTTAAATCCACTACTTAGTGCTCAAGCTAAAGTGAAAGCAGCTTGTGATCAATTAGGTTTGGAAAGTTCTGTTTATGAATTACTAAAAGAACCTCAACGCTTTATCGAAATCAATATCCCAGTAAAAATGGATGATGGAAGTTTAAAAATGTTCAAAGGATTCCGTTCATCTCACAATACTGCCGTAGGTCCGGCAAAAGGTGGAATTCGTTTTCACCAAGATGTTAATGAAGCAGAAGTAAAAGCTTTATCGATTTGGATGACATTTAAATGTGGAGTTATGGGATTACCTTATGGTGGTGGAAAAGGCGGAATCATCGTAGACCCTAAAACACTATCACAACGTGAACTAGAACAATTATCACGTGGATATATTCGTGGGTTACACAAATATTTAGGTGAAAAAATTGATGTTCCAGCACCAGATGTAAATACAAATGGTCAAATCATGGCTTGGATGACCGATGAATACATCCAATTAAATGGTGGAAACATGGATCTTGGTGTAATTACAGGTAAACCAGTAGAATTCGCTGGATCACTAGGTAGAAATGCCGCAACTGGTTTTGGTATTTTCTTAATCGCTAGAGAAGCCGCAAAAAAACTTGGCATTGACATTAAAACAGCTAAAACTGCAGTACAAGGTTTTGGAAACGCTGGAAAATTCACGGTTAAAAACTTATGCGCACAAGGAAATAATCCAGTAGCAATTTGCGAATGGGATTTCAAAACCAAACAAACATACGCTATTTATAACGAAAACGGCTTCAAATACAATGAACTTGAAGCTTACATGAATGCAAATAAAACATTATTAGGCTTCCCAGGAGCTACAACAATTTCAGCTGATGATTTCTGGGGCTTAGAAGTTGATATTATTATTCCTGCAGCTTTAGAAAATTCAATCAATGAAGATATCGCAAAACGCTTAAAATGTAAATTAATTTGTGAAGCAGCTAATGGTCCTACAACCCCTGCGGCAGATATCGTTTGTAAAGAACGTGGTATCGTCGTTACTCCAGATATTTTAACAAATGCTGGTGGTGTACTTGTTTCATACTTTGAATGGGTACAAAACTTACAAGGCTACTACTGGAGCGAAAAAGAAGTTGAACAAAAACAAGAAGTTGAAATGGTAAAAGCATTCAACGCTATTTGGAACTTAGTAGAAGAAAAAAATGCAACAGTTCGTGAAGCAGCTTATATGATTTCTGTAAAACGCGTTGCGGAAACAATGAAATTAAGAGGTTGGTATTAAAATTAAACAAAGACTACAATCAATGTAGTCTTTTTTAGTAACCTTACTATTTTAAAAACAAGTGGATACTTTTCCTATTTCCTTATTCTAAAGGTTTGATCCGCCACTAAATACGTTAGTGCCACCATCACAATAACGAATACACCAACTGTTGGAAATAGAATGTACATCGCTTTTATACTCCATATTTCTATCTCTTTTACATATGATGCGATGATAAATAACAACACTCTAAAGAACGTATACGAAGGTCGTTTTACTTTTGAATTTTCAGTAAAAGGCTGAAGTAAATAATATAATATTAAAGAATACGAAATAAAAAATATTCCAATTAAAAAATTATTACAAAAGAAAGCTATATAATCCATAGTATTTGTTTCTGTTGCATTGACTGTATATAGAATCGACATTACTGTCGAATAAATAGTAAAAGTAATCAATGTATAATATAAAATAGTTTTTAAACGTTCAATAAATAACGTAGTGACAACTTTTGGTGTACGATAAAAGCGATAATGGAGTAAACTTACATCACAATTATTAAAATATAGATTTAAGATCGGATCACAATCGATGACAAAATAGAATACTACAACTAACGCAAATGGTTCTCTTACAAACGACTTTTCAATCCAAAATAATAATTCTGGTTTCATTGTATTAATTATTAAACCCGCTATCATTGCCACAATCAAACCACCCCATATTACTCTGTATTTATCGATAAACGATGAGTGGTGGCGCTGAACAAATAACTCATTTAGATAAGCAACACCTTCTTTTTTACTTCCTTTAATCGCTTTATCACTAATGGATGATTTCGCTAATTGTTTTTTCAACGTATTCAAATCTTTTTCTTCAACACGATTTATTTCTCCATCAAAATTATCAACTCTAAATAAACTATATAGTGAAATAATGGCAATAAAACTAAAAATAACGATTCCATAGTTAAAATGTATTTCTGTAAAATAAAAACCAGTGTATGGTAAAAACAACAACGATATAGATAATAAAATCATCCATATTTTTATTTTATCGCCTTTTAACTGAAACAACGCTGACGATAAACTAACTACCACTGAATAAATTAATCCTACTAGATTTGATTGTTCAGGACAAAACAAAGTAAAGATATATATCAAAAATATACTATTCGATACAACTTGATAGAAATAAGTACTAATCAAGTATGAACGTTGATTCAACTTTATTAATTTAGTGGCAAAATACTGTTGTTTATCATTTTTAAACAAACTAATGTTAACTAGTGACATTACGATTCCATACATCATAAATAAATGAAGAGAAAACAATTCACTATTAAATTGAACTAAATCTGCCATCATCCACGTAATCATATACACGATAAAATACTTCAAGCCATTAATCATTAAATAATTTAATAAACTTAACAATGTAAAAATTGCTTTTGCGATTTTATTGGTATAAATACTATCTTTGATTAGTTTTCCAACAAGTGGTATCGATTGTATCCCATAACAAAATTCATTTGCTTTGTATGATGCAAGTATTTTAAGTGGAACAAATGAAAACATCTTAATACTCCTGCAAAGCATCGATAATTTTTTGTTTAAATTGCGAATTATCAAGACTTTCCTTATCTATTTCATGTAAATACCCGTTATTTAAAACAACAACTCGATCACACAAATCAAGCGCTAATTCCATAATATGAGTAGAAAAAATAATGACTCGATCATTTTTAAGTGATTTTAATAATGTTTTCATTTCTTCCGCAACGATTACATCAAAGGATGTTAAAGGTTCATCCAACAAAAATATTTTACTAGAGTTTATTAAATGAAGTAATAATGATATTTTATTTTTCATTCCAGTAGAATAGTTTTTCATCAATTTATCACGATCATGTACATCCAATGATACCATATCAAAATACTCATCAATCGTTTTTTTATTTTCCACTTTATTCACATCCAAATAAAACTTAATAAGTTCTCGACCTGTTAGAAACTCAGGAACTCGTGGTTCAGACAAAAGAAACCCAACTTCCTCTGGTTTAACTTTTCTAGTCTCCTCATTTTCTTCTATAAAAACATAGCCTGTATCTGCTTTAATTTCATCACTAATAATATTAAATAACGTTGTTTTCCCAGCTCCATTTCTACCTAATAAAGCATAAATAACGCCTTCTGCAAACGTATAATTAATGCCATTCAACACTTCTTGTTGATCAAAATTTTT
>CAZTII010000098.1:0-3585 GCA_964613305.1 uncultured Erysipelotrichaceae bacterium
ACACCCCAAGATATTGGACTGCGATACACAAACCCCATGTCTTTTAATATACTCTAAATATTCTGTGCTTTTATTATGTTGTAAACTATGATAGTATTTATTTGGTGAAATTATGAAAAATATTATTATTTTAGTTTTAATGTTATTGGTATTAAGTACTGGTGTCGGCCTTTTTGTAGCCAGACTTTTTAAGTATGAAGGAAAAGGATTTAAAGCACCGCTTGGCTTTGCGGTTATTTTGGCTATACTTCAAGCTTTGTATTATCCAGTACAAATCTTAAATGGACCCTTTAAGTTTATTGCAATGGCTTCTTTAATTGTTTTATTTTTGTCTTTGATTGTCTCTATTATTGAATACAAAGGTATTATTAAGGATTTATGGCGTAAGGAAACACTTTGGGTCGTATTATCATTGATTGCCTTTCTTGCCGTCTTTTATCATTGCTTTTTAGATTTGGAGTTTGCAGATGGACCGATGTATTTAAATTATATTGCACAAAATATTATTAATCCATCGATTAATAAATTTCATTTGTACACGGGGTTAGTTGGTCAGGAATGGGATGGACTTTATTTATACCAAGGATATTATCATTTTACGTCATTTTTATGTTGGTTTATTAACTTCCCTTATTACATCTTGCATCAATCTGTCTATATTCCTAATATTAAAGTTACGGTATGGGCAATGGGTTTGCTTTATAGCATACTAAGTTCGATGTTAATCGTTAATATTATTAAAAGCTTTACGATTGAAAAGAAATTTGAAAAAATTATTTTGTTTTTTACCTTGTTTTATTCAAACTTTTATTATTGGCGGGTTGCCTTTGCTTATTATGGTAACACTTACCGCACGTTCTTTGTTACCTTTTTAATGTTTTTGATTGTTGAGTGGCTTCATTTATCAGTAAAAAATAGTAAGAAGTTAATTCCTTTTATTGTTATGGCAGGATTTGCGTGTTCTAGTACCTTTTTATTAGTTTCATTTGTCGCTTTATATTCACTGGCGGTCTATTTGTTTACAATAAAAGAAGAGAATGCGTTTCACAGCTGTGCAATATTTGTTGCTCCAATGGTACTTTATGTTGCGGTTATGATTTCAAGACAATCGCTTGTATTAGGTGTAGCTGTTGGAATCATTGCACTTCTTTATTATATATTTCATCAGCGATTATCTACTTTTATTAATGTTATTGAAAACTTCTTATTTAAACATTCTAAAATTATATTTTATTATGTAATTCCGGTGATTGCTATTATTGTTTCTTTTCTAATAAATACATTTGATAAAGATTGTTATTTGAATTATTCGTATTATTTTCAAGATCATCAACGCTATGATATGGTGAAAGATTATACCTTTAGATATTCTAATTATATCGATAATATTTTAAATGTTATTCGTTGGATTGGTGTTATTGTCATTCTTAAAGGTAAGAATAGTTATTATAAAACGGTCTTTATCATGATGTTAATCTTATTTATGAATCCATTGACTACCACTACTATTGCATATACAATTGCTTCTAACGTTTTCTATCGTAGTGTTGAAGTAATGTTTAATCCGTTAACGGAAACATTGTTATTGGTGACGGTTTATAATTTATTTAAACATAATTGGCAACGATATAGCTTATATTTCCTTTTAGTAGTTATCGTACTTATTGGTCATAGTACTTCGTATGTTGGTAGTAAGGAAGGATTGTATTCTTATCATGTGGCTGGTGGTAAAACGGTAGATCCAATTCTTAAGATTGAACGTGGTGAAAAAGAGGTCATTGATATTTTAATGGAAGAACAAAAGCAGTTTGATCGTCAGATGGTTGTAATTAGCCAAGCTAATGGGTTAAGGACATTTATACCGACTGCGTATCAGTTGTTTACAGCAAGAGACCATTGGTATGCCCACACACGGTTAAATGAAGAATTTTATCAAATAGCTCGTAAACATTATCCATGGCAAGAGCCTGTTGAAACTCATTATGAATCGACGTGTAAATATGTTCAAGAATATAATGTTGATTATATGATTATCAAATATTGGGAAAACCCTGAATTTGATCAATCTAGTGATGCTTGTACTGAAACTATGTTTACAGGAGCGAAGTATAAACTAAAGAAAGTTGTGAGGAGCGATAAATGACAAAAATTGCAATTTTAGTACCTTGTTACAATGAAGGGTTAACTGTTGAAAAAGTAGTTTCTGATTTTAAGCAAGTTGATTCATCGTTTGATATCTATGTTTACGACAATAATTCAACAGATGATACATCCGCTTTAGCAACGAAGGCTGGGGCAATTGTTAGAAAAGAACGAAAACAAGGGAAAGGGAATGTTGTTCGTTCAATGTTTCAAGACATTGATGCGGATGTTTATGTCATGATTGATGGGGATGATACATACCCTGCCTTTGAAGTGGATAAATTGATTAAACCAGTTCTTGAAGAAGGATACGATATGGTTATTGGTGATCGTTTATCGAATGGTACTTATTTTCAAGAGAACCAACGTGGGTTTCATAACTTTGGTAATAAGTTAGTCAAGGGATTAATTAATTTATTATTTAAGAGTAATGTGAAAGATATTATGACTGGTTATCGTGCTTATAGTAAGAAGTTTGTAAAATGTATGCCCGTTATGAGTGATGGCTTTCAAATTGAAACAGAAATGACAATCTTTGCTTTAGTATACGGTATGAAAATTAAAGAAGTAGATATTACATATCAAGATCGTCCAGAAGGTTCATTTTCTAAATTAAATACGTTTAGGGATGGATTTAAAGTGTTGATGACGTTATTTGATTTATTCAAAAATTATCGTCCAATGTTAATGTTTGGTGTTTTGGCTTTATTTACATTAATTTTATCACTTCTTGCAGGTATTCCGGTTATTTCAGAGTTTATCATGACTTCTTATATTACTAAGGTTCCTTCAGCAATTTTGGCGGCGAGTTTATTTATATTATCATTCTTGTTAATGTTGGTTGGAATTATATTAGATGCGATAAAAAATCAAACTAAAATTTATTTTCAATTGAAGGTGAATGATTTCATGTATAATTCAACAAAATAAAAACAGCTATTCATTGAATAGCTGTTGTCTTTTTCTTGGTGGAGCTGCGGGGAGTCGAACCCCGGTCCAAGAATAGTCCCACATTCTACCGTCTACAGTTTAGTTTGTGTTAAGTAAGACAATTCATAGCCACAAACGAGCAAGAATTGAATTTGCTTGTATTGATTGTCGGGATCATCTACCAAGCTAGAGTCACCGTATTCATTTTTACTACGCTAAAGAAAAGGAAATGACAACTCTTCAGTAGGAATGCTGCGACCAGTTATTTTAGGTTTAAGCAGCGAAACTTAATCTGTTATTTCCAGATATTTTTTTAGTGATTAGGTCACCACACCACTGCAGATAGAATCCAACATAAACCTGTCGAAACCAAGACAACCCCAATTAGACAGACATAATATACCGCATGAGATGATAAAAGTCAAAGAATTTGTTTTTAAATAAAATATTTAAAGCAAAGTAGTTATTAATTTATATATTTTGTTATAAAAATGTTTCAATCGTGTTAAAGCT
>CAZTII010000099.1:0-3551 GCA_964613305.1 uncultured Erysipelotrichaceae bacterium
CATTTTGAGCTTCTCTTCCTTGGAAGAAAATATCATCATTTTCAGCACCACCACGAACTACTGGATTAGTATGTGGGTTAAGGGCATTTTTTCTAAATTGTTCAACTTTTTTAACATCCATTAAGCTTCTTAAAAACTCATAATCCATTACTTCAATTTTTTGAATTTCGTGAGAAGTTCTAAAACCATCAAAGAAATGAATAAATGGTACTGATGCATCAATTGCTGCTAAGTGAGCAACACCAGCTAAATCCATACATTCTTGTACTGAATGAGCTGCAAGCATAGGTACACCTGTTTGACGACAAGCATACACGTCTTCGTGATCACCAAAAATGTTTAAAGCTCTTCCTGCTAAAGCACGAGCAGCAACGTGAATAACGCCTGGTAAAAGTTCTCCTGCTAACTTGTACAAGTTAGGAATCATTAATAACAATCCTTGTGACGCTGTAAATGTTGTTGCGAATGAACCACCTTGAAGCGCACCGTGCACTGCACCTGCTGCACCTGCTTCTGATTGCATTTCAATAACTTTTACCGGAGAATCAAATAAATTTTTTCTCCCTTGTGAAGACCATGCATCCACAACTTCTGCCATTGGTGATGATGGAGTGATTGGATAGATTCCTGCCACTTCAGTAAACGCATACGCGACATGTGCTGTAGCGGTATTGCCATCCATGGATTGAAAAACCTTTTTCGATGTTTGACTCATGACTAACCTCCTATTTTGTTTCAACAATCTAATTATAGACCAATATCATAGATTTTTAAATGATAAAACTCAATTTTTAAAAAAATTGTATAAAAAAACTCGATGTTATTCAATAAGACCAATACTAACTCGGTCATAACCATCAAGTTCTTTCATTTCTACTTGGACAATTTCATTTTTCGATGTTGGAATATTCTTCCCTACATAATCTGCACGAATCGGCAATTCACGATGACCACGATCAACCAATACCGCAAGATGTATTTCACGAGCACGGCCATAATACATAATACCATCCATCGCCGCCCGAATTGTCCTACCCGAAAACATCACATCATCCACCAAGACGACGATTTTATCACTAACATCAACATCAAGTGGCGGAATATTGCGACGAATAACTTTATCATCATCGCGCCAATATCGCGTATCAAGACCAGTACAAGGAACATCTATTCCCTCAAATTTACTAATTTTTGATGCTAAACGACGAGCAATATACTCTCCTCTACGTTTAATTCCAACTAAGACAACATTATCGATTCCTTTATTCTTTTCAATAATCTCATGAGCTAAACGAGTCATTGACCGATTCATACCGATCTCATCAATAATTTCTTTCATCTGCATAAATAACAAATGGACTTATCGTCCACTTATTGCCCCATTGATTTCATTATTGATCGTATTTGAGCTTCAGAAGGTTTTCTTCCCATTTGCAAAAACATGGCACGAATCATTTTCTCACTCACTGGCGGATTTTTCTTTAACTCAATTTCTACTTGGCGACGAGTAAAATAATAACCTAATCCACCACCAATTATCATTCCAACTACTAACCACAAAATACTACTCCAAAATGTACTCATATTTACACCACCTTACTGAATAATTTTATCAGTTTAAACAATACTTTACAAGCATTAACATTAAAATAACCAAAGAGGTTGATATTTATCCCGAAGTCTTTCAGGTGGGTATTCTGTGGACAAAATTAGGATTCTTACTCTTAGCAAGCATTCACACATTTATACAACGTCAAATTCCCTTATATCAAAATGTAGGAAATATATGTTTCCCCTTTGGCATTTTCATTATACATCATATTTCACAGATGTAACGTCTTGACTTTTACAATTTTTATGCTTAAAGTTATTTATAACGGAGGCTTTTTATGAACAAATACGTACAGTTACATTTACATCTTGACGGTTCAGTCGATACCGAGCTAGCGTATACAATTGCCAAACGACTAAATTTTCCACAAGCCGATTTTTCTTTTGAACGCTTTAAACAATTAATGATTGCTCCTGAATGTGATGACTTACAACAATACTTAAACTGTTTTCATTTACCACTATCCCTATTACAAGATGAACAATCAATTTCAGAAATAACATATAATTTGATGGAACGTTTAGCAAAAGGAAATCACAGTTACGCTGAAATTAGATTTGCACCGCAACTTCATACAAAAAAAGGAATGACAATGGAAGAAGCATTACTTGCTGTACTTGATGCTCGTACAAAAGCAATGGAAAATTATCCACAATTAGAAACAAATATCATTTGTTGCATGATGATTATGAACACCATTTCATACAATCACGATGAAAACATGGACACCATTGAATTAGCGGCGAAATACCTCAATAAAGGCGTCTGTGCCGTTGATTTAGCTGGACCTGAAGGATTAACGCCGATGGAAAAATATCGCCCTTACTTTGAGTATGCAACGATGTTAAAGGTACCATTTACAATCCATGCTGGAGAAGCTCAAGGAAGTGAAAATGTAGCCTTAGCACTTGAATTTGGAACAAAACGTGTAGGTCATGGCGGGCACATTTTAGAAGATATGGATTTAGTACAAAAAGCAATTGAACAAAACATTACCTTTGAACTATGTCCAACAAGCAATGTCGATTGTAAAAATCAACCATCATACAACGAACATGCGATTATTAAATTATACCAATTAGGTGCAAAAGTAACATTAAACACTGATAATATGACATTATCAAACATTACGATAGAAGATGAATTCAACATTGCAAAACAACTGATGGGATTTAGTGACAGAGATATTATTATCATGCAAAAAAATGCCATAGAAGCATCCTTCGCAAGTGAAGGAAAGAAAAAAGAATTAATTGACTACTACAATCAACTTTTAAATAATAGTTAGCTTGCATTAACTCACTATTTAACTTATAATACCTTCCATAGAAATGGAAGGTATTTTTATGATAATCGCAATCGCAACAACAAACAACATTGTATCAAATCATTTCGGAGGAAGTGACTTCTTTCATATTTATGATGTACAAAACAATCAAGCAACATTAAAAACAACAATAAAAAATGATGGCAGACCACACAGTCAACTACCAGCTTTATTAGCTATCAACAACGTAAAAACATTGTTAGTTGGAGGAGTTTGTAATGGTTCATTTTTACGATTAAAAGACGCCAACATAACAGTTATTTCAGGAGTTACAACAACACTCGATGAAGCAATTAAAAGCTATGTCAGTGGAGAAATAAAACCACAAGGCGATGATTATACTCATCACAAACAATTCCACACCCATAAATGTTCAAACTAAAGGTCAATTGACCTTTTTTTAAGATAAAAACGAAGGAATAAAAATCACCTTCGTTTAATAATAAAAATCAGTTATCTTTTTAATCAACCATTCTATTTTCTAAAATATGATTTTGAAGCAATACAATATCAGAAACTAATATTTTTCCATCATTATTAAAATCACCAATCCATTGTCTTAATTCAGAAGGATTTTCTTTAATTAAAATAATATCCGAAATATTCACAATA
>CAZTII010000100.1:0-3144 GCA_964613305.1 uncultured Erysipelotrichaceae bacterium
GTATTATGGCCGCTCAATCAATCGGTGAGCCAGGTACACAGTTAACCATGAGAACATTCCATACTGGTGGTGTTGCCACAGGTAATGATGGTGATATCACTCAAGGTTTACCTCGTGTTGAAGAATTGTTTGAAGCTCGTTGTCCTAAGAGTGTGTCTGTTTTAGCGAAGATTGACGGTGAAATCACATCGATTAGCCAACTTGAAGGTGGCTTAGGGATGAGTATTGTTGTTACTAGTGCTAAAGAAAGCATCGAACATCGTTGTGACTTAACGCAACCAATTCGTTCTTGGTTTAAAGTTGGTTCAAAAGTGAAAGCTGGAGAAAAACTAACAGAAGGCCAAATTAATCCGAAAGAATTGTTGGAAGTTGCGGGTGTTCAAGAAGTTCAAAAATATATCCTAAAAGAAGTGAAGAAAGTGTACGCTTCTCAAGGTATTGATATTTCTGATAAGCATATTGAAGTAATGATTCGTCAGATGTTAAAGAAAGTTGTTGTGCTTGATGGTTGTGATACCGGTTTAAGTGCTGGACAAACTTTCAGTATTCAACGTATGACTGAAATCAATGAAAAAGTATTGCTTTCTGGAAAAATGCCAGCTAAGTTTGGTCCAACGTTACTTGGTATTTCAAAAGCTTCCGTTGAAACAGATTCTTTCTTGTCAGCGGCATCGTTCCAAGAAACAACGAAAGTATTAACTGAAGCGGCAATTAAAGGTAAAATTGACCATTTACGCGGCTTAAAAGAAAACGTAATTATTGGTAAATTAATTCCAGCTGGAACTGGTTGTGATAATGAACGTGAATCAACGACAGCGATTAGAATTCGTGCAGCTGAACTTCGCGCACTACGTGAAGAAGCAAATTTAGCTTCAGAATCGAATAATGCGATGGAAGAAATAGTGAAGAGTTCTAGACCTCGTGACCGTGTGGTAAGTGATGAAATTATTAAACCAGAACTAGATAATATGCAGGAGGTAGATGAGTTATATGAGTAATATTACTGGAAAGTTTGTAATGGCAAATAAAGAAGTTATTCCATTTGAACTATATCCTGATGCTGCTGAAAAAACAGTTGCGAATTTTGTTAAGTTAATTAATGAAGGATATTATGATGGAAAAACATTTCATCGTGTAATTCCTGGATTTGTATCGCAAGGTGGTTGTCCTTATGGTAATGGTACTGGTGATTTAGGGTATACTATTCCTTGTGAAACAGCAAATAATCCTTATAAACACGTAGTAGGAGCATTATCAATGGCTCATCGTGGTAAAAATACTGGATGTTGTCAATTCTTTATCGTTCATGATCCACAACCTCATTTAGATGGAGTTCATACGGTATTTGGTAAAGTAGTGGATAACATGAAAGCAGTAAAAGCGATGAAAAATGGTGATAAGATTGAAAAGGTAAGCTTGGATTAATCCAAGCTTTTTAAATGAAAAAATCCCAATTAATGGGATTTTGTAAAGATTTCTTTTAGTCTATTTTTAAATAATTGATGATTGATTGTTTTAATAACGACTGCATTATGATTTGGTATTTTGACATCAACAGAATAAGCTCCAGGAGCGTAAACAATGACTTGACCATACGTTTCTTCTTCTTTTGTACAACAGAAACAATATGCACTAACTTCTTCAATGACTAAATCATCCCATAGAGCAACTGCCATTGCCACCGCATCTGGTAAATCAACTGATTCAACACCACGATGTTTTAAATTGAACTTTCTTAGGGCGGTACAACATGTCATAGCGAACTTAGAAATCTTGTTTTTACTCATTAAATCATCTATTTCTTCACCACTAAATGCGGCAGGGCCTAAACATAAATCAAAACCAATAATGGTAATAGGAATACCACTTTCTAACATGACTTTATAGCTTTCAGCGTCAACATACACATTAAATTCTGATACTGGAGTAGCATTTCCAGGACCAAAACCAGCTGTTCCCATCGAATAAATATGTTTCACTTTTTTCATCGTTTCTTCATCTTTTAAGAGTGCTAAAGCGATATTTGTCGCAGGACCTAAGGCGATGAGTTCGATTTCATTTGGATTATTTTTTACTGTTTCAATCATAAAATCAATAGCGTGAATTGGCTGTTCTTTCGTTGTAGGATGGATTAAATCCATATCACCCATTCCATCTTTACCATGAACACCATCGGCCATTTCTAAATGGCGAAATAATGGTTTTGGCGCACCCATATAAACAGGTGTGTTTTTTCCGGCAACTTCCACGGTCATTAACGCGTTGTCAGTTGCCTGTCTAAGAGAAATATTTCCTCCTAACGTTGTAATACCTAAAACATCAATTTCATCGTCTAAGAGCGCTAAAAGTAGTGCTGATGCGTCATCGCTGCCGGTGTCTGTGTCGATAATGAATTTTCTCATATGGTTATCTCCTATATTGTTACTCATATTATACATAGGATGTGATATGTTTGAAACTGTAAATTGTAATATTTAAAATCAATTTTAAAGATGTTATAATCGATATAGAGGGTATGAAGATGAAAGTATTATTAATTAATGGTAGTCCAAATAGAGAAGGTTGTACATGTACAGCCTTAAAAGAAGTAAGTAAGATATTGAATGAACAAGACATTGAAACTGAAATTATACAAGTAGGACATATGGATATCCGAGGCTGTATCGCATGTCGTGCGTGTAAAATTAGTGGACGATGTATTTATAACGATATTGTAAATGAAGTAGCGGAAAAATTTGAAAAAGCTGATGGACTAATTGTCGGCTCACCTGTGTATTATGCTGGAGCAAATGGAACGTTAATCTCTTTTCTAGACCGTTTGTTTTATAGCTGTATTTTTGATAAAACGATGAAAGTAGGAGCTAGTGTTGTAAGCTGTAGGCGTGGAGGAAATAGCTCAACATTTGATAGCTTAAATAAATATTTTTCTATTTCTGGTATGCCAATTGTTACAAGTAATTATTGGAATATGGTACATGGTAGTAATCGAGATGATGTGATTAAAGATGAAGAAGGCATGCAGACAATGAGAGTATTAGGTAGAAATATGGCTTTTTTATTGAAAAGTATCCAACTAGGAAAAGAACAACTGGTAGTGTCAATATTTATGTGTAAACATCTCTTGTAAAAATAAGTAATTGTTGA
>CAZTII010000101.1:0-3057 GCA_964613305.1 uncultured Erysipelotrichaceae bacterium
CACAGGCCCTTACAGGGCGTTACATACCACTTGTTCTACAAGTGGTTATGATTATTAGTTGTTACTTAAATCATTTCCATTGCTGTTGATTACTTTTTGATACCAGTGAAATGATTTTTTCTTATATCGCTTTAAAGATTTTAATTCAAATTCATCGCGGTCTACGTAGATAAATCCATATCGTTTTCTACAACCAGAATGTGTTGATATTAAATCTATTGCTGACCATGGACAATAACCGATTATTTCGCAACCATCTTCTATAGCATAACTCATTTGTTGAATATGTTTTGATAAATAATCGATACGATAATCATCGATGACAGTATCGTTTATCAACGTTTCTTCTATTCCTAGACCATTTTCACTTACTAACATTGGAAGTCGATATCGTGAATATATTTCTCTAAATGTCGCTCTAAACCCTATTGAATCGATTTCCCAACCATAGTTTGTTTTTTCTAAGTTTTTGTTTGGGTGCATTTTAAACATTCCTGGTTCGGTAGAAATTCGTTGTTGGTCTACAAAGTCAGATTCTTTTATTTTGTCTTTTGTGTCTTCGCACATTTCTACGGTTGTTGTTGCGTAGAAATTAAAGGAAATAAAATCTGGTTTTCCATTTTTCATAATTTCTAAGTCATCTGGTTCCATAGTTGGTACAGCATTATATTTTTTAAGAAACGATAAAGCGATAGCGTTATATGTTCCATAGACTGCGGCATCGAGGTATAGCCAGTTTCTTATCGCATTAAGATTTTGGGATGCTAAAACATCTTCCGGTTTACAACTGGCTGGATAGGATAGACCGATATTTGGGGCTGGACCAATTTTCCCGTTTTTCACTATTTTATGACATAAGTCAAAGGCTTTTGATTGAGCGACCAACATATGGTGTTTTTTTTGATAGCGATTGGATAATACATCGGAGTGTGTGGAGTCTAGTTCTGTTCCAACTGCTTTTGCATATAGTATCATGACGTTTTGTTCATTGATTGTTAACCAATATTTTACTTTTTCACCATAGGATTCAAATAAGATTGTAGCGTATTCACTGAACCATTCGATGGAGTTTCTATTAGCCCATCCACCTTGTTGTTCTAAGGCTAGTGGCATATCGAAATGATACATTGTAATAATAGGAACGATGCCATACGATAAACACTCATCTATAATGTTATGGTAAAATTGAATTCCTTTTTCATTAATTGATCCTGTTCCATTTGGCAGTACTCTACTCCATGATATTGAAAATCGATATGCTTTTAAACCTAGTTCCGCCATTAATTTAAAATCTTCTTTATATCGATGATAGTGGTCGGATGCAATGTTAAAGTTGGTTGTGCCATCAGGAACTTTTTTTACATCTTGAATGGAAAGCCCTTTTCCGTCTTTGTTATATGCCCCTTCAAATTGATAGGCGCTTGTGCTTGCTCCCCAAAGAAAATTTTTTGGAAAACTTTTATTTTTTTTGTTCAATGTAATTACCTCCAATTTTCTAGACCGCTAGCTATTAATTTCATTGCATTTAAATAAGTTGTATCTTTTCCATCTTTGTTTACTTCAAATGATGAACATGAAACCATAAAAGTACATACTTTATTTGTTTTCATAACTATTTTTATGTTTTCCATTACCTTCTCTATTGTATTGCCATTAGGTACAGGAATTGGATACGATGGAATGTATTTTTCATCTAGAATATCTATATCAATCATTAAAAATAGTTTATCGACTTTTGAAGCTATTTTATTAACACTTTCAGTGAATATTGCTGTATTTTGAAAGTCAGTTTGATTTAAAAAATGTACATTTGCTTCATATAGCATTTGGATGTTTTCTGGATTGTCAATGCTGATTAAATGTCCATCTGAAAACAAAACATTACTAACTTCTAATGGTGAAATCATTCCACAGTGTTCTTTTGCCCATTGATGATACGTTTGTCCTAATATTGTTGAAAATGGTATTCCGTTTATTTTAACTATTTTTTTATTTGATGTTTCAGCAATATGATTATCACTGTGGGCGTCTAACCAGATTAATCCAATGGTTGAAGTTGGATATGCTTGTTGAATTCCACCTATAACAGCTGGTGCAAACATACAGTAACTTCCTGCGACTAATACTTTATGTTGATTTTTTAATGCATCGTATGTTAATTGGAAAAACTGTTGTGGAAGAATGTGAAACGGATTTTCGTTTAATTGTTCATCATATGTTACAGTTTTAATTTCAAATGGCATTTCTGCTTTGTGATATACCCCACAGAGATGATACTCATCTACTTCTCTTCGTTGAGTAAACTTTTTAACGGAAGAGTGTACTTTAAATCGATTAATATCAGTATTTATGTGCCATTGGGTATCACAATAAGGGTATTCAATGATTGTTAACTTGCTCATATGACTCCTTTCTGCGCAAATAATATTGATTGCTTTTATTTAAAATAATTTTTAATCAGTATTAATGAATAAATAATGATTATAAAAGTCCAAATCGCTTTTACGGTTGTATCTAATTTTTCTTTGCTTTTAACTATTTTATACAGGGCATAGGGAGGACACAGAAATGCTGTAATATATAAAATTAAATAATCTTTGTAATAAAATTGTTGATTGATAGTTGATTGTTTCAAATGTTTTGTTTTCATTGATTATTTGCTGCTTTATTTGATATTAAAATAAATGGTAAATAAATTAATGTTGAAATAACTAGACATAAAACTTGAGTTATTGCAGCTCCAATATTTCCTCCTGATGCGATGAATGCTCCAAAGCCAATCGGTGTTGTCCAAGGGATAGGGTAAGCTAATCTTCCTGCAAAGCCGATATATGTCATAAAATAGGCAAATAATCCAGATACAACGGGTGTAATTAGGAAGGGGATGGCGATGAGTGGATTTAATACAATAGGAAGACCAAAAATTACTGGTTCATTTACATTAAATAATCCTGCTGGTGCCGATAGTTTTGCAATTGCTCGATAATCTTCTCGTTTAGAGAATAATAAAATAGCAATGATTAGCCCACCTGTTAGACCGGATCCAGTAGGTATTAA
>CAZTII010000102.1:0-2937 GCA_964613305.1 uncultured Erysipelotrichaceae bacterium
TTAGTTTGTTTTTTTCGCTATACTTACCTGTTGCCATAAAATCTACTCCAATCTTCATAATACTACATAATATTATATCATAGATAACATTCATAACGATATTTTTTTCTTAAATATATTTTATTTATGTGAATTACTAAATTATTTCGATTGAACTAATTTAATTTCTTTAAAGCTGAAACTATATTTAAAATATAGTTTTCAACGTCTTCTTCTTTTGTAAGTTTTTTAATTACAAAATCTTCCAATTTTTATCCAGTTCTTTTCACGAAACTATTGTGTTTCACTTCATAACTTGCTGTTACAGTAGGTAATATTATATTGTCATATTTTACCTTCAATAGATCGAGTGTAATAAATATAATTTTTACATCTTTGCTCATATGAGGATAATTGTACATACTGATTAATGTTGTTTCTAATATTTTGTCATCATATAATCAATTCCCCTTACTATTAGGGTAGAAAAAAAGAGGCTACAAAGCCCAGACTTCTATAATCTCTTTTATTTCTAAAGTATCATTTACTACTATATTTAATGATTTTGTTTGATGCGAAAAAATGAACGTATGGTTATTCTTATTCGGCGAGATTTTAAAAATCTTAATTGAATTCATATTTAACCCCATTAAATAAGTCGTTTAGATAATTTTTTCAATTACTAAAACGTTACAAAGAATTGATAAAAAGTTAGTAGATGGTACTCCTAAGAACAACTACTCGATTAGAACTGTTCCTATATCAGATCCTACTATTGAAGTTTTAAAAGAATATCAAATGTATTTAGCAAGTTTAAAAGATTTATGGGGAAACAAATGGAAAGGTACTAAAAAGATCTTCACATCTGAAGATGGAGATCCCATTCATCCTGATGTACCTAGAAAAATATTTGAAACTATATTAAAAAAGCATAATCTTCCGATTATAACTTTCCATTCATTAAGGCATACATCGGCATCGCTGCAAATATCTAGAGGTATTAGTGTTGCTGATATTTCTAGACGTTTAGGACACGGAGATATATCCACAACTCTTAATGTTTACTCACATGCATTTAATTCCGGTAACGAAAAAATCATGAAAGAGTTTAACAATATATTTAATACCAAAACAGAATGATTTTTAGTCACTCTGTTTTTTAACAGAAAATGCACAATATTTGAATTTTTTGTACACATTATGTCAATTATAAAAGTTATCCAAGTAATTTCTTAATTTTTTCTGAAAGAATTTTTTTGCGTTCATCATAGAACATTTCAAAATTTTCGAATTCTAATGATATATTTTTGGGAATGATCCCTGCTTCATAAAAACTTTCTTTTTGTTCATCATTCATATCATTAAAATAATCAACTAATCTCATGTCGTTTTTGCTTCCGTTTGCACGGCCTTCAAGCAGGTGCAAGTTAGGTAACTTATTTCGCATTCCACGCCATCTAATCCAATCATCATTGGTAATTGTTGCTGGTTTTATTGAATCAAATCTAGTATAAGGATGTAGGTGATCTTGTTCGTAATTATAGTTTCTATTAATCCAGTCGATTCCTAAATAATATAAGACTTCTCCTACAACTCTACTACCTTTATTTTCATTTAAAATATCTTCAATTTTGGCTTCTGAAACTCTCAAATCATTAATTTGTTCTAGCATGTCAATTGTTATTTCGTAATCATAATTATTAATATAACTTTTCATTTGTTGTAATTTCCCCGTAGTTCCTGATTGAAAATAAGTAAATAGAATTGCCCTCATAAGGTATGATTTTATTGCCTGTTCATTATTAACATATTGATCATTATAATGAATGTAATACATTATAGGTAGCAGTACGTTCCATCCTGTAGAAAAACGATTAATATCAATTTTAAATTTTTTTAATAATTCTTCTAACTTATTTAATGTATTTACAAATTCATTCCAATTGTTTTTTAAATTATCAGCAATTGACTTATTGATGCTTGATTTTATAACGTCACCATAAAGCATTAGTGCTGATCTAATAATAAAGTCTGTATCAAAGCTTTGATAAGATCCAACTAATACGTTACCAAAAACAGTTCTTGCACTTGGCCAATATGCTTCTAATATCGACATAGTAATTTCCGACTTTTTAAGTGCTTTGCCTCCACTATTAAAACGGACAAACATTTCAAGTGCATCATCTACACCCATATTTTTTATTTCAGTATATCCAATTAGTTTTTCTACAAAAACTCTGCTGTGTAATTTATTAAGAATATCACGTGCATATTCTTTACTGGCCTGTGGTACATTTCTTATAATTTCTTCAATAATATTACTTCTGTTGTTATCATCCAAAAATTCATCCTTTAAAATATCTCTGATTCTAAATTGAGTTGGACTAATTCTACCTATTTTGTCACTAAACACTATGTCAAACTTTTTGCTGTTGTATTCTTCTTCATCGTTAGTAAGTTTGTTTTTGTCTAATTCAATAAGTAATTCAGCGCGAATTGACGCCCCAGTTGTTCTTCTGGCGTGTTTCTGTCTTATATTGGCTTGACCATATAGTGATAAAAATAAAGAAGTTAGACGTTGTTGACCATCCAATATTGCAGTATCCGTATAATCAAAGTTGATTCCTGTCAATTCATAATTAACACTATCTGCTACTTTTCTGCTGTCAAAGGTTACATCCTTCAAAAAACTACAAAAATATGTATCATCAGTAACATTCGAAGAATCAACATTCCAAAATAAAAATGTTGAAATAGGATAACCAAGCAAAATTGAATCCCATAGTTTTTCTATTTGTTCCATGCTCCAAACATATTGTCGTTGAAAAGCCGGCATTACATATTTTCCGTTTTTTATATTTTCAAGTGCCTCAAATATTGTAATTCTTTCATTAATTATATTATTCATATTATCTCGTATAATCAATCTTATAGAAATGTTTTAATTATTCCTAGATT
>CAZTII010000103.1:0-2879 GCA_964613305.1 uncultured Erysipelotrichaceae bacterium
TGATTAATGATAAGTATTTTTTCATATTGTATTTTTGAGACGGATAATTTATAATGGAAGCACGAGGGGATGTTATCCCCAAGTGCAACTTTGTTACTTCTCTTTGCGATTCTTAATTATTATGTTGGTAATAGCTAGAATGTAATACGCAACTTGAAGTTTTTTTATTATCAAGTCCATCTCTTCTACCTCCTTTCTATACATATAGCACAACATACTAAGTTCAGTATGTCAACAACTATTTACAACTTTTTTTAATTATTTCACTCTTTTTAGAGTTTTTTTTATTTTGTTTAAAATTATAAAAATATACTATTGACGTATGCTTTGATGATTATCTTAATAAGTATCTAGCAAAATTTAAAACATAAACGGGATAGTTAAAGCGCTGATATAGCACTTTAATTATTCTTGCCGACAGTGATTACTTTTGTTGTAGTTTGTAGTCGTTTTTAAATAGTCGAAAATATATAAAAAACATAATAAAAGACGTATATAAATAGCTATAATGCTTTAAAATACGTCTAATAATTTGTTGAGTGGTGTGCCTGACAAGAATTGAACTTGCAACCTTTTGTTTCGGAAACAAATGCGCTATCCGTTTGCGCCACAGGCACAGTACAAGTATATTATCATAATTTTATCTTATTTAAAAGATTATTATGGTAGAATAGTAATGAGGTGGACAAAATGGATAAAGTAAAAATTCGTACTATTTTAGAGGATAGTATTTCAGTTTGGGATGAATTAACTGCAAGTCAACAAAAGGAGTGTGTTGATCATTCTGTGTTAATTCATTATGATGCTCAAAGTAATATTCATGGACGTTTGCAAGGTTGTGCAGGTGTTATATTTGTACAACAAGGTGAATTGCGTACTTATATTTTATCAAGTGAAGGAAAAGAAATTACACTTTTCCGCTCATATGAAGGGGATTGTTGTATTTTGTCAGCATCATGTGCGTTATCTATGATTGATTTTGAAGTGTTTGTAGATGCTGAAACAGATGCGTATGTGTTGGTGTTATCATCTAGTTGTTTTTCTAAAATTAGTAAAGAAAATATTCATTTAGAATGTTTTGCTTATCGTGTCACTACAGAACGGTTTAGTGATGTGATGTGGGTTATGCAACAAATATTATTTATGAGTATTGATGAACGTTTAGCTATCTTTTTATTAGATGAAAGTAATAAATTGAAAAGTGAATCGCTTGTAATTACTCATGAACAAATTGCAAAGTATATTGGAAGTGCAAGAGAAGTAGTAAGTAGGATGTTGAAATACTTTGAAAAAGAAGGAATTGTCACTATTTTTCGCGGTGGTGTAGAAATTAAAAATAAGCAAAAGTTAAAAAACATAATAAAAAAATAAAAGGCAATTTGAATTTGCCTTTTATTTTAACATATTTAATAATGCTGCTTTATTTTTGAACCCAAGTTCTTTTTTGTACACTTTTCCGTCTTTAAATGTAATTAATGTTGGAATAGACATGATGTTGTAGCGTTGTGCAAGTTCTGGATTTTCATCAACATCTACTTTAAACACTTTAAAGCCTACTGCTTCCTTATTAATTTCTTCTAGAACTGGCGCAATCATCTTGCATGGACCGCACCAAGTTGCGAAGAAATCTACTAATACTGGAACATCTGATTGAAGCACTTGTGAATCAAAGTTATTTTTATTTAAATGAATTACTGACATGAGTAATACCTCTCTTTCTGAATAAAGTATACTATATTACAATTCATTATGACAGTGATTAAGTCACGATATAATAAATATATCAATTGTAAGAAAAAATTAATTACGATTACATATAGATTTCACAATTTCAACATACAAACTTCACAATGAAGTTATATACTAAAGACGTCAAATAAATAATAATTTGATTGTAAATGATTTCTTTCCCCCGTTTGGATTAAAATCCTAGTAAAAAGAAGGTTGTGGTAGTCAACCTTCTTTTTACTTAATATAATGGATATTGTGGATGATGTAATATAACTATAGATGTAGTTTTAACTTTTTAGAGAGTGGTCAAACTAATGAAAATTGGTTATAATATAACTATGTTATTAAGAGAGGGAAAGTATGAAGAAAATTAAATTCGTTTTACTGCTATTAACTGTTACTTTATTGACTTCTTGTGGAACATCGCAAAAGCAAGCTTTAAATTTACCACAGTTAGATCCTAAGAATCCAGAAATTGTTGAACTTTGGCATTATTATAATAGTGTTCAGAAAACAGCGTTTGATGCTCTGGTTGAAGAATTTAATGAAACTGTTGGAAAAGAAAAAGGAGTTGTCGTTGAAGCGTATAATCAAGGGAATGTCAACGATTTAATGACTAAAGTTTTGGAGTCAGCTGAGAAAAAAGTAGGTATGGGAGAAATACCTGATATTTTTGCTGCTTATCCTGATACTGCATATGAAGTGGATAAACTGGGGTTAGTTGCGAATCTAGATGAATACTTTACAGAAGCAGAACTTGCAGACTATCGTTCTGAATTTATACAAGAGGGTAAATTTGGTGAAGGTAATCATTTGAAGATATTTCCTGTTGCCAAGTCTACGGAGTTAATGTTTTTAAATTTAACTGATTTTAATATTTTTGCTCAAGCATGTAACGTTACGATAGATGATATAAAAACTCAAGAAGGTTTGCTCGAAGTTGCTAAGAAATATTATGATTGGACTGATTCGTTAACGACAACACCAAATGATGGAAAAGCATTCTATGGTCGTGATTCAATGGCTAATCATATTATTATTGCAAATAAACAACTAGGAAATGAAATTTTTTCTGGTTCGGGAAAAGAAAGTATGGGTAGTGTCAATATTTATGTGTAAACATCTCTTGTAAAAATAAGTAATTGTTG
>CAZTII010000104.1:0-2803 GCA_964613305.1 uncultured Erysipelotrichaceae bacterium
ACCAACCAATAAAAAGCGGTACGATAACACACACATTGCATACCTCATCATGATTTGTATTTTTAAACAACTGTACTCCATCGGTAAAATCCATAAGATGATTAAAATGCAACAAAATGCCATCACCGTAGAAAAAACATACAATTATTTTTGTACCGAATTAGAAAAAGCAATCATCTGTGCCTTTAATTTTGAAACGTACGTTGTCAATGATTCATACGATAAACTACTACCAGAAAGAGCACTCCTACGAGGAACCGTTTTAGCATTTGCCCAAAAATTTTTAGTAGAAAAATATGTCGATTCCATTTAATCGACTTTTTTATTGCATTTTTTCAATGAAATCAGCAACTTTTTCCGCTAATCGTTGATGACTTTCTTCCGTCAAATGCATAAAATCAATCGTATTCATCGTCACAACATCACCAGCATCATAAAAATAACATCCATATTCCTTCGCAACCAATTCCATCTCATCCGCTAAAAGATACGATTTATCACTACAAACACCCATTTGATTCGCTACAATCGACGTTTCACATTGTTTTAAAATTGGTGCCGGCGCAATAATCAAAATACGAACATCATTTTGCCAAGCCAATGTCTGTTTCGCTTTAATCACCAATCGTTTTAAACCATCAGCGATATTTCTAGCTGTCGCAGAAAATCGTTGTTTACAATCATTAGTACCTAACATAATCACTAACGCATATAGTGGTGAATGCGACAATAAGCAAGGATACAAATAACTCAATCCATTTAATCCTTCAAAAAGAGGATCATCAAAAACAGTAGTTCTACCACAAAGTCCTTCTTCAATCACATCAAAATCACTTCCTAATTGTGATTGTAAAAGGACTGGCCAACGATTCTCTTCAAATCGTGATCCAGTTTCTGCATTATAACCCCACGTATTAGAATCACCAAAACAAACAATTCGTTTTTTCATAGTAACCACCTTTCGATTTAATTATATCGTTAAACAACAAACTTCAATGATTTTTTTTAATTTTAATAACATTAATTTCACGACGATTAAAAATACGTGGCAAATAAAATACTTTACATAAACCTCGACTTACAATATGAACGCCACTAACAATTGAATACCTTCCACCAGCACGTTTTGGAAAGAATTCTTGATTTGGTGCTAGTAAACCATTTAAAACAAAAGGAATACGAACTTGTCCACCATGGGCATGACCTGAAATCATACAATCAAGTCGAAAATCGTCAAATTCATTATAACGATTTGGTTTATGAATCAACATCACCGTAAACAGAGATTCATTCAACTCTTGTTTTAATCGTTGTTTATCATCAAGTGATAAATCATTGTTCATATCATCTTCAATTCCAATAAACTGAATTATATTATTACCAATTTTATATGTTTTTACCGTATTATCCAACCACTCAACATCAAAGGAAGAAAAATGTTGTTTCACCATCGCTAATGTATATCCTTTCGGAGCATTTTTAAATTCATGATTACCACTAACAGCTAGTTTTAAAGCGGATTTTGGCAAATGACGCAACACATTATCTAATTCATTCATATCACAACGTCCATCCACCATATCACCAACCATCACAAAAACATCACCATGTGGTAAGTTACGAAGTATTTCTTCACTATGATCGCTATGCATGTCGCTTAAAACAACAATCGTAAGATCGTCGTTAATGAATGATGATTCAATAATTTCTTCTCTTATAACAATACGATCATATGTTATAACCAACCACAATAAAACAATGATAATTATATACATAGTCCACCTCTGTTAGTCCATGATAACAAAATATTGCCTTCGACACAACTAAACAAAAATTAGTTTTTGTCAACAAACAGGAATTTTTCATCATCCTTTCACAAACTTTATTGAAGTTATGATAAAATATGAATAGACAGGAGGACATTCTATGAAATTAATATTAGCAATCGTTTCTAATGATGATAGTTCAAGTGTATCATCAGCATTAACAAAAGAAAACTTTTCAGTTACCCGTTTAGCAACAACAGGTGGGTTTTTAAGAGCTGGAAATACCACAATAATCGTTGGTTGCGAAGATGATTTAGTACAAAAAGCAATTGACTGCATCGGTGAAGAAAGTAAACGTCGAACAGAAGTAGTACCTTCAACAGCATCCTATGACATTGGTCGCTACGCATCTTTCCCAGTAGAAGTTCAAGTAGGCGGTGCAACAATCTTTGTGATCGATGTTGAACAATTCATCAAACTATAACCAAATGATTAGAAAAGCTACATTCGATGATGCACATACGATATTCAAGTTAATTCTGGAAGGTAAAGAACACCTAAAAGCAATGGGTATTAACCAATGGCAAGATGGATATCCAGATTTAGCCACAATACAAGAAGACATTCAAAAAGAAGAATGTTATGTGTATAGTCATCACAATACCATCATTGCCTCATGCACAATATCTTTTCAGCCAGATCCCTTTTACAATACAATCGAAGGTTCTTGGTCAAGTGATGAGCCGTATGGTGTAATTCATCGTATCATCGTTTCCTCTACTCATAAAAAGATGGGAATTGCGACAAAATTATTAAACTTTGCCGAAAATCTTTGTAAAAACAACACAATCAATTGGATGCGCATCGATACGCATCACGATAATGTTGCGATGCTACGTTGCATTAAAAATAACAACTACACTGAATGTGGAACAATTTACGTAAGAAACAATGAACCTCGACTTGCATTTGACAAAAATCTACAATCATAACCACTTGTAGAACAAGTGGTATGTAACGCCCTGTAAGGGCCTGTG
>CAZTII010000105.1:0-2784 GCA_964613305.1 uncultured Erysipelotrichaceae bacterium
CTATTTTATTTCTTTTGATAGCTTTGTTGACATTATGTCATTATCGTTGTAAAGTATAGGCAATAAATAAGTAATAGAGGTTGCGATGCAGAATAGTATCTTCTTGAGTTGGCAAACGTTGAAAGAAGAGAAAGGCAATCATCGCCGAACGATGAAAACAGCGAATTTTCATTGTGGTACTATGGAAAACATCCATAATACTCCTTCTTTTGAAGAGGTACTATTCCAAAATGACAGATGGAATATTGTATCCATCTTTTTATTTATTGAGAAAGGGAAAGAAATGAAAAAATTATTATTATTGATCACATCGATTTTACTTGTAACATCATGTTCAAGCGCACCAAAAACAGAGGCAAAAAACACTTTCACCGTCGGAATGGAGTGCAACTATGCACCATTTAACTGGTCACAATCAACTGCGAGTGATACCGCTAAACCTATTTCTAAAGTGGACTATTGTGATGGTTATGACGTTGTTATCGCAACAAAATTGGCAGAAGCAATGGGAAAAGAAGTTGTCATTAAAGCTGTATCTTGGGAAGGCTTAATCCAAGCATTAAACAGCAATGAAATCGACGCTATTATCGCTGGTATGACGGAAACTCCAGAACGTGCAGAATCCGTTGATTTTACTACTCCATACTACGATTCACAAAATGTGATGATCGTTCGTAAAGAAGACGCTAAACTAGCTGCCGCAACATCCATTCAAGATTTTTCCGGATATAAAGTATTAGGACAAGCAAATACGTTATACGATGAAATCATCGATCAAATTAATGGTGTTATCCATGTAACTCCACAAGATTCATATCCACGTATGATTTTATCACTTCAACAAAAAGAAGTTGACGCAATCACTGCTGAACTACCAGTTGCTCAAGGAGTTGTCGATGTCAACAAAGATTTAGTTATCGTTCACTTTGACAAAGACAAAGGATTTGTTGCGGATGCATCTGTATCAATCGCTATTTCTAAGAAAAATCCTGAACTATTAAAAGAAGTACAAAAAGCACTTGATTCTATTTCTGAAGAAACACGTCAACAGTTAATGCAAGAAGCGACAAAACGTCAACCGGCATCGAATTAATCATGGATATAGCTGTAATTCAAACCATTTTACAACGATATTGGCCATCCATCTTATTAGGTGTTCAAAATACCATAATGGTCGCTTTTATCGGTACAACATGTGGTTTAGCAATCGGTTTACTCGTAGGTGGAGCACGGGCTATTCGATTAGACAACAATGCTTCTAAACCAGCAAAAATTATTAAAAAGATTATTGATATAAGTGCCACTATATACATTGAAATATTTAGAGGAACACCAATGATGGTACAAGCATTGTTCTTCTATTATGCACTATTAAAAGTGATTAATTGGACACCACTAATAGCCGGTATGGTCGTAATCTCCGTTAATACTGGTGCCTACATGTCGGAAATTGTTCGCTCCGGTATTCAAGCAGTTGATAAAGGACAAACGGAAGCAGCACGATCACTTGGAATGTCAACGGCACAAACGATGTTCTACGTCGTACTACCACAAGCCATTAAAAACGCATTCCCTGCCATTGGCAATGAATTCATTGTCAACATTAAAGACAGTTCGGTATTATCAGCTATTACCTTAACCGAACTAATGTTTCAATCCAATCGAATCGCAGGAAGTATGTATAAATTCTCAGAAACATATTTTATCGTCGCTGTTATCTACTTAACATTAACACTATCAACAAGCTTCATATTAAATAAAATCGAAAAACGATTAAACAAACCAAAGACTAGTTTTCCACAATCCATCACATCACCTAGTTCAATGCATCAAGCAAGAAAAGGAGTACATTAATGGAACCTATCTTACAATTAAAAAATATCCATAAAACATTTGGTGATTTGAAAGTATTACAAGGAATTCAATTTAATGTTCATAAAAGTGATGTAGTATGTTTAATCGGAGCATCAGGAAGTGGTAAATCAACCTTATTACGATGCATCAATTGTTTAGAAACTCCAGAACAAGGAGAAATCATCGTAAACAACCAAAATGTTTTACAAATTACCAATTTAAATCAATACCGTGCTAAAGTAGGAATGGTATTTCAACAGTTTAATTTATTCAACAACATGACAGCTTTAAAAAACTGCATGATAGCACAAATGAAAGTACTACATCGCAGCGAAAAAGAAGCACATGAAAAAGCAATGTTTTATTTAACAAAAGTAGGAATGGCTGATTTTGCCAACAACCCTAGTACAACACTATCAGGAGGGCAAAAACAACGAGTAGCCATCGCCCGAGCATTATGCATGGACCCAGAAATATTACTCTTTGACGAGCCTACTTCAGCCTTAGATCCAGAAATGGTAGGCGAAGTATTAGACATTATGAAACAACTCGCAAAAGAAGGTTTAACAATGGTTATCGTAACGCATGAAATGGAATTTGCCAGAGATGTCGCAAATACAGTCGTATTTATGGATAAAGGTGTCATTGTAGAAGAAGATACACCATACAACATCTTCACCAATCCAAAACACGAAAGAACAAAATCATTCTTAGCTAGAGTACTAAAATAGAAGGACATTGTCCTTCTATTTTTAATGTATTAAACACATAACAGAAACAACATACATACCACCTTTTTTCATTCCTTTGTTTGGCTTTTCTATCGAATAAAGTTACTAAATATTTTCTTTTCTTTTTCAATTGGTTTAAGTTGTTCTGAGAGTGTATAATTTTATGTGTAACCTCAAAAGCACCTGCTAATAGAAAAAA
>CAZTII010000106.1:0-2746 GCA_964613305.1 uncultured Erysipelotrichaceae bacterium
CAATGACCGTTTTAAAATCATCAAGACTAGTATACCCACCTAAATAGCCTAAAATTTCACCATCAGGTTTATATATATACGTCATCGGTAATCCCGAGGCGCCGTAAATTTTAAATACTTCACCCGTTCTATCAAATAAGAAAGAAAGTTCATTATATCCATTTTTTGTAATATATTCTTTCATTTTCTCTTCACTTACTTCACGACCACCATTTGGATAACCAATCAACAACACTTGAACATCATCCATTGTTTTCGATATTTCGATTAAACTAGGAAGCTCTTTCTCACAATATGGACACCATGTCGCAAAGAAGCTAACGATTATAACTTTACCACGATAGTTAGACAACGTATGCATCGCTCCAAATTGATCAATTAAAGTAAAATTATACTTTTCAATCGCAACTTCTGACGTCACGGTCGATGTTTCCACTGGTTTATCCACTTGTCGCATTTCTTTTGCCGCATTATAAATTAAAGAAGAACCCAAACCAAATAAAATAATACCAGATAACTTAATTGTCCATTGAACGACATGATTATTCTTTTTAAATAACATCAGTGCTTCTTCCGTAAAAAGACCAAGCATCATAAAAGGAATAATAAATCCTAGTGTATAAGCTAAAAGATACATCATTCCTATTGTGCTAGATGACGCATTAGCCGCTACAACAATAGCACTCGATAACATTGGTCCAATACAAGGTGTCCATGAGAAACTAAAGAAAAATCCAAACAACAATGCTTTAATATAAGGTCCAGCTATATCAAGCGCCGGAAGATTGAATCGATATTCTTTATTAAACGCATTTATAACGATCACTTTCCACTGAACTAAAGCAAAGAGTATCAACATTACTCCCGATAATAAAGAAAAGATATGACTCATCGACGATAATTTTTCTTTTAAAGAAATCATCGATAATCCGGCAATAAAAAATGTCGATGATATACCTAAGACAAAGAAAATTGTAATTAATATTACTTTCTTACGCTTATAAATAATTTTACCATCACTATCTTCTTCTTTGGCATCCGCTGTTAAATAGCCAATATACACTGGTAATACCGGTAAAATACAGGGTGAAAAAAATGATAACAAGCCCTCAAAAAATAATGTACCTATCGTTATCGCATTCATTTATTTCACCAAAAATTGAACAATTATTATAATAATACCTAAGACAATACGATATACACCAAAGAATTTAAAATCATGTTTTTTAATAAAGGACATAAATGTTTTAATTGCTACAACCGACACTAAAAATGCTGTAACTAAACCAATCATTAAAATAGAAATTCCCCACATATCAAGCGCCATCTTCATCTTAACAATCTTTAATAAACTGGCACCAAACATCATTGGAATAGCTAAAAAGAAAGAAAACTCCGACGCCGTTGCTCGAGATAGCCCAAGAATAATAGCTCCTAAAATAGTAGCACCACTTCTAGAAGTACCTGGAATTAACGCTAACATTTGAAAACAACCAATCAACGCCGCTGTCTTAAATGTAATCGCTGATGTACTAATCACTCGTTCTCTTGGTTTATTCGACTCAATCACGATAAATGCAATACCATACACAATTAACGCAATCGCAACAGTCAATGAATTGTATAAATAAGAATCAATAATATCATCAAACAACAATCCAACAATCGCTGCAGGTACTGCCGCTACCGCTACTTTTAACCATAAATCAATAACCTTTTTACGTTTATTTTTATTCGTTACAAACGGATTTAATTTTTTAAAATATAAAATACCAACCGCTAAAATACTACCAAACTGAATAACAACAAGAAACATATCAACAAACTTCTTGTTCATTTCAGGATCAGCATATACTTGTAAAGGGAAAAAATCATTGAATAAAATCATATGACCAGTACTACTAATCGGCAACCATTCCGTAATACCTTGTATAATCCCTAAAACTAATGTTTTAATTATTTCTATCATTCAATAACCTCTTCCTATTAATGCATTCCAAGCATCGGCAACAATTGACCTAATATCATCATCGTAACCATAATTACAACTAAAAACATTGTTACATAGCGTTTAAATTTTTTATTCATCGTACTTCCTCCTAATCACGACTTTTATTATACATGAAACATAGCTAAAATAGCGAATAAAATACTCACAAACAAAAAAAGCAGATTAAAATCTGCCAATTAAAATAGCCCATTAATTATAGTTGAAGCTATTATTTTCGTTTACTCTTCAATATCTACAATTTTAAGTTTTTTACCTAATGGTACTAATAACTTAAGCATGGTGCTAATTTGAGGGGTATTAACATTTTTCTCAATTCGGGTAATTGCCGTTTGACAAATGCCACTCTTTTCTTCCAAATCTTTTTGCGTAACTTTCATCTCTTTACGCGTTCTTACAAGATCTTCTAACAATTCATTTAAAAGCTCAGCTTCTAATGTCACGATAGATTCATCTCTGTTTCCTTTTATAGCCTTAGTTTCCATGTTGTCAACTCCTTTTCTTCGCTAATACTATAACACTCTTAATATAGCAATAAAAGTAGTTTGCTCTTTTTTTGCGATTTATACTGAAGAACATAACTAACTTTATACCGTAATCATACCACAAATTGTTTATATTTTTCAATCATTATCATAAATATTTAATACAATTCGATATTACAACGTTATATTAATTCATTAAATTATACATTTTTTAATTATTTCCATAAAATTATCATAAAAATAACCACGCTAT
>CAZTII010000107.1:0-2594 GCA_964613305.1 uncultured Erysipelotrichaceae bacterium
CCAGCAACTATTTAATGTTTGATATTGTATCAAAACTTGCAATTCAATATGTGTTAGGACGAACTTTTTAATACAATTCGTACCCCCATTAAAAAGTTCGTACCCCTAAGATATTATTAGTACCCCTATGCGTTTTTAACATTTAAAGGACAAAAGACAAATAACCAAAATCGATAAATTGGAAGTTATCGCTCAATAACACGGATTAATGTATTTTACTTTTTTTTGAAATCTTGAGTTTTTTATAAGATCTAAAACCGAAATCATTTTTTAAGGTTTTTATAATAAAATTTTTGTAATTTACTAAACTTATTAAAAATACAAATATTGATACACCAGCAAAAAATATCATAATATATAAAAGATTTATATTGTACCAAAATATCATAGAAAATCCCAATAATATAAATATTATACCTACCAGAACAATTAGTACGTAATCAATAACAGATATTTTATTCATAGTAATAACGTTATCAGAATTAAAACTAATTATGTAAGATTTTTTAATAGGAATATAATATCCATCATAAATTGCTGAAATAATCATTTTATCATTTTTATATTTACCTCTTAATGTTAAAAATGTATTTGGCTTTTTTTCGTATTTTTTTAGTTTTGATACAAAGTCATCATAACTTAAATTGGTAGTGTATTTCAAGTTTATCCTCCTGAAAATTTAAACTTAAGCTACATCAACAAATTGGAATTAGATATAAGCTTATAGTGCTCTTATAATTTTGATCTCATTACCATTGATGAAAATTGCTTCGCCGTCATTCAATCTAATAACTTCCTTACTTTTCTCTTTCTCATACTCTTTACATCGTTCTTCAAATCTTTCAAATTTACTCAAATATTTTGAATAATGTGGAAGCACTTCAATTTCAGTTAACGAGAGTCCTTCCATCGAAATAAGTCCTACTATATTAAGTTCTGGAGAATACCTATTTACCAATTCTAGAGTAGGGCCAAAAACAAAAGTCGCCGCACTCCAACCAATCAAAATCTGATTTTTACATATCTCTTTCAAAATCTTTTCACATTGTTGTTTTCTTATCGAATTTAGTAAATAAAAAGGATTTCCACCAATAAACTCAACTACATTATACTTTAGGAGTTCTTTGCATGATGTTTCATCTATATCAATAATATCTACGGATAAACCCATATCAATTAATTCTTTCATGCTACGTGCAACATGATAATTTTTTCTTTTGTAAATATTATCTGCAGTTACAACCAATGCAGCTCTAGTATTATTATATAATAAGTGTAGCTTTAATTCATCTTTGATATTATCATTTGTTAAACCATTAGAACATAGTATCAACATATTTTCTCCTTCGTATTTACTAAATAAATATAGTTAAACTGTATTTTTTTATACATATTTAATATTCATCCCTCACCAAATTGGAAGAACTCTCTATCACTAAAAGGAAAACTATAATAGAAATTATTCAACAAATAAAGAATTCATTATTTCTTCGTATTTTTTCTTATACATTTGCTTTGATTGTTCGCTTAGTCCCCAGTAATCGCCTTCTAATCTTTGTTTAACATTCTCTCGCCCTTCTTCGAGGCTCATGCCAAGTACACCATATACTAAACTAAACAGTGATGGTATACGGTCAAAATGAGCGAGTGCATCAGCATCAGATACGCAAGTTTCTTCAATGGTTTCCCTCATATGCTTATTTCTTCCAGGGTGGTTAAATACACATTTTTTTACTCTTTCAATTCTTTCCCTTGGATAATCAAGTGAAGTAAGCAGTGTTTCAGCCATTTCAGTGCTGTAAATATGATGTTCGCTTCTCTCGCCGTACTCGGATGGCATAGAAATATCATGTAGCAATGAACCTAACTCTACTATTTCAACATCTGCATCATATTTCTTAGCTAATTTAACAGCATGATATACAACACGCTTTATATGATCATTCCAATAATCATAATAACCATATTTAACATTCTTTTTATGTTGTTCACATTTTTCTAATACAAAATGTTTTACTTTATCTACGATTATACTCATTCCAAAACCTCTAAAATATATTCTTTGGGGTATATAAATCATTCTATTGTTTATACCGATAAATTACAATTTATCATTGAATTAATTATATCATAAATTAAGGTAAATTTAAAGATTATATAAGCAAATAATTTCGAACATATATCATTTATTCATGCTTATATCTTTCTTTTGCGTTTTCGTTGAACCTTTCGTGTTTTTATAATCCATTAATTTAGTTAGTCATATAATCTTATTGAATATATCGGCTTATTAATTAGTCTATAAGAAAGAAAAAAGGGATTATCTCCCTATTTTTATAATTTATAAAGTTGATACATTAGTATCAACACTATTGTTGTAATATGGTGGAGGCGGAGGGAATCGAACCCTCGTCCGAAACAATATCCATACCGGCTTCTACGTGCGTAGCTTACTGTTTAATTTCCCTCTAAAGTCCCCTGTAAGCCGGGTCCGATTTTGGTAGCTTCATAGTTACCCTTTAACCTCAAAGCTTTGGTTATCGGGGTTTCACGGTAGATTACACCCTGGTCCGGACCCCGTGATTTCCGGTAGG
>CAZTII010000108.1:0-2574 GCA_964613305.1 uncultured Erysipelotrichaceae bacterium
TTAACACTCATCCTTCTATATTTTGATTTTTATCCTTTATTTTTCATTTGTGGGGGTGTGAACAGTAACTTTTGAAATCAACATTTATTGCTTTTCAATTTTTTTAAGTAATTTTTGATATATTTTATAATATTTTGACACAGTTTGATCATTAAACGGTTCAGCTTCTTCCTCTATTTGTGCAATCAACTCCTTTGTTTGCCACTCAATAATCTGTTTAACATCACTTGGATATGACATCAGTCGACTATGAAGGTCATACTCGTCTTCATCAAGCAATTCGTAATCACCACTAGGATATAATTTAATATCCAAATCGTAATCAATATTTTTTATCGCCTCTCCATCGTACAAACTAGGCGAAGCCAAATTACAATAATAATAATTACCACTCTTGCGTATCATCGCAATAACATTGAACCATTTTTCAAAATAAAAGAAACAAATAGCCGGTTCCCTTGTGTACCATTTACGTCCATCAGACTCAATTACCCACGTTTTATTTGTTACAGCCACTATTTTTTCTTCCGTTACTTCTATAACAAAGCCCTTAGACCACGTTCTGTGTAACGAACCATCGTGCTTATAGCTTTGAATATGAACCATTTCACCAACCTCTAAATGCACACGCAATCTCCCTTCTTTTGTTATTTTGGTATTATATCATAAAAAAAAGCTCAGTCCTATGTCTACCGAGCATTCTTATACTATTTTTCAGTATTTTTTTCATTAAATTCATTACATTACATTATTAAACATTAAATATATATTATTTATAATAATTATATATCGTTTGTTGCTCTAGCAATTGAGAAAGAAGACCAATCGTATATTCAGCTTGTAGTAACATCGCTTCGCATTCGCCAATCATGCCTGTGCGAATATGATTGCTTTCTCTTAACAAAGGTTCAATTTTTGGAAAACAACTACTATCTAAGTCAATATCCAAATACTTCTTCCATTCGACTCTGCCATCGATTTCAACCATCGACCCTTCAATTTGAATCGGCCTACAACCACTACGATATTCCGATAAATGAAGTGATGTCGCACTTTGTAAACCAACACCCAGTAATAATATGTGACCTTTATATTCGTAAATACGAGCATTTGGCGATTCTTCTGATAATGAAAAATGTAACGAATGCATATTACATAACATTTTCGCACTTTTTCCCCACGCAACAAAAGAGTTTCTCGGGTGGTTAGAAAAAAACACACCATCACGCCTTCTAAAATTATCCACTATGGCACCTAAATCGCTACTTGAATCTTTCTTATGAAATGGAGGTATACTTTCACGAACTTTTTGATAATATTCTGGTTGAATCGCAGGATTTTCCCAACGAGAAGGTTCACTATTACTTGATGTTTGCAATGCCATAATAATTCCACCATCATAGCCAACAACTTCCATTATCGCATCAACTACCGTTTGCGCACCACCAACAACATAACCAAAAGACTTCAGTGAGGCATGAACCTCTACAGTCATACCCGGTTTTACTCCAAGATTAATCAATTCTTTAATAATGTCTTGTTTTACTACTACCTTATCTACAATTGACAAATTCACGTAACTTACCTCCCAATGATACACTTATTTATTTTTTTACTGACGACTGATTCGCACTCTCACGCATTTGCATTTCTTGTAATGCAATTTTTTTAGTCGCAATTAATTTACTCGCAAAAGAAATAGCCGCCATTTTTAGTGCTAAATTTTCATCATCCATTACTTCATTTATAATATCTCGATCATCGCACACCTGATAACGTCCAACTACTAAACGAACCGCTTTTTCCTGTTCTTGGCAAAAAGCATTATACGCTCCCTTTGTTCCATACACTTTCGCTTGATATAAAATTCCAGACTTAACATCTTTAATTTCCATCACTTGTTTTAAAATAGTTAACGCAATCAAGTAAGCTAAATGACTACGATTATACTGTTTTTTTCGATTTGGTGGTGGAATCATCTTCCATTTAACATAATTGTTAATCATCCATGGAGTTAATATTTTTTCATCCGGATTCATAAAATCACCAACAATTTTTTCAATCAAGGTTATCACTTGATCCTTATATAAATCCATATCCGGCAATTCTTCCCACCGGGGTAGATGAATTGCACAAAGTTGATTACTCCATTTTAAAAATTCATCATTCACAATAGTTCCCTCATTATTTCATTAACGCAACTTCTTTTATAACTTCCTCAAACAACATTTGTAGTTGCCAATCTTTGTTTACTTTTGTCACACCTATTAATAGTTCATCCTCAATAATTTCTTTCTCACGTATCATCGTTACTACATCAACTAATTCATCATATGTTAATCCGGTAAAGATAACAAATATTTTTTTATAGTCGTTACAAAGTGACCATGTATTTATTTTATTATTTACTACATCTTCCAATCGTTCACTTAAATGACTATCATTGACAAATCCCATCTCAACGTTAAACTGAGCTAATAGTTGTTGTAATAATAGAGATTGATCGTACGATATTCCGTAAAATAGCATCAATTTATTATTCATTGTGTTCTCCTTCTTTCAATTATATAATCA
>CAZTII010000109.1:0-2522 GCA_964613305.1 uncultured Erysipelotrichaceae bacterium
AAAGAATTTGACGTTTTTAGTATGTATTTGATTTGGGTAAAATGATGTTTAACATCCAGATGTTAATGAAATGTTCAAATGTTTTGCTTGATACATTGTTCCAAGAACAATATTAAGCGCAACTTCACTCATTTGCTCTTCTGAATCAGTAAATATAACTTTCATTTCAATTCGCTAAATGTCGCTATTTAGCTTCCTCCTTTTCTTAATTGCGACCAATTCGATATATACAATACCATGATTAGATAATAATTGATTTTGTATATTTAGTCAATAAGTCGGCCAACCAATAAGATCAAATTTTCTTTCATTATGCTAAATCTTTTAAAAGTGTTAATTGAACTTTTTGTCTTTCTTCATCAATATTGTATACCCATACCTTAACAATATCACCAATGGATACTTTTTCACTAGGATGAGAAATACGCTCACGACTCATTTTAGAAATATGAATTAAACCATCTTCATGTAACCCAATATCAACGAAAGCACCAAAATCAACAACATTTCGTACAACACCTTCTAAACATTCACCTTTTCTTAAATTTTTAATATCTAAAATATCACTTCGCAATAATGGTCCATCGTATTTTTCACGATAGTCTCTAAGTGGCGTCCATAACGCCTCAACCACATCTTTTAAAGTGTAAGGATCAATCTGTAATTGTTGAGAAATTTCATCAAGATTAATACTTGATTCTTTCGCTTCACCAATTTTTTGAATATCCAATAATTTCATCAGTTGATGTGCTAAAGGATAACTTTCCGGGTGAATGCTCGTTTGATCTAATGGATTATCACCATCGTTAATTCGTAAGAACCCGGCACATTGTTCAAACACTTTCGCCGATATTTTTTTAATCTTTTTAATTTCTTCACGATTTTTAAAACGTCCTTGTGCATTTCGTGTATCAACAATTGCTTTTGCGGTCGTTTTATTTAAACCAGAAATATGCATCAATAATTCAACACTTGCCGTATTAACATCAACTCCAACACGGTTTACTGATTTCAAAATAGCAAAATCAAGTCGTTCATTTAATTGTTTTGGTGGTAAATCATGTTGATATTGACCGACACCAATGCTCTTTGGATCAATTTTAATCAATTCTGATAGTGGATCTAAAATACGTCGTCCT
This sequence comes from uncultured Erysipelotrichaceae bacterium, assembly GCA_964613305.1. Taxonomy (GTDB): domain Bacteria; phylum Bacillota_I; class Bacilli_A; order Erysipelotrichales; family Erysipelotrichaceae; genus CAZTII01. The sequence continues at coordinate 1,140 of CAZTII010000109.1, forward strand.
ATTGAAATAGCTGAACGTTGCTCAACATGTAAATCAGGAAATTCACTACGTGCTAACTCACTTGCACTATATACTGATGCACCCGCTTCACTAACAACCGTATATTGAACCTTTAATTGATGTTTACTAATGACATCTGCAACAAAGCTTTCTGATTCTCTAGATGCTGTACCATTACCAATCGCAACGATTTCAATATTAAATTCTTTGATTAAATCAATAATAATTTTTTCCGCTTCTTCTTTTTTATTCACTGGTGGATGAGGATAAATTACGGCAATTTTCATTAATTTACCAGTTGTATCCAAAACTGCTAATTTACAACCCGTTCTAAAAGCTGGGTCAAATCCTAACACCATTTTTCCGACAAGTGGTGGTTGAAGTAATAATTTTTCAACATTTAAAGAAAAGATATCGATGGATTGTAATTGTGCTTTTTCAGTGAGTTCAGAGCGAATAGCTCGTTGAACACTTGGAAATAACAACCGTTTTAGACCATCTTTAACCGCTTCTTCAATCACATCCTTACAAATAGTCTCACGACCTTTTAAAACACCACGCAAGGCATAATTAGTGCAAAATTCTTCATCCATTTCAATCTTTTCACTAATCACTTTCTCTTTAATAGCACGATTAATCGCCATAATACGATGACTTGCTACATTACTTAATTTTTCAGAATAATCATAGTACATCTTATATACTTTTGCTTCATCCGGATTATCTTTTTTCTCTTTTGTTACAATACGAGCAAAGCGAACCATGTTTTCTTGAACTTTCCAACGCAACTTAGCATCATCACTTACTCTTTCGGCAATAATATCTTTTGCCCCAGAAATCGCTTCTTCTACTGTAGGACATTGTTCATTGACATATTTTGCCGCTTCTGTTTCAAGAGTACCAAATTTAGGTAACTTTAAAATCCAATCAGCCAACGGTTCAAGCCCTTTAGCAATCGCATCAGTAGCTCTCGTTTTTTTCTTTTGTTGATATGGACGATAAATATCATCCACTTGTGACAACTTAGTACAATCATCAATTTCTTTCTGTATTTCAGGAGTTAATTTACCTTGTGTTTCAATTAAACGTAAAACATCTTCCTTACGTTTTTGTAAATTTACTTGATAATCATATTCTTTTTGAATGTATAAAATTTGTTCTTCATCTAATCCTTTTGTCATTTCTTTACGATATCTCGCAATAAAAGGAACAGTATTCCCCTCTTCAATTAATGATAATGTATTAGCGACTTGACTAATTTCAACATTTAAACTTTGTGCTATCGGTTTTATTAAATTTTCCATAATTTACTCCTTCTAACCTTACTATAATATCACAAATGACTATTTTTTGTAGAATAAAATTCAAATATGATATAATACT
>CAZTII010000110.1:0-2499 GCA_964613305.1 uncultured Erysipelotrichaceae bacterium
GTTGATTAAAATAAAGTGACGTTTGATAGTTGGTATAAAGTGGTGTTTAACAGTAGACACTGTAGGAAGAAACGAAAAAGTAATCCGAGAATATATTCAAAATCAATTGCAAGAAGATAAACTTGCAGATCAGATGAGCATGAAAGAATTTATAGACCCGTTTACGGGTAAGCAGGTGAAATAGACAAAGAAAAAGCCACTTTGAGTGGCAGTCAGTGAAAATGCTGCAGCTGTCAGGCTTCGATAGTCGAAGGACTATGCAGCCACAGGCCCTTACAGGGCGTTACATACCACTTGTTCTACAAGTGGTTATGATTTTTATGTGTAAACAATGTTCATCCATGTATGGATTTCCTACAGTTGTATAGCCATTTTTTTCATAAAATGATGTTAGATGGTGTTGAGCACTTAATTCAAGAGTGAAAGCACCTTTTTCTTTTGCGATATTTTGTAAGATAGTAAGAATTTTTGAACCGATGTGTTGATTACGATATTCTTTTAAAATAGCGATTCTTCCTAGATGAAAGTCATCATTTTCTTTATAAAGTCGTCCGGTAGCGATTGGTTTATCATTATCGTATAAAATGATGTGCGTACATGTTCTATCGATATCATAAAATTCATTACTAAACCCTTGTTCTATTACAAATACACTGTTTCTTATAAATGCTGCATCGTTAAATAGTGGTGAATCATTTCCTTCAATTATTTTCATAAGTTTCTCCTAAACCATTATATAATATACTAAAAGGAGAGATAAGTGGATGAAAATTGCGGATTTACATGCGGATATTGGTTGGAATATTTTAGAAAAGAAGAAAGAAGGAATTGATAATCCATTTTTAGTGGATCATTTGGATGATTTAATTGCTGGAAATATGGAACTTGTTGTTTCTGCTTGTTTTTTTGAAGGAAAAGAAACCTTTGATGATATGAAAGAAATGGTTACTCTTTGTGTTAATGAGATACAGAGAAATGGTTATTCTTTTGTAAAAAATAAAGAAGATTTAAACCAAGAAGGATTGAAGTTTTTATTGAGTGTTGAAGGAATGTGTGGTGTGGACGATGTCAATACACAATTGCCTTGGTTGCATAAGCAAGGTGTTCGTATCGCTTCCTTGACGTGGAATGAAGAAAATCGATTAGGTTGTGGTGTCAGTAAAAATATAGGATTAAGTAATCTTGGTAAAAAAGCTGTTTCTTTGATGGAAGAAATGAAAATGATTATTGATGTTTCTCATGCTTCGGATGAAACATTTTGGGATATTATAAACAATACGTCTAAACCAGTTATTGCTACTCATAGTAACAGTAGAACATTGTGTAATGTCGCTAGAAACTTAACTGATGAACAAATTAAGGCGATATGTTTACGTAAAGGATTAATTGGTTTAAATGCGGTAAGTTCTTTTGTAAAAAGTGACCATCCTACTGTTTTTGAATTGGCAAATCATGCTAGACATATTGCTTCACTTGGTGGTGTTGATTGTGTTGCGTTTGGTTTTGATTTCTTAAATTATGTTGGATCAAAAGGATTAGAAGGATTAAGTAGTGCTCGCTATACTAAAAATATGATTGATAGTTTGTATCAAGTTGGTTTTAATAGTGAAGAAATAGAAAAAATAGCTTATAACAATGTTATAAACTATTTAAATCGATGGATGTAATTTTATTCTTGAAAATCGTTGATTGTTGCCATTTGAATTGGTGGTAGTGTGACAACTTCGATGTTATTGTCTCTAAAGCTTTGTACATCTTCTTCACGGGCATTAATATCGGTAATTAAATAATCGATTTGTGATATTTCTCCAGAACAGAAAGAGTGTTTAACACCGATTTTTGTGTAGTCACATAGAACAAATACTTCACCAGTACAACGTTCTATCATTTTTTCGTTGATGGCAACTTCTGCTAAAATGGCAGTACTGATACCACCCTCTACGCTAATGCCACTAACGCCTAAAAAGCATTTGGTAGCACTGACGCGATTTAAGTTATATAATGCAAATTCTCCGACCATTGCTTCTTTAGGGAAACGCAATTCGCCTCCAGTTAAAAGGATGGAAACGAGTGGGTCGTGTTTTGTGAGTAATGCTTTGGCGTTGTTGGTGATAATCGTGCAACGTTTCTTGATGATATATTGAATCACTAATAGTGCAGTTGAGCTTGTATTAATGAAAATTGTGTCACCTTCTTTGACAAATTGAGCAGCATATTTGGCAATAGCGTGCTTGTATCGATCGTTTGTAAGGTTAGGGTTGTGATAGTCTACCATCGTTTGTACAAGTTTAGCACCGCCATGATAACGAATGATTGCACCTTTTTCTTCCCAATATTGTAAATCTCTTCGTACTGTAATTTGCGAAACATTAAATTCCGTAGCTAAAGAAGGGACATCAATTTTTCCTAGTTTTTGAATTAAAATCATCATGTCGTTACGACGCTTGTTTACTATTTCATAATTGACTTTCATACGTTTCTCCTAATATTGTATTATTT
>CAZTII010000111.1:0-2410 GCA_964613305.1 uncultured Erysipelotrichaceae bacterium
CAATCTTTTCATTTTATCATTCAACTCCTAGTACTAATCATACCATATCAAAAATAAAAAGGCTTAAGCCTTTCCATTAAATTGTTCGATAATGCTTTGAGCAGCTTTTTTACCAGCACCCATTGCTAATATTACAGTAGCAGCACCACTAACCGCATCACCACCAGCATAAATACCATCAACACTACTCATTTGGTTTTCATCGACAACAATACAACCCCATTTATTCACTTCAATTGATTTTTCAGAATTTTTAATTAATGGGTTACTAGAAGTACCAATCGCCATAATAACTAAATCACACTCAATATCAAATTCTGAGCCTTCAATGACACTCACACCACGACGACCCTTACTATCCACTTCACCTAGTGCCATACGAACACAACGCATACCAATCACTTGATTTTTATCATTGACAAGTATTTCAATCGGATTTGTAAGTACTTCAAAGTTAATTTCTTCTTCCATCGCATGATGAACTTCTTCTAAACGAGCAGGCATTTCTTCTAAACTACGACGATAAACAAGAGTAACATCTTCACCTAAACGCTTAGCACAACGAGCCGCATCCATCGCCACATTACCACCACCAACAATAATCGCCTTTTGACTCTTAATAATTGGTGTATCATACCGCGTATCGTACGCTTTCATTAAGTTTGTACGTGTTAAATACTCATTAGCACTAACAACACCAACAGCACTTTCATTAGGAATGTTCATAAAGTTTGGTAAACCAGCACCAGTTCCTAAGAAAATTGCATCAAAACCATCATCTTTTAAATCTTGAATCGATAATGTACGACCAATAATGACGTTATTAACAAATGTAACACCCATTGTCTTTAATTGATCAATTTCTTTTTGAACGATTGTTTTAGGTAAACGAAATTCAGGAATACCATACGATAAAACACCACCTGTCATATGAAGTGCTTCGTACACAACAACATCAAAACCAGCTAAAGCACAATCATTCGCACACGATAATCCAGCCGGACCACTACCAACAATCGCAACTTTACCACCATTTTTCTTAATTGTCGTTGAAACCGTTTTACCATGATCGCCTACAAATCGTTCTAAACGACCAATCGCCACCGCTTCACCTTTAATTCCACGAACACAATATTTTTCACATTGACTCTCTTGTGGACAAACACGACCACAAATACTAGGAAAGTTATTGGTGATTTGAATTTCACCTAAAGCACCATCAATATCATTCTTTTTAAGCAATTGAATAAATTGCGGAATACGAACATTAACCGGACAACCCTTAGTACAAGGTTCATGTTTACAATTCAAACAGCGATCAGCTTCATTGATAGCCATTTCTAATGTATACCCTATCGCCACTTCGTCAAAATTTTTATTACGAACAAGTGGATCAAGATGAGGCATTTCCGTTTTATTAAGTTGCATATTTGCCATTATTTTTCCCCCATTCGACACGCATGTTTTTCGTGTTCAGCATATGTACGATTACGAGCGATTAAATTGTCGAAATCAACAAGATGAGCATCAAAATCAGGTCCATCAACACAAGCAAACTTCACTTGACCACCAACACTAACGCGACACCCTCCACACATACCCGTACCATCAATCATGATCGGATTTAAACTAACAATCGTATGAATATTAAATGGCTTAGTAACCTCACTAACTGCCCTCATCATCATAATAGGACCAATCGCAATCACTAAATCAAACGATTCTTTTTCAAGTTTTTCTTTTAAAGCAGTCGTAACAAATCCTTTATTACCATAACTGCCATCATCCGTCATAATCGTAAGATTGCTAGAAATAGCCTTACACTCTTCCTCTAAAATAACAATATCCTTATTCCTAAACCCAGCAATAATAGAAACATCAACACCTTGTTCACTTAAAAATTTAGCACTTGGATAAGCGATAGCCATACCAACACCACCACCAACAACACACACTTTTTTCGCACCATGAAAATCAGTAGGCGTACCTAAAGGACCAACCACATCCAAAATACAATCACCAACTTCTAACTTACTAAGCTTCATTGTTGTTGCACCAATTGCTTGAACAATAATGGTAATCGTACTATCACTATAATCAGCGATTGTTAAAGGAATACGCTCACCAAATTCATCAATACGAAGCATAATGAATTGACCAGGTTTCACCTTTTTACTAATCAACTTACTCTCTATTTCTAATAAAAATACATCAGGATTTAATTGCCTTTTTTTCACTATTTTATACATACATTCACCTCTGGAAATAGTTTAACATTTTTTCAGTAACAAAGACAATAATTTTCACCAAATCAAAACAAAACAACTATGATATGATAGATACGAGGTGAATTTATGGAGTATATTAAAAGACATGGGGTTTGTGTATCGCAGTCCAATATCTTGGGGTG
>CAZTII010000112.1:0-2325 GCA_964613305.1 uncultured Erysipelotrichaceae bacterium
CTAATTTCATAACCTTTCAATACTGTAAGTTTCAATTAACTCCTTCTTATTGTTAAATACAAACTGAATCTTTATAATAAGAATAGAATTATGGGGGTAATTATGAAAAAATTATTGGACCGTTTATTTCAATTAACATTAGTTATTTCTTTAGTTTACATCGGTGTTTTTCGTTTTTATTTAAAGGAAATTCCGACTACTGATATTTCTAATCACTTTAACTACTTATATACTTTGTTGTTTTTACCAACATTTTATTGCAGCATCGGATATTGTATTTTATTGCTTGCAAGCAAACGTTTAACATTTTCAATCAATTCACGCGCTAAAGTAATACTTAGTGCACTACTTACTATACTAGTTGTAAGTTATTTTACCTTAATTTCACCAAACTGTATTTATTTCAATTGTTATCAACATAGCGCGATTGCTTTTACGATCAATTTCCCCGTCATCTTTATGTTTATCGGTTATGGATGTTATTTGTGTATTGCTGATTAATGACGATGATATAAGTGATAATAATACCCTTTTTTCTCTACTAATTGTTGATGGCTACCTTTTTCAATAATACCACCTTCAGCGATTACATTGATTTCATCCGCATTTTCAATCGTCGTTAATCGATGCGCAATCGTAATTGTTGTTCTACCTTTCATTAGTTTTTCTAATGATTCTTGTACAATTTTTTCACTTTGATTATCAAGCGCTGAAGTTGCTTCATCTAGTAAGATAATTGGTGGATTTTTAAGAAAGACACGGGCAATGGATAATCTCTGTTTTTGTCCACCTGATAACTTAACCCCTCTTTCACCGATATTACTTTGAAAACCATGTTCTAAATCCATAATAAAGTCATACGCACCAGCCATTTTAGCTGCTTCAATAATTTCTTCATTGCTTGCTTTCGGTTTACCGTATCGAATATTATCTTCAATTGTTCCTGAAAATAAATATACATCTTGATGTACCATACCAATTTGATCGCGAAGTGATTTAAGTGATAAGTTTCGTACATCATGGCCATCAATTTCAATAGAACCTTCGCTTACATCATAAAAGCGTGGAATTAAATTACAAATAGTAGTTTTTCCGGCACCAGATGGACCAACTAACGCAATATTTTTTCCTGGTTCGATGGTTAATGAAACTTTGTCCAATACTTTTTCACCATCTTTTTCATAAGAAAATGATACATTATTGAATACTATTTTTCCTTGAACATGTTGTAAATCAACTGCATTATCACAATCTACAATTGTTGATTGTGTATCCATAATTTCACAAAAGCGTTCTATACCGGTAATTCCTTTTTGAAATTGTTCAGTGAATTCCACAATTCGTCGTACTGTCGTTAATAAAGTTTGAACATATAAAACAAACGCAACTAAATCGGAAGAAACAATTGCTCCGGTATAAAGGAAGTAGCCACCACCGAAAATAACAACTAAATACATTAATCCATCAAAAGTACGATTGACCGTAGAGAAGCCAGCCATTGAATAATAAAATTGTTTCTTTAATTGTAAAAATAAGTTATTATCTTTTTCAAACTTTTCTTTTTCTAGTTGTTCATTCGCAAAGCTTTTTACAACACGAATTCCTAATAAACTATCTTCAATATTAGAATTTAAATCTCCAATATGTTGACGTTGTGACTTTTGCGTTGCCCGCATGCGACGATTGTATTTTGACGATAGAACAATCATGATCGGTATTAAGACAATAATCATCACTGTAAGTGGTAGATTAATGCTTGATAACACAAGTGTTGCAACAACTATTTTTACCGCACCAATAAAATATTCTTCGGGACAATGATGTGCAAATTCCGTAATATCAAATAAATCATTTGTCATTCGTGACATTATTTGACCAATTTTCGTATCGTTATAATACGAATCTGGCAACGTTTGTAAATGAGCATATATATCACTTCTCATGTCTGTTTCAATATTAGCACCCATAATATGACCTAAACTGGTCATAAAGTAATTCGCCATAATATCGATTACTTTTAATACAATAAACAATAAAGAGATTTTAACGATAATATTCATCGTTAATTCACTATAAGAAATACGTGTTAAGAACCGTAATATGACCGGAAGAGCCATTTCTGATACAGTTGTTAATCCAGCACACAATAAATCAATCATTAAAATGCCACGATACTTATAAAAATATGGATATACTCGTTTAAGTAAGACAGTACTATTTTTTTTCATTTTTTCCCTCCAACTAACCGAATTATTATACCATAAAACATGACCTTAAGTAAATAGTTAAATTCTAGTTCAGTATAGTTCAACATGAAGTTAGTTC
>CAZTII010000113.1:0-2322 GCA_964613305.1 uncultured Erysipelotrichaceae bacterium
AAATTACCTTTAAATTCATATTATTTATCAGAATCACAAATAAAAAATATTTTGGGATTTAGGTTTTATCACTAGTTTTTAGGTTTTCATCCAAAAGACAGGTAGTATTTCTATGGTACACTATTTTTACAATATTCACAAGTGTTTTATTAAACTCTCATCATTTAACCCACTTTAGAAAGGATATCACTATGAAACTACCATTTTTTAACAATACACCAATTATTATCGCCATCCATGGTTTTGGCAAAAGAAGAAGTGATGAATTTAATTTACTAAAAACAGTTTTAAAACCTTTCGAAATTATTACAATCAATCTCTACGATTGCAACAACGAAAATGATACTGAATGGACATCATGGGTTGCAAAAGCAGAAAAAGTCATTAAAGAGAATCACAAAAAACAAATAATATTATTAGGTTTTTCTATGGGTGGAGTAATCGCTACTTATTTAAGTCATCTAACGAATGTCAAAAAGTTAATTTTAATTGCACCAGCATTTGAATTTATCAATCCAAACAACATCAACCAAATCATCTATCGCTTGCAAGAAAAAAAGGAAGAAAGCTCATATGTCAGTCCTCCTGTTAGTTTTAATGCAACATTTTTAACTCTTATCAGCAATCTTAACAAAGCAGCTGAAACGGTAACCATTCCAACACTTATCTTTCATGGCAGTGATGATGAAGTAATCAACTGTTCTATTTCGAAAAAATATTTCCATAAAATGAAAACAACAAACAAAATTTATTGTACGCTAGAAAACGGAAAACATCGATTATTAGACGATAAACAATTATGCACCTTTATTAGTAGTTGTATCGTTAGCTTTATCAATCAACGCGATAACTGATTCAACGTCATCCAACGTTAAAATACGATAAACTCCTTCTGGAACTACACGATAAGGATCAGTCCATAACCAAATACTGTGACATCCAGCAAGCTGACTACCCATAATGTCATTAATATATGTATCACCAACATAAATCATTTCACTAAGTTCAATATTTAAACTAGATGCCATATCTTCAAAAATAGCAACATCCGGTTTATGAATCCCTTTATCACCAGAAACAATAATACTATCCATATACTCTCTAACACCAGTTACATCTAATTTTAAATGTTGACAACGACTATCACCATTTGTAATGATTCCTAAAAGATATTTTTCTTTTAAGCGTTTTAATAAATCAATTGACCCTGAAAAAAGTTCATTATATAAATGAAAATCATCATACCAACGATCCACCATAACATCAATCATCGAAGCATCTAGCTTATACTTAGTAATTAATTGTTCATAAACAAAGCGTTTATTAATTGTACCATATTGATCCCATGTTAAACATTGTTGTAAAATTCCTTCCATTTTAATAGGATCATTTTTTAATTGTGGCATCAGTGTCACAATATCGTTTTTATACTTATTATAAGCACAACGTTGTCTATTCGATAATGTCCCATCAAAATCAAAAACTATAGCTTTAATCATACCTTCTCCTTTAAAAAAGTGATTGTTTGCACAATCACTTTGTTTTTATTAGTCTTTAATGATTTGAGTAACGTTTCCAGAACCAACAGTTCTTCCACCTTCACGGATAGAGAATTTAGTTCCTTCTTCAACAGCGATTGGGTTGATAAGTTCAACAGTCATTTCGATGTGGTCACCTGGCATAACCATTTCAGTTCCTTCAGGTAAATTTACAACACCAGTAACGTCAGTTGTACGGAAGTAGAATTGTGGACGGTAGTTAGACACAAATGGTGTATGACGACCTCCTTCTTCTTTCGTTAAAACGTAAACTTGAGCTTTAAATTTAGAATGAGGAGTAACTGAACCTGGTTTAGCAAGAACTTGTCCACGTTCGATTTCATCACGGCTTACACCACGAAGAAGAGCACCGATGTTATCTCCAGCTTCAGCGAAGTCTAACAATTTACGGAACATTTCAATACCAGTTACAACAGTCTTACGAGTATCGTTGATACCAACAACTTCAACTTCTTCGTTAAGTTTTAAAGTACCACGTTCAACACGTCCAGTCGCAACAGTACCACGACCAGTGATTGTGAACACGTCTTCAACAGCCATTAAGAATGGTTTGTCTGTTTCATGAGTTGGAGTTGGGATCCAAGTATCAACAGCGTCCATTAATTCTTGAATTTTTTCTTCCCATTTAGCATCGCCTTCAAGAGCTTTTAATGCTGAACCACGGATAACTGGAGTATTATCACCATCAAAATCGTATTTAGATAATAACTCACGAACTTCCATTTCAACTAAGTCGATTAATTCTTCATCATCAACCATGTCG
>CAZTII010000114.1:0-2245 GCA_964613305.1 uncultured Erysipelotrichaceae bacterium
ATGACGACTTACAGGTAGGTAACGCAGTTACAAATGAAGTTTTATATGATATATCTAGTGATTTAATTTATATGATGCGACGAAATGTTGTTAATGGTGCTTTTGTTATATTTCACGGAAATGACAACTTAACTATTCCAGTGGATAATAGTACCTTTCAGAAAGCAGGTATACATATCCGTGATTTAGATTCTTCATCTAATCCGGTAGGGAATTCCGACTTACTAATTGAACGAAGCCCAGCTAGTGTGAGTAAACGCATAGGGATTAGTATGGATAGTAATTGGAGTGCTTATTACACGATTTCAAAAGATAATTTATTTTATTTTAATTCGCTTCATGCCGCTAATACATATCCTGGCGTAAATACTAAAGACTTAGGATATTGGAGTAATGTATTTTATTTAAGTCCCAATGACCATGAAGTATTGACATATACCCAACCACTTCTAACTCCTGATGGGAAATTTTATGGTGTTATTGGCGTTGAATTAACATCATATGCAATTCGGCAGAATTTACCGTATGAGGAACTTAATGGAGATAAAAATGGTATTTATTCATTAGGGGTCTTGAATGATGAGTTAGAACAAAAGATGGTGTTTAACAATGCTGTTGTCAGCGGTCCGATGTATAAACATCTATTTGGTACTAAAAAAAATATAGAATTATTTTCTGATTCTATTTATGATTATACTCATCGAGTTGTCCAAAGTGATAATCGTGATGACCAAATATTAAGTTCAATTCATTACTTGAATATTTATAATACGAATACACCGTTTTCTAATCAACGGTGGGTATTGATTGGATTATTACCGGAAAATGATTTGTTTTCCTTTTCCAATTTAGTAAAAAATAGTATGTTGTTTACCGTATCTGCTGGATTGTTGTTTGGAATTACTGGTTTACTGTTAGTGTCGTATGCAATTACTAAGCCGATAGCTCTTTTGGCTGATGATGTGCGTGAAATTGATCCAAACAAGCAAAATATTAGTTTAAAGAAAACTAAGGTTGCTGAAATTGATGAGCTTTCTTCATCAATCGAAAGTCTTAGTAAAAATATTGCAGCTTCTTCTTCTAAATTAACGAATATTATCGAAATGACGTCACTACCTATTGGTGCCTTTGAATATGATCGCTTTAAACCATATTATTATTGTTCAAAGAATTTCCTTCAATTAATCGATTTGGAAGAATTGAGTTTAGAGAACTTTTCTAAGGAAAAATTATTAATCGCATTGGAAAAATTACATGAGTTTGAGTATGAAAATAATGGCGAAACAAAGGTGTATCGACTACAATTAACTAATGGTAATATACGCTATCTTCGACTTAAAGAAAAAGAAGATGAAAGCTTGGTTACTGGTGTTTTGACCGATATAACAGCTGAAGTGCTCGAAAAAAGAAATATCGAGTATGAACGAGATTATGACTTGTTAACTAAAATTTATAATAGGCGTGCTTTCCATAAGCATGTGAAGCAATTGTTTAGAAGTGCTGAAAGTTTAAAAATTTCAGCGTTAGTCATGTTGGATTTAGATAATTTAAAATATATTAATGATACGTATGGTCATGATATTGGTGATGATTATTTAAATAATATGGCTAAAATTTTAAAAACAATGGAAACAGATACGGATATTGTTGCTAGAATGTCTGGTGATGAGTTCTTTGTCTTCTTTTCAGGCTACGAAACGGTAGAATTGCTGACTCTTCGTATTAGAGAATTGAAGAATAAAATTAATGACCATAGTAGTATAATGCCAGATGGTAAAGTTATTAGAATGAGAGCTTCTGCTGGTGTTGCATGGTATCCTAAAGATTCAATGTCTTTACAAGATTTAATTAAATATGCTGACTTTGCAATGTATGAAGTAAAACATTCTGCAAAAGGTAATTTTAAAGATTTTGAGATTGAAAGCTATCAACAAAACGCCTTTATGTTACATGGTAGAGAAGAATTGAATAAAATATTAGAGTATTCCGAATTATTAACCTTTGCATTACAGCCAATTATTGATGCAAAGTCAGCTACAGTATATGCTTATGAAGCACTTATGCGGCCTAAATCGGAGATTCTATTGAATCCTCTTGATGTTTTAAAGATTGCAAGAAGTCAATCTAAATTGTACGAAGTCGAAAAATCAACATTCTTTAGTGCATTAAAGAAATATGTTTCAATTCGTGATCAATTAGAAGGTCGCAAATTATTTATTAACTCGATACCGAATCAAATACTTAA
>CAZTII010000115.1:0-2179 GCA_964613305.1 uncultured Erysipelotrichaceae bacterium
CCCCAAGATATTGGACTGCGATACACAAACCCCATGTCTTTTAATATACTCATTAAAAAAGCACACGTTTAATATGTGTGTTTTTACATGTCTATGGAGGTGGTGTAAAAATGTATAAAATTAATAATTAAAAGTTGAAGGAACAACTGTAAAAAATGTAGTAAGGTGTCTGAAAAGAGTAGAATTTTATAAAGTTTTAGGAGAAAACAGTAAGATTCGATAAATTATAGGCCTATATCAAATAAAAGTAATGTCTTATAAAGACCAATTATACATTTTTACCAAATGTTATTATTAATAAATAACGAGACTCAATTTACATTTGTTACAGAAAGCTTAATTTATATAAATGTATGGATTTTGCTTAAGTATATGCTGACACACATTATAGTAATGAAAGTCACACGGTTGTTAAGGGACTTACAAAGTATTTAAAGAACGATTTCGTACTAAAGTTTTATGTTGTTTTAGAAGACAATTCACTAACACCAAGTGATAATGCATAACCGATAATATCTCTACTAAGGGTACTATTACAGTTTCTAAAATTGGTTTAAATGTTTATGGTGGATTAAAGTTTGTTAAGGTAGTCTTTTTGCTTTTTCTATTGTTTCAATCATTGCATTGCGATATATTTCTGATTGGCTTACATCCAACTTCTTACAAGTTTCTTAAAACTCTAGTACAAATTCTTTTTTGTACTTGGCTGAAATGTACATCATGTTTTCCTTAGACCATTGGTTAACGTAATCGGCTTGATTGAACGCCTTTTCTTTTGACATCTTTTTATGTCCTCCTTTATAATTAAGGTAAAAAGATAAGGGATTAAATAATTTGCTTGGGAGCTATTATTTAATCCCTTATCTTTTTTTTGTTTTTTAGTACTACACTTAATGTCACTTTTCGATGTACATTGTGTTTAGTAGTAGATTAATTTAAGTTACTATCAACTTCACATCAATCTATACTGTCTTTTCTATTATCAGCTAAGGTGAGGATAAATATCATCTAATGTTTAAAATTACTGATTATTTATATCCTTTTTCGCGATCAATAATATTTTCTAACTCTTCGTCTTTTGAATACTTATTGATGTTGTCGATTGCTATGCCAATAACTCGTTCTAAAGTATATGGCATGCTATAATTTCCGGAAACATGTGGAGTAATTAATACATTTTCAAACTGCCATAGTGGCGAGTCTTTAGGTAGTGGCTCTGGATCTACCACATCTAAATAAGCACCTAATAAATGTTCTTCGCTTAAAACTTTTATTAATGCATCGGTATCTATCGTAATACCTCTGCCAACATTAATTAATACAGCTCCTTTTTTAAATTTTTTTAATCGCTCATAATTGAAAAAATGATGTGTTTCTTTAGTTGCCGGAAGTGATAAGGCTACTACATCCATCTCACCTAGTATTTCGTCGATTGTATCAAATGTATAAAGGTCTTCAATATATTGTGGTTTGTCGATGATTGTTTTTTTAACCCCATAAACTTTAGCTCCTAAAGCATTCATTTTTACTGCAAATGTTGAGCCAATATCACCTAATCCAACCGCTAATACTTTTGCGTTTGCTACTCTATGCACTTGACCTAGGTAGTCCCAAGAACGATTATTTTTAGCTTTTATGTATTCATGAATTCGTTTAAATAGTACAAATAATGCACCAATCATATATTCAGCCATTGCTTCACCATAAGCTCCTGTTGAATTGGTAATTGTAATGTTGGGATAGATATCTAAATATTTTTCCACCCCTGCACTTTCCAAATGGACCCATTGAATGTTGTTGGCGTTGATTAAAAGTTTTGGTGTTAAATTACCGATGATTGCATCATGTTCTGTAATAATTTGTTCAGTAACTTCTTTTCGATTCTTAAACGTAATCGATACGTTGGTGCATCTATCTAAAAATAGCTGTTTTTCATGATCATTTAAGTCTATAACCACAAGTATTTTTTTCATATTTTCCGTCCATCCACGACTTAATAATACTATATACAGAAAGCTGATTCAACAAACAGAATAAAAGAAAGTTTGTTGTTAAAATATGTAGTTGACGATTATTATTTTTTCATTAATCTTTCGTTAAATAAACGATAATGGAAGTATAATTACAATGAAATTAATTGTTTTATCCATCAAATAAATGATAAAGAATAGATTGCGAG
>CAZTII010000116.1:0-2148 GCA_964613305.1 uncultured Erysipelotrichaceae bacterium
CTTTTTTCTATTAGCAGGTGCTTTTGAGGTTACACATAAAATTATACACTCTCTTGAAAAAGATATTATATTTCGGTTTAAGTATAAAAAATAACTTAAATATCGTTGAATATATTATTATTTTTTAAATTGATTTTAAAACTACAATTAACTTATTATTTCAATATTTCCTTTATAATGTATTTAGAAAGAGGTGTTTTATGAAAAATACGATTAAAGTCCTTGTGACAGATATTGATGGCACAATTATTCCATATGGAGAACGTCAAATTTCTCGTGTTCTTCACGATGCTTTTTTAATGTTGAAGGAAAAAGGTTTTCATATTTTACTTGCGACAGGTCGCAATTTTCAAATGATGTATCCTTCTTTGTTTACTGATTTAGATCCTGATTATGTGGTTACAGTGAATGGATCTTGTTTGGTTGATGGTAAAGGTAACCTTATAAAAGGTTATACGATTGATAATGATGTTGTTGAAGAGTTATTTGAGCGTTGTAGTAAGAAGAATATTGCTCTTGGGGTTAAATTTTTTGATTGTATTGTCTATTATACTTGTTTTGATGTTTTTGAAAAGAAATTTTCATATGCAGCTACGTTTGATGGATTTTTTAAATATTATGATGCATCTAATCCATATCATCTTACTCATGATGTTGTTGGTTTTATGATGATTGGTGATGAGAAAGCGATTGACGAATTAAAAATTGAATTGCCGCAATTATCGATTGTTTGGGCTTTTCCTCAAGGGTATGATGCTTATCCTACATCATTTAGTAAAGCGATGACAATTGATTATTTATTGGAAAAACTCGATTTGACGTGGTCTAATGTGATAGCTTTTGGAGATGCGGAAAATGATATTGAAATGATTAAAAAAGCTAAGATTGGTGTTGCGATGGCTGATTCAAAGCAAGCGCTTCTTGATGTGGCTGATTTTGTTACATTAACAGCGAAAGAAGATGGTGTTGTTTTTGCACTAAAACATTTTAAATTAATCGATTAGTTCATTGAATTTAATCGATAAGTACGATACAATATTTTGACTATGTAGGAGGCACTATGAAAATTATCACTTTTGTAATACCTTGTTTTAATTCGGCATCATATATGAGTAAAGCGATAGATAGTATTTTAGTTTGTAAAGAGGATGTTGAAATTATTGTAGTTAATGATGGTTCTAAGGATAATACGATTGATATCGCTAGAGACTATGAAGTGAAGTATCCTGATGTAATACGCGTTGTGGATAAGGTGAATGGTGGTCATGGTTCAGCAGTTAATGCTGGTTTACAGTGTGCTACAGCGTCGTATTTTAAAGTGTTGGATAGTGATGATTGGGTGGAAGAATCAGCCCTAAAGAAAGTTATTGATACGTTAAAAAAGGTTGTTGAATCGAATCAATCGCTTGATATGCTTGTATCAAATTATGTGTATGAAAAAGTTGGTGTGGAACATAAAAAAGTTGTCCATTATCGTAATGCATTACCAACAGAAAAAGTCATTACGTGGGATGAAATTGGTACCTTTAAAACTGGTCAATATTTTATGATGCATTCTATTTGTTATCGCACTCAATTATTAAAAGACATTGATTTTAAGCTTCCTGAACATACTTTTTATGTCGATAATTTGTATTTGTATGATGTATTTCCTTATGTTAAAACAATGATTTATTGTGATGTTGATTTTTATCGTTATTATATTGGTAGAGATGATCAATCAGTGAATGAAAAAGTGATGATTAAACGGTTGGATCAACAACTTCGTGTGAATAAATTAATGATTGATGGAAAGATGTTAAAAGATGTTGAAAATGAGAAATGTCGTTATTATTTACGTCGTCATTTAACAATTGTGACCGTTATTTCTTCGATGATGGCTATTTTATCGAATGATGAAGAAAATTTAAAGAAAAAAGATGAACTTTGGTCTTATTTGAAAAATAAAGACAATGATTATCATATGATTCGTTTTCATTGGACTTCAATTTTAGTTAATTTACCAACGAAATTAGGAAAACAACTATCGTTAATGGTATATCGAATTGCACAAAAATCATTTGGATTCAATTAAAAAAATAACTGTAAAAAAAAAATAAACTGGTACCCAAGTCAAGTACTAATTGCTGACACTTTTAAGAAAAATTA
>CAZTII010000117.1:0-2001 GCA_964613305.1 uncultured Erysipelotrichaceae bacterium
ATTCAAGTTCTAATTGATGATCAAGAATGTAAATAGTGAAGAAATAATAAACAATACATTGAATTACAGTAATAATTAAACTAGGATAAAAGCTAAGATTGCTGTTAGCGGAAAGTGAGAATCTTCCGGCACTAACAGAGAAGTTTGATGATAAGAATACTTCAATAAGTGACATTACAAAAGAGTATACAAAGACAATGACAAACGCTGCTAATTTCTTTCTTTTACGAGTATATTTTGTTTGTACCGCAGTACATAAAGCAAAGATAGATAAAATTGCTGTACATTGAGAAATGATGTAATAAAATAATAATTCAAACCCAGAAGATATACCAACGGAAGACTTAAATTCGTCGATTAAAGAACTAAGTGCAGAAAATATTTCTTTAATTTCATAATACGTTGGAAAATAACCGGAAGAAATGTAAGAAAAGATAATACCATAAATTCCTAAACCTAAAAATAAAATAAGAGAAGAAATCGTTAACCAGAAAAATGAACCGATTATTTTAGAAATAAGTATTTCATGAGAACTAAATGGAAGTGTTAAGGTTAAATATCCACCGCTTTTAAACATTGATTGATAAAAATTAGAATAAATGGACCAAGCTGCCGCAAACAATAATCCGGTAAACAATAAAGTGATAAAGACATGGAGCAATTCTAATTTTGCAGAAGCAAACGGTAATAACACACAACTTGCTATATACAATGCAAAGATAAAGCCAAATTGGCGATAACTGTGAATAAGTTCAAATTTTAATAATTTTAACATCTAAATTCCTCCCTGAAAATCTCATCAATCGATTTTCCGCGTTCTTGACGTAACTCTTCGGCATTTTTATATAACACGATTTGCCCTTCTTTAATAAAAATAACATCTTCAAATACTCGTTCAATATCACTGATTAAGTGTGTTGATAAAATAACTAAACTATCAGGATCATAGTTATTTAATATTGTATCAAGAATTAAATCACGTGCCGCTGGATCGACTCCACCAATTGGTTCATCTAAAATATAAATTTTTGCTTTTCTACTCATTACCAAACAAAGCTGCATTTTTTCTTTCATCCCTTTTGACATCGATTTAATCAGCATATCAGGATTTAAATTCATTCTTTTTAATAAATTTAAACAACGTTCAATATCGAAATCTTCGTACATATCATAAAACATACTAATCGCATCACGTGCCTTCATCCAATCATCAAAATAGATTGAATCAGGTAAGTAAGAAATAATACTTTTCGTATACTTACCAGGGGTTTGACCATCAATGGTGACACTTCCTGAATAATCTCTTAATAAACCGTTTAAAATTTTAATTAATGTTGTTTTACCGCTTCCGTTAGGACCCAACAAACCAACAATTCCACCAGTATTAATCGTTAAATTAACGTTTTCTAGTGCTTGAGTGTGACCGTACTTTTTACTTAAATTACTAATAACGATTGTACTATTGCTCATAAGTTTCCTCCTGACAGTATGTTGTCGTGTAATCTATAATTTGTTGATTAGAAAATCCTAAATCATTCATATTTTTGTGATATGAACTCACTTCTGATTTAGCCATTGAATAGCGAAGTTCACTAATTTTATCGTCGCTACATTGAATAAAACGACCAGTTGTAGCCTCTGACTTTAAAATTCCTTCTGTTTCTAATTCTTGAAGCGCTCTTTGGACAGTATTAGGATTAACACCATATGTTGATGCCATGTCACGAACAGTAGGTACTTGTTGACCAGGGACTAATTTACCAGAAACGATTTGTTTTTTAATTTCATGCATTAATTGAATATAAATAGGTAATTTGTTGTTAAATTGAAAAGACATGCTTTTCCTCCTTTCGACAACTCTTTGTATTATACATTTAATACAATAAACTAATAATGAATCGATGTCAATATATGTGTGATGTAAGATATTAAAAATAATGACCAATATGGTAAATACATTTTAAATACTTAAATTATTTGGTATAATCAATGAGGTGATAA
>CAZTII010000118.1:0-1974 GCA_964613305.1 uncultured Erysipelotrichaceae bacterium
TTTTATCACATTTAATCCAATTTTCCTACTTTCTAGTAAACATCAATACAAAAGATAAAGCATAAATGAGAAATAGTTCATCATTATTCTACATAATTAAAAAAGTATTAACCAATTTGGTTAATACTTCACCTTTATGCCGTAACTTTCTTCATGAATTCTTGATAAGATTTCGCTCTATTCAATGCTTCCTCACTACTATTAGCCTTTACACAGAAATAAATTTTACATTTTGGTTCAGTACCACTAGGTCTAACCGCAATCCAAGAGCCATCACTCAAGAAATATTTCAACACTTCACTTGGCGTAAAACCAACTAATGGTTCAACAACACCATTCGCTGCTTTTTCCATTGTTCCATAATCTTCCCATGCAACAACATCAACACCATCAATTACACTAAGACGATTTGTACGTAAGTTTTCAATAATCGCTTTTAACTTCATTGCCCCTTCTTGACCAGCAAGAGTAATCGATACTTGTGATTCATTATAATAACCAAGTTCACTATAACAAGCATTCAATACATCAACAAGTGTCTTTCCTTGTTCTTTATAATAACAAGCAGCTTCCGCCAACATCAAACAAGCTTGAGGAGCATCTTTATCACGAACAAATGGTTTAATTAATGAACCATAACTTTCTTCATAACCAAACACATAGTTTTTCTCACCAGTGATTTCATAAGCCGCAACTTTTTCACCGATAAATTTGAAACCAGTCAATGTTTTTTCTGTTTCAACATTGTATTTATCCGCAATTTTTTCCCCTAAATCACTAGTAACAACTGTATTAAACATCACTGGGTTTTTAGGCATTAACCCTTTTTCAGTCAATTGACTAAAAATATATTCAATTAAAACAGCTCCTGATTGATTACCAGTAAGAATAACATACTCACCATCATGTTTAACGCCAACACCCATTCTATCCGCATCAGGGTCACAAACTAAAATCAAATCTGCATCTTCACGTTTTGCATACTCTAATGATAATTCATAAGCACCAGCTTCTTCTGGATTTGGTGTTTTTGTATTAGAAAAATCAGGATCTGGAGTGCATTGTTCTTCAACTGCGATACAATGATAACCAGCTCTTTTATACAATTCACGAACAGGAATATTCGCTGTACCATGTTCAGGAGAGAACACAATTTTAACATCATCTTTTTTAACATCAGGATTTAATTGAATTGCCAATACCTCTTTATAATACAATTCATCCACTTCACTACCAATCATAGAAATAAGATCAGTGTTTTCCCCAGTAGCAACAATGGATAATTCATCCTCAATCGCATTCACTTGAGCAATCACTTGACTCGCTAAATCAGGAATTAATTGACAACCTTTCTCATCATACAATTTATAGCCATTGTACTCTTTAGGATTGTGAGAAGCAGTAATCATAATACCACCAAAACAATTAAAATGACGAACAGCAAACGATAATTCAGGTGTCGGTCTTAAACTCTCAAACACATAACTCTTAATACCATATCCAGCCAAGATAGCAGCACTATCGAGTGCAAACTCTTTTGACATGTGACGATTATCATAACCGATCGCTACACCACGAGCTTTACAATCGTCACCATTATTACAAATATATGTAGCAAACCCAGCAGTAGCTTTTCTAATCGTATGAATATTAATACGATTTGTACCAGCACCTAAAATACCACGCATTCCCGCAGTACCAAATTCGATATTCGTATAAAAC
Source organism: uncultured Erysipelotrichaceae bacterium (assembly GCA_964613305.1). Lineage (GTDB taxonomy): Bacteria > Bacillota_I > Bacilli_A > Erysipelotrichales > Erysipelotrichaceae > CAZTII01. Next base: position 1,723 of record CAZTII010000118.1, read on the forward strand.
GCATCATTTTTTGCTTTTTCATCCATTGTTAAAAGCTCTTGTTTTAAAACTGGATCAATGTTAGGGCTATTAAGCCAAAATTGATATTTTTTTTCGATCATACGTTCCTCCTATGTCATGTCAACTAGACCATACTCATATATTATATCGTATTTGTAAGCGCTTGACCACTTCTAAATAGTGATTTCCATAATAGAACAATCATAACCACTTGTAGAACAAGTGGTATGTAACGCCCTGTAAGGGCCTGTG
>CAZTII010000119.1:0-1792 GCA_964613305.1 uncultured Erysipelotrichaceae bacterium
TTCCATGTATTAATTCTTCATACAAACCATCTCTCAACGAATAGTAGCCGTTTGTTTTAGTTGTTTGCTGGTCTATATTTATAGTTAGATTAACCTTAGTAAATTTATCAAAATAATCTTCTTTCATTAACTCTTTTAAAATATCAATAAATGTCTTTTTTGTGCAAAGTCGATAAATCTTCCTTTACTTGCTTTATCGTTAATAATGTTTTCATATACATCATTGTTATTAATGATGATTGAAAATGGTTTGTACTTTTTGCAAAGGTTAATAATTCGTCTTCTATCAGCAGGTTTGAGATTAATATTTTTAATTTCTTCTTGTATATAATTATGCTTAATATCGTTAAGTATACTTTTATACATGCGATTAAAGTTTTCTTTTTCTTTTTGAGAAGTAAATACTAAACCCCCATAAGTACAGACACTTTCTTTTTTTGTTAATTTTCCTGAATCATCGACATAGATAATTACTGTTGCAACTTTTTCATTTTCACTCATCCCTATCACTCTCCAAATTCATGATAAACACCACCACATTCACCAAGTATCATTACGCCACTAGTTACAATAGGTGATACGCTTAATTACAAGCTTGTAGCACAACACGGTTTTCTTACACGTAGACTTTTTTATGCACCTCGTTATCGTCTTCTAAGAGTACTGCTACTATCCTACCATTTTCAACATAGCTACTCTTTTTAACGAATACCAAATCTCCATCATATATTTCAGCATCTACCATTGAGTCGCCTTTAACAATTAAAGTATAATCAGTCTTAATATTCTTGTCACATAAAAAATAGCCGTCGTAATTTTCTTCACACCATATATTAATTTTTGTGCACACCATCCTTATAAATGGTCGAGTATTTTTTTGTTCCATTGTATAGGGAACAACAGGATCACTTAACCTCAAATAGTCACAATAAGCTGCATTTGCTTTAAAAAATGAAATTGTCATAAATATTTTCCTTGGCTTTCTTTAATTAAAAGAATTGAGATTTCTCCCAATTCTTTTTTAGCTTCTCGTTTTTGGCCGGAAACACCGCTTTTTTAGCACCTCATTTATGGCTGGGAACACCGCTTTTCAATAGTATTGTACATCAATTTTACTTTTATTCAACCTTATTTTTTCTTCGCTCATAATCAGAAATACGATATTCTTGAAGTTTAAGAAAAATGTGTTCTGTTTTAAAATGAATTGGGGCAAATACACCTTTCTTTTCAAAGACAACAATTGGTTGTTTAGCTAAAACGTGAACTTTTATTTTTTCTAAATAGTTGTTTAATTGAATAAATGAAACGATACAAAAGATAGCTGATCCAATAAAGAAACCAAAACCATAAAACTCTTTGGGAAAAAACAATTGCAGAATAGTAAAACCATTGGTTGTAATGGCTAATAATAAGGTGGAATTATACGCACTGTTGTTATCGGCAAAATACAGTGACAACAACATCACCACATTCCCTATGGAATAAAAGGCGTAGCCCACCGTTAATATCCGAAATATTGCTAACATTTCATCTGTAAACAATGGTTTTAATGCTAAACTTACAAATATAACAAAGAGAAAACAACTAATTGTTTGTTGGATGGAAATGTATTTTATTTCATCGATGAGAACTTCTAACATCTTTTTTTCAGTGTTGTCGATATCAATAATGTTTCCTCTACCATTAAACAATTGAAAATACGTTCGATAATATGGATAAAATCGTACTTCGACACTTGTTATAAATTTTATGTTTGTTAAAAGGATGGAAAAGAACGATAATAAAGCAGCGA
>CAZTII010000120.1:0-1750 GCA_964613305.1 uncultured Erysipelotrichaceae bacterium
ATATTGCATTTTATCCGGATTTAGTTTATAATTTATGTAGTCCATAAGTATATAAGGAGGTTCTATGTTTGTTGAAAAATTTCTCAATAACGGTATCCCCTATTTAAGATTGGTTGAAAGTTCTCGTTATACTAACGATAAAGGCATTCGTACCGTCAGAAAAAAAACTATTCTAAATATCGGTCCATTGCATCGTTTCGATGATGGTGAGGCAAACTACGTTGAACGTTTAAAAAAATCTTTTAAACAGGGAAATCCTTTAATTCCCTCACTTCATCCTTATTGTTCCAACAAACCGACTTCTAGAAAAAATTATGACTTTTCCTTATCAGAGGGTGATCCCTTTTGTATTGGTGAACCTAAATTATTTTCTCATTGCTTATTAGAGGCGATATTAAATGAACTTGGTATGATTGCTTTGTTTAGTCGGTATAAACATCTAACTAACTATGAATTTGATTTAGTTGGTTTTTTCAGATTATTAATTTATGGCAGAATTTTAAATCCTGACTCTAAAATTAAAACAGCCAGACAAAATGAAAATTATTATATACCAATTGTTAAAGAACCATATGAATACAACATTTATGATACCCTTGACTTCATTTATGATTACAAAATGAGTATCATAAAAAAATTGAATCAATCACTTGTTTCTTCCTTTAAGCGTACTACAAACATAATTTTTTATGATGTAACCAATTTTTATTTTGAAATTGAACGTCCAGACAATGATGTTGAGGAAGATGGAGAAACCACTAAGGGCCTAAGAAAATTTGGAGTAAATAAAGAAGAAAGAAGACTACCTATCGTTCAAATGGGATTGTTTATGGATCAACAAGGGATTCCTATTTCCATTGAGGTATTTTCTGGAAATACCCTCGATCATTTAACTGTAATTGAAGCGTTAAATAAATCAATCGACAATTTAGAACTCTCTCGCTATATTTTTGTTGGAGATCGTGGTATGTATCGAGGCAATAACACTGCCCATCTCATTAATAGTAATCATGGCTACATTATTAGTAAAAGCATCGAAAAAACTACAAAGGTAGAAAAAGATTGGATTTTCGATCAAAAAGGCTATATTGAAGAAAACAAAAGTTTTAAATACAAATCAAAAATTATTAAAAGAAAAGTAACGATTAATTCAACTCAGCAACAAGAAATAGTAGAAAAAGTAGTTGTGTATTGGAGTGAGAGGTTCTACAAAAAACAAGTAGCTGAAAATAAATCATTTTTAGATTTCATTGAAAAACTAGAACAAAACCCTGAAAATTTTAGAATTAGTAAATCACAAACATCGACAATTAAACGATTTATAAAAAAAGATTGCATTAACGATGACACTGGTGAAATTGTGGATTCATCTAAACTTAAAATGCTTATCGATTATGACAAAGTGAATAAATTCAAACAATCGATGGGTTATTATCAAATAGTAACTTCGGAACTAACAATGCCTGAAAAAGAGGTAATTGACACATATCATGGATTATCGCGAATTGAACGCCAATTTCAAATGATGAAAAGCGACTTAGAAACAAGACCACTTCGAGTCAGAACACCTGAACACATTGAAGCACATCTATTGTCGTGTATGATTGCCTTAATTGTTGTACGTATAATTCAAAACAAAATTGTTTGCTATAAGGGTGAAACCCCTGGAAAACATTGGGAACTAGGTCTATCTGCGGCAAGAATTCAAGAAGCCCTTAATAAATGGACAGTGGATCCACTATCGATGGAT
>CAZTII010000121.1:0-1723 GCA_964613305.1 uncultured Erysipelotrichaceae bacterium
CACCCCCAAGATATTGGACTGCGATACACAAACCCCATGTCTTTTAATATACTCAAAAAAAGATGCTTAGATGCATCTTTTGGGCTATTAACTTCTCTTTGGTTCACATTTCCATTTTTTTCCTTTGATTAACATGGATTTAATTGATTTTAGATTTGCTTGATTTAGTAGGACTACTGTTGAATAGTCATCTTGAATATCGATGATTCCTATATCTTCTGCATTTATATTTAGATTATTACATAGAGAACCAACGATATCAATTCGTCGAATTTTATCTTTTTTGCCACCGCTTATCCAAAGTGTTGTTTTTAGATGTTCGAAGGCTTTTGTTTTAGATTCTTTATGAATACTTTCGTAAAAATCGTTGTTTGCTTTTTTTGTAGGAATTGTAAATGGCGTTGTTGTCTCCATTAGAAATTCTAACATTGATGACTTTTCTGATGGATGCATTAATACGATAGAGACGGATGTTTCGTTAACACGTGCTCCTCGTCCCGATTTATGAATGTAATTATCTTGTGAGGTTGGAAGTGTATAATGTACGATAAGTGATATGCCACTGACGTCTAATCCTCTAGCGATGATATCGGTTGCGACTAAACAGCGAAGTTCACCTTCTTTAAATCGTTTCATAATTTTAAATCGTTCTTTTTGTTGCATGCCACCATGGATACAATCACAGTAAATTCCATAATCATCTAATATTTGTTGTAGTTTATCCGTTTCCTCTCGTCGTTCAACAAAGATAATACATGATTGAATTGGATAGTTGTTTAGTAATGTGATTAGTGTTTTTTGTTTATCTTCTGTTTCTATACGATAACAGTCTATTGCTTTTTTTATTTGTTGATGGTGGTCTATTTCAATTCTTATTGGGTTGTTTAGTTTGAAATAATCAAATGACTCTTGAGTGTCGAGAGTTGCGGAAAAGAGCCAAGTATTGTGTTTTGGTAACATTTTATGTATTTTCACTGTTTGATCTAATAATCCCATCGAAAACATTTCCATCGCTTCATCTAGAATTAATGTATTGAATTGACGTAAGTCGATGTTGTCATTTTGTAGGTGTTCGATAATTCTACCGCATGTTCCTACAATGACATGTGCCTTTTGCTTTAATTGATTCTTTTGCTTGTTGAAATCTTCTCTTCCTATGCATAGAACACAATGTAATTTTTTAAATGTAGCGAGGCGATTAAATTCTTCTTGGATTTGTTGTGCTAGTTCTCGCGTTGGTGTGATAATAATCGCATTGGTCGAATCGTTAAAATCTATTTTTTGTATTAGTGGGATACAAAAAGTTGCGGTTTTTCCTGAACCTGTTTCAGATTGGATAAGCGCATCTGTTGGTTTTAATAAGGCTGGAATTGCTTGCGATTGTGGTTTTGTACACGTTGTGTACCCACAATGTTTAATAGCTTGTAATAACTCATCGGATAAACCGAGATTTTCGAATTTTATAGTTGTCATACGTTAAGTGTAATGAAATGTGAAGAAAGTTGCAAGCATTCTTTAAAAATAATTAATATAAATCTCTATTCAAGATTTTAAAAATATTGTGTTATTATGATAACGATATCACTAAATAGGAGAAAAAATATATGAAAACAATCAAATTATTATTGAGTTTTTTTCTTTTACTAACTTGTTATACCATTCCAGTTCGGAGAGTGTATAATTTTATGTGTAACCTCAAAAGCACCTGCTAATAGAAAAAAGG
>CAZTII010000122.1:0-1526 GCA_964613305.1 uncultured Erysipelotrichaceae bacterium
CAACAATTACTTATTTTTACAAGAGATGTTTACACATAAATATTGACACTACCCTTTTCAAGAAAAAAAGGAGGATTAATTTATGTATAAATCACTAAATAAACTATTTTATAGCGACACAGAAAATTATGATGAAATTTTTAAGTCGAGATATACAAACGAATGTGCTGTACATCTACATTTTCCAAAACTTAGTGACACGGTATTTTATTTAAACACGCCACAATTGACAAACACATTGTATGATATTTTAAAATTAAACAATGATATAAACGATATTTATTATAAATTACCAAAAAAAGCAATTGTTCAATATAAAACAAAGTGCTTAATCGATGAAATTATTCAAACAAATAATATAGAAGGAATCCATAGTTCGAGAAAAGACGTAAAAGATGTTTTAGAAAAAGATAATTCTACTAATAAACGATTCAATGGAATCGTTACTAAATATTTAAAACTTAGCGAAAATATTCATTTAGATACGAATGAGTCCATCCGACAATTATTTGATGAATTAATATCAAGCGAAATTAAAAGCGATAATGAATTGGATGGAGTACATTTTAGAAAAGAATCAGTTTCAGTTTATACAGCCACCCAAAAAAAGATACATGATGGTCTTTATCCCGAATCAAAAATCATTGAAGCAATGAATGATGCATTACACATTTTGCATCACTAAAGTTTAATACCGATTATTAGAGTATGTATTTTCCACTACTTATTCGGTTTTATACATCCGTTTTACGATGGTAACGGTCGTGTTAATAGATTTATTAGTAGCTAAACAATTAAATCCATTGATCGGGTATAGACTATCTCATACGATTAAAGACAATATCAACTCATAATACGAAGCGTTCAATATTTGTAACAATAAACTAAACAGAGGTGACCTTACATATTTTTTACATTCATTTACAGACATATTAAATAAAGCAATGGAAAATCTTTTTATTGCTTTATATGAAAGATACAATCAATGGAATTATTATAAACAATTAATTCATAATAGCGATTATTTTTTTAAGAAAAAAGAAAAAGATACCATATTCTTATTAATTCAAGGACAATTATTTTCAGAAAGTGGAATCACATTAAATGAACTGAGCGAAGAGATGGAAATCAATAAAATAACAGTAAATAAACTATTAAATCATATTGAAACTTTAGGTTTACTTAAAAAGCAAAAAAGCGGAAAAACATATTATTATAGAATTGATATAGAAATAATCAATAATTATTCAAACAAAGAAAAAGCGTATAAACAATTGTTTATACGCGTATCTACAAATGGTGGTCCCAACCGGGATTGAACCGGTGACACATGGATTTTCAGTCCATTGCTCTACCGACTGAGCTACAGGACCATTTGGTTGCGGGAGAGGGATTCGAACCCACGGCCTCCGGGTTATGAGCCCGACGAGCTACCAGACTGCTCTATCCCGCGATATATAAATAATAAGTTGATGGCGGAGGAACTGGGATTCGAACCCAGGCGCCAGTTTCCCGACCTACCGGTT